>DATKXO010000275.1:0-7761 GCA_035528995.1 Phycisphaerae bacterium | reverse complement strand
TGGAGAACCGGACTTCCGAAGAATGACTCTCGCGCTCATTGCTCACGACGAAATGAAATCGCGCATGGTCGAGTTCGCCGTCGATTTTGAGCGCGAACTGTCCATATTCGATCGCATCCTGACAACGGGCACGACAGGGCGTCAGGTCGAAGATGCGACGCCCAAGCTTGGAAAGGGCGGTAAGATTTACCGATACCACTCCGGCCCGAAGGGGGGCGACATCGAAATCGCCACGGAGATCCTTTTGGGTCGATGCCATGTAGTCGTGTTCTTCGTTGACCCGCTTAATCCGCACCCACACATCGAGGACATTCGCGTGGTCTTCGGGGCTTGCATGATCCGGGACCAGGTTCGCATGCTCACAAACGAGATGCAGGCACGGGAGTGGATGGGACGGGTTGTTAGGAAACGCTTGTGACACATATCATCGCCAGGGGCGCACGGACGGGTGGCCGGGGTTCTTTGAACCTGGGATCTCGGCGGCTCGATTTGAGCCGGGACAACCCGAGACGGCTGACGGAACGTTGCCGA
This sequence comes from Phycisphaerae bacterium, assembly GCA_035528995.1. Lineage (GTDB taxonomy): Bacteria > Planctomycetota > Phycisphaerae > UBA1845 > UBA1845 > DATKXO01. The sequence goes on along the minus strand of DATKXO010000275.1, from coordinate 7,230 downwards.
GCCGCGCACTGACGAATCGAGCGGAGGAGAGCTTGTTCCATGTTCCCGTGCGAGATATGGGCGAATCCGATCTGGTGTCTTTACGACAACTTGGCGGGGCAGGTCGTATTGAAGCACCCCTGGTGGGAGGGGCTGGCCGTCGAGTGCCCACATTGTCACGAGCCCCTTGCCGTCGAAGGCTACAGAGCCCACTGCTGCGGTCAACACTTCAAGACCGGGTTTGGCGAGATCAGACAGATCGAACCGGTGGGAACGCATGATCGGAGTTCGGGCCGCGGATGGGCTTCGCTTCGCCCCTATTGCGGTACCGAAGCCACGTAGAGCGCGTTCGTCCAGGCGACGGGCGCGCGTGGCGGCGCTCGCTCCGGCCGCCACGCCGCCTACGATCAGGATTCGTCGGGCCATCGAACCACTCCATGCCCGGGCTTACGGCCGTACAGCAGGAAGTACGCGACCGGGATCACAAACAGGGTAAACACCGTGGAGGCGAACAGGCCGAAGATCAGCGCCCAGGCAAGGCCCGAGAAGATCGGGTCCAGCGCGATCGGCGCGGCGCTGAGCATGGCCGTGCCCGTGGTCAGCAGGATGGGACGCAGCCGCACCACCCGCGACTCCATGATGGCGTCGAACAGGTTGCGCCCGCGACGCAACGAGATGTGAATGAAATCCACCAGAATGATCGAGTCGCGAGTCACGATGCCGGCCAGGGCGATCATGCCGATCATGCCCGTGGCCGTGAAGAAGATCGGGTCGGCGTACCCGCCGACGCTGCCGCCCGAGATCACGTTCAGCAGCCAGAACCCCGGCATGATGCCCACGACGGTCAGCGGAATCGCCAGCATCACCACCACCGGCAGGGTGAACGATCCGGTCTCGTTCAGCAGCAGGATGTAGATCATGACCAGGGCGGCCGCGAAGGCCAGCCCGAGGTCGCGGAACACATCGAGGGTGATCTTCCATTCGCCCTCGCCGCTGAAGACCACGTCGAAGCCCTCGGGCAGCATCCAGTCGACACCGCCGCCGTTGGCCAGGAACGTACGCCCGCCCACGTCACGCGGCTCGTCCGTGGCCACCCAGCCGGCCCCGATTGGTTCGGCCGCCTGCGGCGCCAGCGTCCCGCCCGCGACCCGATCGGCCTGGATATCGACCACGGCGTCGGCCGGCGCCCGTCCGGCCGTCTCGGCGAACACGTACGCCACCCGGCGCAGGTCCTTGTGATAGATCGTCTGATCCACCCGCTGCTCGGACCAGGCGCCGAGCTCACCCAGGGCCACCAGGTTGCCGCCCACCCCCTTCACGGACAGCCGGGACAGATCTTCCAACGAAGATCGTTCGGCCCGGGGCAGGCGGACGAGCAGCGCCAGCGGGTTGCGTTCGCGTTCGGTCCACAGCGTTCCGACGCGCGAACCACCCAACGCCGTTTGCAGTGCCGAGGCAATGTCATCCGTGCCGACGCCGTTGATGGCGGCCTTGGTCTTGTCCGGAGCGAAGACCCACTTGGTCTGCTCGGCCTCGGCGACGTCGTCCACGTCCACGACGCCCGGCTCGCGCTCCAGCCGTTGGCGCACCGTGCCGGCGGCCGCCAGCAGGTCGTTGTACGTGTGGTCGGGGCGGCCGAACACCTCGGCCACGACGGTCGAAATCACCGGTGGACCGGGCGGAGTCTCGACGATCTTGAGATTGACGCCGCCTTCGCGGGCGATCTCGTCGAGTCGATCCCGCAGCCGCAGGCCCAGCGCGTGGCTCTTGATGGCCCGCTCCTTCTTGGGGACCAGGTTGATGCGCACCTCGGCCATGTTGGAGTCCTGCCGCAGGTAGTAGTGCCGCACCAGCCCGTTGAAGTCCATGGGGCTGGCCACGCCCACGTAAGACGTAAAGCCGACCACCTCCGGAACGCTCTGCAGGAAGCTCTCGAACCTGCGGACCACCGCGTCGCTGCGCTCCAACGTGGTGCCCTCGTCGAAATCCAGCACCAGCAGCAATTCGTTCTTGTTGTCGAAGGGCAGCATCTTGAGCGGCACGTCGCGGGTGGCCGCCAGGATCGCCGATACGACCAGCAGGACCCCCACGCACCCCAGGAAGACCCACGCCTTCCAGCGGCTGGTGATCAGCGGGGCCATCATCGGGTGGAACAGCCGGTACAGGGCGCTGCGTTTGATCTCCTCGGCCGAGTGCTCCTCCTCCGCTGCGGCATCATCCGACGCAGTCGAGCCATCTGCACCGCGAGCCTCGCCGCCGGGCCAGCCGTGCTTCAGCAGGTGATACGCCAGCCACGGCGTGATGGTGAACGACACCACCATGGACATGAGCATGGTGACCGGGACGTTCAGGGCCATGGGCCTCATGTACGGCCCCATCATCCCGGTGATGAACAGCATGGGCAGAAACGAGACGATGACCGCCACGGTGGCCGCGATCAGCGGCGGGCGGACCTCGTTCACCGCTTCCAGGACGATCTTGCGAGTTGCCCGTTTGCGGAGACCGAAGTGCCGGTGGATGTTCTCCACGTCCACGATGGGGTCGTCCACCAGCAGCCCCAGCGACAGGATCAGGGCGAACATCGTCACCCGGTTGATGGTGTAGCCCACCAGCAGGTTGACTGTCAGCGTCAGCCCGAACACGATCGGCACCGCCAAGGCCACCACCAGGGCCTGCCGCCACCCCAGCCCGAAAGCCAGCAGCGCGATGACGATGACCACCGCCACGCCCAGGGCCTCGACGAGTTCGTTGACCTTCTCGTCGGCGGTCCGGCCGTAGTTGCGGGTCACGATCATGGCGACGTCGTCGGGCAGTGCCTGGTCGCGCAGCTCGCGGGCCTTCTCGATGACCTGTTCGGCGACGCGGACGGCGTTGGTGCCCTTCTTCTTGGCCACCGCCAGCGTGACCGCCGGCGCCGCCTCCGCGTCCGCCGTAACGGACTCCGACACCGGACCGACCACCGACCCGGCCGCCCCCGCCTCCTGCGGGCGGTCCCAGGCGGGCCCGCGACCGAAGCGAACGTACGAGGCAGCCTCCGCCGGCCCGTCGTGTACGGCGGCCACGTCCTTCAGGAACACCGGACGATCGTTGAACACCCCGACCACCAGGTCGGCGACCTCGTCGCGCACCGCCAGCGCCCCGCCCGTCTCCACCGCCGCCTGCCGATCGCTCTGCGTGAACCAGCCGGCCGGCAATGTGACGTTGCTCGCCCGAAGGGCCCGCTCGACGTCGGCCAGCGACACCGAACTGGCCGCCAGCCGCTCGACATTGGGCTCGATCCGCACCTGTCGAGGCCGCCCGCCCACGACCTCGATCCGGGAGATGTCCGCGATCTGAGCCAGCCGCTCGGCCAGTTCCTCCGCCAGGCGGCGCAGACGGTGATCGTCGACCTTCGTTTCCGACGCGCCCGTCAGCGTCAGGGTGACAATGGGCACGTCGTCGATCTCCACCGGCTTGACCGTCCAGCCGGTAACACCGGGTGGCACCATGTCGGTGTTCTGTTCGATCTTGTTGTAGAGTTTGACCAGGCTGCGCTCCCGGTCCTGGCCCACGTAGAACCGCACCGTCACGACCGCCTGCCCCGGACGGGACATCGAGTAGACGTGCTCGACGCCGTCGATCTGGTAGAGCAGCTTCTCCAGCGGCGTGGCCACGAGCTGCTCGACCTCCCGGGCGGAACGTCCCGGGAAGGAGACGAACACGTCGGCCAGCGGGACGACGATCTGCGGCTCCTCCTCGCGCGGCGTGATGGTCAGGGCCACGCCGCCGACGGCCAAGGACAGCAGGATCAGCACGATCGACAGGTTCGAGCGCAGGAACCTGTCCACGATCCCGACGACCAAGCCTCTGTTCGGTTCAGCCGGCACGGTCGGCCTCGCTGGATGAATCGACAGACTCGGGAAGGACCACGCGCTCGCCCGGGCTCAGACCGCTCAGCACCTCGACCAGCCCGTCGTCGGCGGGTCGGCCGAGCTGAACCAGTCGCCGCCGCGTCTGATCGCCCTCGATCACCCGGACCAGGTCAAGCTGCCCGACCCGGCGAACCGCCGCGCCCGGAACGCACACGGCCCGGCGGCTGCCCAGCGGTACGCCCAACTGCCCGAACATGCCGGGATACACGCCCGGCGGGCACGGGCCTGTCACCTTGACCTCGAAGGAGCGGCTGGCGGTGGCCGCCTCGGGCACGATCTCGGCCACCGTCGCCTCGCAGGGATGATCCAGGACATCCAGCTTCACGCTGACCTGCTGGCCCACCTCCAGACGTTGACGGAGCGACTCCCGAACGGTGGCCACCAGTTGCATCCGCGTCGGATCGTACATGGTGACCAGGGGCTGGCCCGGCGTCACCATGTCGCCCACGTCCACCAGCTTGTCCACGATCCGCCCCGACACCGGCGCCCGGATCACCGTATAGGTCAGAGCGGTCTCCGCCTCCAGGCGATCCTGGACGGCCCGCTCGTGCTGGGCCTGGGCCGTGCGAAGAGCGTTCGTGGCCGTGGTCAACTCGAACGCGCTGGCGCTGCCATCGGCCGCCAACGGGCTGATCCGCTCGAAATCGCTCTTGGCCTGGTCCCACGTCGCCTGGGCCACCTCGACCCCGGCCTCGACCTGTGCCAGACGGGCCTTCAGGTCGCGGTCATCCAGTTCGACCAGCACCTCGTCCCGGGCGACGTCCTGGCCGGCCTCGACGTGCACGCCCACCACTGTGGACAGCAACCGGGCGCCCAACGTCGTGCGGTGTATGGCCCGCACCGTGCCGACGGCCCACTCGGACTGCGGCAGGTCGCGGGCGACCGCCTCGCCGATCCTCTCGGCCGGGTAGCGCCCGGCGGATGTCCCTGCCGCCCGGCCGGCCTCGCTGTCCACCTTGTCGTGGAACACGCCGGCCAGCAGCATGAGCAGCAACACGACGACCACCAGGCTGGCCGCCGCCAGAACGATCCTCAGCCAGATCTTTCGGAAACGCTCCATGGGCAGGCTCCGCAACAGCAGGCGACCGGCGAGTTCGACGCTGCCCGGTCGGTGAGTGGGCCTGAGTTGGGCGGCAGAAGCGACGCGGCCGCTGCATCGACCGTCGCACACCGAGGCGTCGCCGCCGTAATCACCGACCGCCCGCGCCGGCCTTTAATCATCACATATCATGATTCTTTGACCTTTCGGGCGGCGGCGTCCCGCGACCGGGCCCGGCTGACATCAAGTTTACATGCCGTGCTTGCGCACGCAATCGATGACGGTCAGGGCGTTGGGGCTGTCCACGGTGTAGAAGATGCTCTTGCCGTCCCGCACGCTGGCCAGCAGTCCGCGGGCCTTCATCAGGTTGAGGTGTTGGCTGCAGGCGTTGGGGGGAATCCCGATCGCCGCGGCCAGTTCGCCGACCGTAAGTCTCTTTTCGGAAAGAAGTTCCACGATCCGCAGCCGTTGCGGGTGGGCCAGCACCCGTAGCATGGCCGCCGTCCGTTCCAGCGCCTCGATCGGAATCGGTTTGTGCCGCGCTCGGCTCATCCTACCTGTCAATATATCATCTGATCATGATATGCCCAAGCCGTGCCTCCCATCCTCCGTCGGAGCCGGCCCGGCGTCACACCGGCCATCGCTCAGGCACCCTCCGGCGGCGGAGCCGTGGCCAGAAGCTGGCTGATCAACGCACCCAGCAACAGGAGCAACAGCAAGGCCAGTCCGATAAGCGCCACCAACGCGATCTTTCGCCCCACGCTCGACATCGGGACCCGGTACGTGGCCGAGAACAACTCCGTCATGTCCGCTCCGCATTTCGGACAGGATTCGACGTACTCCGCGGGTCGGTGGCCGCAACGGGAGCAGGCGAACTCGAACGGCCGTTGCCCGGCTTCGTGCGAAGCATCCCTGCCCGGCTGATCGGCTCCCTGCGGAGCGCTGGCGTCCGGCTGATCAGGCTGATCGTCCTGTTCGCCACCGGAGATCATCACTGCAGTGTACCTCCGCCCGTCGGGGCCTTCACCCCAACGGTCTCGCCCCGCGCCCGCGGGCGGCCGATTTGTCGGGCCGCCCGGTTGCGACCTGGGCCATAAACGCTAGACTGCAAGGTTCTGCCAATACTCGGGAAGAGGCCCGATGAAGCTCACCGACATCCTCTCTGCAGACTGCGTGCGCGTTCCCCTTAAGGCCACCGACAGGACGGGGGCTATCGAGGAACTCGTCGATCTCCTGAACGAGGCCGGCAAGTTCACCGACCGCGACGCCGTCCTGCGGGCCGTCCTCGACCGGGAAGCCACCCGCTCGACCGGCATCGGCCTGGGATTGGCCGTTCCCCACGGCAAGTCGGCCGCCTGTCCGGCGCTGGCCATGGCCGTGGGCAAGCCGGCCGCCCCCTTGGACTTCCAGAGCAAGGACGGCCAACCGGTCAATCTGGTCGTGCTGCTCGCCTCTCCGCCGGACCAGACCGGGCCCCACATCCAGGCCCTGGCCCGGATCTCACGCTTGATGTTGATGGACGCATTCCGCCGCGCAGTGGCCGACGCCGATTCGGCCGGGGAGCTGTATCAGACCATCCACGAACATGAGGCCTGATGGAAGGCCTCGGACCTGCCTACGGGGCATCGGTCCCCACGAGCTCCTCCGGGGTGGCCGTCCACCTGGCCCAATCCCGCTGGAACTCATCGAGGTTGCCCTGCGTCACCCATCGCGGCGGCGCCTGGAACGTCCGCACCTGGACCATCTCCTTCTGAAGGACGGTGCAACACATCTCCAGAGCCCGCGTGACGATGGCCCGGTAGTCCGCCACGACGACCGCCCGGCACCGGTCGGCCGCGAGAAGAAGTCTGATCCCCGGCAACGGTCCGGGCACCACCAGGGCGCAGTCCGGCGGCAGAAGCGAATGCCCATCATCGATAGCTTGCACGGGCCAGGAGTCCATCGCGGCCCAACCGTCGACGCCCGGAAACCGCTCCGTGGCCTCGCGCATCAGCCTCACCGCGCGGGCCGGGTCTCCATCGCAGTCGAATTCCCGCAGCACGGTCAGGTGCGGATGCTGAACCATCCGCTGAAGGAAGCCCTGCCGTCGCAGACGCCAGTTCAAACGGTCATCGGCGTACAGAACGCCGACCGTGCCTCTTCCGGGAATCTGCTCGGCCAGGGCATCGGCCAGGGCGGCTCCGACCGCTACCGGATCGACCCCCGAGTGCAGAAAAGCAGGGTGCGACGGGACCGGTTGCATCAGCGTGACCACCACGACCCCACCGGCGCGCGCCGACTCGAGTTCGGCGGCCAGCGCAG
>DATKXO010000274.1:0-3385 GCA_035528995.1 Phycisphaerae bacterium | reverse complement strand
TCGAGCGTACTATCGAAGGCAGGTCGACGCTTGGAGTCAGACCACCAGTCTGTCAAGAGAGTCAAGGAGGGGACCTATGGATCGCATCAAGCGCTATCGTCCTTCGCCGGCGATGATCGTGGCGATCATCGCACTGGTGCTGTCGCTCGGCGGCACGAGCTATGCGGCGATCGTTCTGCCCGCCGGAAGTGTCGGCACAAAGCAGATCAAGAGGAATGCCGTCACCGGCGCCAAGGTGAAGAACGGCTCGCTGAGCACGTCGGACATCAGCTCCGCCAGCCTCTCCAAGCTGGGCAGGGTCGCCATCGGTTCCGACAACAAGAATGTGGCCGCCGGTGCCAGCTCCAGGGTCGCGCAAGTCACGCTCAAGGCACCGACGAAGGGCTTCGTGATCGTCAACGGGTGGGTCACAGCTGCATACCCCAACGCAACGTGGGCCGTGAGGGTCTGGGACGACGGGGCTGGAACCTACTCGCCGTACTACAACGCCGTGAGCGCCACCGGTGGGGAGGCGTCGAGCTCCAACACGGCAGTCTTCCCGGCCACGGCCGGAACACACACCTATACGGTGCGGATCGAGAAGAACTCAGCCACGAATTCCTTCAACGCGTGGGGGACGATCACCGCGCAGTTCATCCCCTACAACGGAGTCGGCACCAAGACGGCCCCGTAAGCACGCGGTAGCCGGCGTCCTCGCAGCCGATGCCTTGACGCGCACCGAGATGGCGGCGCCCTGATCTCGCCGTCGGCAGGGCGCCAGAACGACAGAAGGGCGCCGCCCCGCGGGGCGGCGCCCTTCTTTCGTCCGATGTGGCCGCCGGACGCTCCGTCCGGCGGCCTTCAGGCGCCGGTCACTTGACCGGGCTCACCTGGATCTGCATGAAGCTGTCCTTGGCGCTGATGCTGGAGATAAAGATCTTGGTCCCCGTGTTGGGGGTGATCACGCTGCCCAGCGGGTTGGCCGGGTCGTGCCACGACCTGGTGTCGTCGAACGTCTTGACCGCGGGCAGGCTCGGGACGGGGGAGAGTTCACTGTTCACGTGGATGTTGGGGATCCCGTCCGTCTTCGCCAGGGTGAACGTGGAATCGTAGGTCTGGATGCGGTTGCGCCAGATCACGTCGTCCACGCGGAGCAGTGCCTTCGGGTGCGCGTCCACCGGGAGCAGCAGCCCCTTGCCGGGATGCAGCCCGGTGTTGTTGTCGGCCTGTGACGTGTCCCAGTAGTTGATCAGCAGGCCGTCCTGGTAGGCGAAGTGATCGACGTAGTTGGGCTTCTCCGTGTACCCGAAGTAGTACGGACCTACCTTGAGGCCGTAGTCGTAACCCTTGTACGTGCGATATTCAGCCACGTAGTACTGGCCATAGAGCTTGTCCTCGGTGCCCGTGGTCATCCGGAAGCCGGTGGCAGGCGTGTAGGTCCAACCGGCGTCGGCTTCGGCCCCGTCCAGCGGGTAGCCGCTGATCGAGATGTCGTCGACCATGAACCCGTCGTAGTTGACGCCGCCGTCGCTTGAGTAGCGGAAGCCGAGCGCGACGTTGCCCGCATACGCGGAAAGATCGACGGCAAGGTCGACCCAGCCACCGGAGAACCCCTCGATGCCGTTGGGTTCCACGGTCGAATTCGACAGGTTCGTGGGTACCGTCTGCCAAGTGACGCCGCCGTCCGTGGAGGCGATCACGTTCGCAAAGTCGTAGCCGTCCTCAATGCCGTAGTTGACCTTGGCAGTCAGTGTGGCGCCCGCGCCCAGCGTGAATGCCTTGGTCATCTGGTTGCGCAGGTCGTTCGCCGAGCCGCTGAAGTAGAAGTAGTCGCCGGCGAACGGATCCGCGATGTGCTCGGTCACGGGCTTCTCCGGCAGGACCACGAACACGCCCTGGGCCTGCTTGGTGTTGTACTCCATCGGGCCGAGCTTGTGCTGTGACTTCTGACCCGCGAAGCCGACCTCATAGTTGAGCCAGCCGAGTTGGAACTTCTCCCAGGCGCCCATGTGGTTGGGCTTGTTGCCGATCGAGTCCTTGCCCTCGTCGAGCCAGGAACCGGAAGACATGAGCGTCCAGAAGCCGGTGCCGTTCTCGCCCCAGTAGTCGTAGAGGTCCGGCAGGCCCATGTCGTGGCCGTACTCGTGGGCGAACACGCCGAGGCCGCCGTTCTCGGGCTGGATCGTGTACTTGCCGACCCAGTAGTCACTGGCGCCGATCTGCAGGCCGCCGAGCTTGTTGAAGGCTGGGCCGGTGCTGCCGATGTCCTGGTAGTAGGCGTACCAGCTGTGGCTCCAGATGGTCCACGGCGGCGCTCCCGCCTCCTCGCCCTCGCCAGCATGCACCGACTGAAACGTGTCGATGTAGCCATCGGGCTCGTCGAAGTTGCCGTCGCCGTTGTAGTCGTAGCGGTCCCAGACGTCGAACTGCGCCAGGTACGCGTCGATCTCCGCCGGGGTCTTGCCGTCCGCGATCTGGTCGTCGTACCAGGCGTTGCAGGTGTCCTGCAGGAAGGTCCAGACGTTGGTGTCCGGGTTGTCGTCGTAGTCGGCGGCGTTGCCGGGGGCGGTGACCCACTCGGTGGTGTCCCCGACCACCGTGTAGCGGCCCGACGACTGCTCGAGGTAGTAGTTCGCCATCGAGTTGTCGCCCGGTGTCTGCGAATACAGCAGCTGGTTGAAGAAGTCGCGGCTGAAGTCCGGCACCCAGTACGTGGAGTTGTCCACCGTGCGGTCGGGCTCGGGGATCTCGTTGTGACTGAGGTCGTCGAACTCGCCGAGCATCGTCCACACGGCGCCCTCGCCCTCGAGCGCGAGCTGGACGTACTGACCGCGGGCGACCTCGCCGACCTTGCCGTAGGCCTTGCCACGCAGCCTCTTCTCGAGGGCGTTCTGCAGCAGCGCCGCCTTCTTGACGTCGAGGCTGATCGGGCGGTTGTCCTTCTTGGTTCCCTTGCCGCCCGAGTCAGCGGCTTTGGACCCGCGCGTGAGCGCACCGCCGGCGACCGGCACCACGACGAGTGCGACCAGCAGGGAGAGCAGGATGAATCGCAGCAGCTTCGAAGACATTGAGACCCCCTTCGTTCCACTTCGGCAGTCGTGAGACTGCGGTACCGAGCTCACCCATACACCTTGGGGTATGACGGCGCAAGGCCGGGCCGGGCAGATCGCCTGCCCGGTCGGATCAGCGTTGTCAGTCGCGGCAACGCTTTGGGTGGCCGGCTGCGACAGCCCCGGGGCGCGGAGGCTGCGAAAGGGCGGGCGGGGCGCCTCAGGCGCCGGGCCCGCCCGGTCCGCTGACGACACTGCCGGCGGTCTCGCCGCCGTCCATGACGAGCACTGAGCCGGTGAAGTAGGCGGCCTCGTCCGAGGCGAGGTAGGCGAAGAGGCCGGCGAGCTCCTCGGGC
>DATKXO010000273.1:0-3614 GCA_035528995.1 Phycisphaerae bacterium | reverse complement strand
GCATTGATCTGGACGCAGCGGCTTTCAGAGGGTTCCAGGCTGTGGATCAGCCGGGGGCGTCGGTTCTGAGCCTGGGCGACGTGCGCGCCCAGGTCGAGCGCTACCTGCCTGACAGCGTCTGGGCTCGCCGGGTCAGCGACGACAACCCGCACGTGCGGTCCGCGGTTGAGGTTTCGTTGTCACCGTCGGGCCAGGAAGAGCCCGCGTGGGCCTTCGCTGGTCAGACCGCCACGGTGGGCTCCACGCAGGTGGCCTTTCGCATAATCGCCGACCGCGACGAGTTGAGCCGTCTGCTGGGCGAAGAGTCGTCGGCCACCCGGCCCACGTCCAAGGGTGCGGTCAAGATCAACTACGGCGGTGTGGTGTTCGAAGTCCCGCTCGAGGAATGCATGGGCAAGGCGGTGCCGCTAAGGGACACGGAGTACTCCGTTCGCGTCCTGCGCTACCTGCCGCACGCGCTCGTGGGAGCGAACAACCGGCTCACCAACGCGTCTGACCGACCGGTCAACCCGGCCATCGAGGTTGAGATCGTCGGGCCGTCAGAAACGGAGACGCGCTTCGCTTTTGCGCGGTTCCCCGACTTCCGGCACAAGTCTCATCAGATCGAAGAGCTTCATCTGGTTTTCGTGGCGTCGGCGGATCCCACGCCGTCCGCCCCCGTCGAGGTGCTCAGTGGGCCGGATAGCGATCTGCACGTCCGGTTCGCCTCGGAGGGCATGCCGGTAGTCAGCCGCGCGCTGAGCATCGGTGCGGCGGTCGAGTCGCCGTGGCCGGGGAAGAAGTTTGCCGTGCTGCGCCGCTTCGATCACGCCCAGGTTGAGTGGTCGCTCGAACCCGCGGATCCCGTCCGGGAGCAGCGGACCCCGGCCGTCCTTGTGACAGTAACCAGCCCGGAAGAGTCCAAGGAGACGTGGGTAGAAAAGCACCAGCACCAGCCGGAGCGGGTGGTCGTCGGCGGTACGACATACGAGCTGGTTTACGGGGGCAAGCAGATTCCGCTCGGCTTCGCTTTGACGCTGGACCGCTTCCGGGTCGGCTACTATCCGGGCACCGGAAGGCCGTGGTCGTTCGAGAGCCTGGTCACCATTGTGGATCCCGCCACGGCGAGGGCTCAAAGCCGGGTTATCAGTATGAACAACCCAACCGAATACGGTGGGTACTCACTTTACCAGTCGAGGTACGATCTGAGCGGCGGCGAAGCCGTCAGCTTCTTGAGTGTTTCGCGTGACCCGGGGCAGCTTATCGTTTTCGTGGGCTACATCGCGATGATGCTCGGCATGGTTGTCGTCTTGGGCACGCGTATAGCGGAGCGACGCCGGGCACCTAAGGCGAGAGCATTGGCGCCGGAGGTTGCGGTCGGATGACGCACGTGATCTTGATGCTTGCCGGGCTGGTGGCCGTAACCACGCAGCCGACCGACCTGGGGCTGCCGGTACACCTCGATCTGGAAACGATCCGAGCGCTTCCGGTCCAGCACGATGGACGCTGGCCGCCGCTGGACACCGTCGCACGTGACATCGTCGAATCGGTCACAGGGGACGCGTTTTACCAGGGCCACGACCCGGTGTTGTTGCTCCTGGCTTGGACCTTCAAGCCTGAGACGTGGGAGCACGAGCCGCTGATCGCGATCGAGAACGAGCAATTGCGGGACGAGTTGCACCTGCCCCGCTCGAAAACGGTCTTCTCATACACTGAGCTTGTCGGTCACCGGCATCTCCACACCCTGGTTGAGGATCTCGCCCGCGTTGATGGTCGCAAGCTGAATCCACTGGAAGCCAAGGTCAGTGATATCCAGGGCAAGCTCGTCACGCTGCAGGCGGCCTTCCATGACCACGCGATCAGACCGATCCCCGACCCCGATGATATCGGGGGCGCCTGGCGTTCCATTTTTGCATCGCCGCAGGACCGTGCGGCCGACATCGCTCCTGCCAGGGCCGCCTGGCGAGCCCTCCGCGAGGCGTTTCGCGCGGGTGATGCAGCGGCTTTCGCCGATGCGTCTGATCGGCTGGTTGCGGCACTCGCGGCGCTGCCGGCGGCACATCGACCGGACCCGAAGCTCATCGCGACCGAGCTGCGCTATAACCGGCTGCGGCCGTTTCGGACCGCGTGGATAGTCATGGCCGTGGGGGCCGTGCTCGCTGCGGCGGCTATGGCGGTGCGGCGCAAGTGGTTTGACGTTCTGGCGGTGGTCGCGTTGGTCGCCGGTTTCGCGACACTGACGTACGGCCTGTCGTTGCGCTGGCAGATCGCGGGGCGCATTCCGGCGGCCAACATGTTCGAGTCGCTGCTGTTTCTCGGTTGGGGCATGGGGGCGTTCGCGATCGTGGCGATGCTGGTCCTGCGTCAGCGCATCGTGCCGCTCACGGCTTCCGCGATGGGGGCCTTGGCGTTGATCCTGGCGGACTGTCTGCCGCTGGATCACTACATTCGCCCGATCATGCCGGTGCTGATGGATACCATTTGGATGTCGATCCACGTGCCGATTATCATGGTCTCCTACTCCGTTCTGGCGTTAGCCGTGCTTATCGCGCACGTTCAATTGGTGGTCATGGCGGTGGCTCCCGAGCGACGCCGTCTGGCGGATACGATTGACTCGCTGCACTACTGGTACGTGCACGTCGGCGCGATTCTGCTGTTGGCCGGGATTGTGACCGGGAGCATGTGGGCGGCCTCGTCCTGGGGGCGCTACTGGGGTTGGGATCCCAAGGAGGTCTGGTCACTGGTTGCGTTTCTGGGCTATCTCGCCATCCTGCACGTGCGCGTTGACCGCGAGAAGGTTCCCGGCTGGGCCTACGCGGTAGCCGTGCTACTCGGCATCGGCCTGCTCGCACTGGCGGTGCCCAGGTTGGCCCCGCTCAGCGCCGTGAAGTTATTGGCCTTGGCCGGCGCCGCCGTGGGCGTGATCGTGTTCCTGCTCGCGCGCAGCCGGTTCGCCACCGCCTTGAAGAGCGTTCTGGCGTTCTGGCTGATCGTCATGACTTACGTGGGCGTCAACTACGTCTTGGGGATCGGCCTGCACAGCTACGGCTTCGGCACCGGCGCGGTCGTGCGCTATATGTTCCTGATCGGTGGGATCGACCTGGCGTTGATCGCGCTGTGCTGCGTCGTCTATGTGGCGAGATGTGGCTGGCAGTCCTTTGCGGCACCGACGCGGGCACGAACCAGCCCGGCCTGAACGGGAACTCTCATTGCACGTCCGAGGGGGCAAAGGCACAAGGGGCTAATACCAGCCTGGCGTTCATGCTTGGCAGCTCAGGCATCGTCGCGCGCCGGGGCGGCGTGGTCGTGGTGATCCAGGTAAACCTTCTTGTAGAACACGAGTAGCCCCGCAAACGCGAGCAGGAAGACCACCGCGCCAAGGCCGACAACAGTCTGTGTCTTACGAGCGCGGTGCAGCGACTGGACGAGCTCGTGGGTGTAGTCGGTCTGCTTGCCCACAGACTCGATCGAGCGGGCCAACTCGCTGACGTCACGCATATTGAAACTGTGGAACACCCGCCGCAAACGCGAATGCGTGTCGGCAGTATGGTGGTGCATCTCGGCCAAAGCCAGATTGCGGTATCCCATCTCTTCCAGCTTGATGAACTCCTGGGCTGACGAGTCGATACGCGCGG
>DATKXO010000272.1:0-3122 GCA_035528995.1 Phycisphaerae bacterium | reverse complement strand
AGCGCCGCCCAGACCCATACCGCCGTCCAGGCTTCGCCGGCGCCGGTGGACGCCGACGCCCGCCAGGACTCCGACAAGAGCACACGCCCGAGCACGCAGCCGGCGAACGCGGAATCAACAGACGCGCAATCACCGGACCCGGCGTCAACGGACACCCGGGCGCCGTCCGTCCCCGAGCCAACGGTACCCCAATGCCTGAGCTTATCGATCGAGACGAGCATGGACGCCTGCCCCTCCGAAGAAGCGGACGAACGGTTCTGGATGCTGCTCGATCCGGTGTCGATCCCGGTCTCCAATGATGATGAGTTCGGCCCACCGCCGCTGGAGTCGGTCGGCAGCGCGTTTGAGAGTTCGCCCGCTCCGCTGTCAAGCGAGACCCCGACCGAAACGTCCTAGCGCCACCGGCGGGGGAGGTTCGGTCTTTCCCGCCGGCGTTAGATCATTGCTGCGGCTTCGGCGCCGCTGCTCCTACCGCTTTCGGCGCCGCTGCTCCTACGACTTCTGGTACGTCTCGACCAGGTTGGCCACCACGCTCGGGTCGGCGAGCGTGCTCGTGTCGCCGACCTTGTCCGGCTCACCCTCGGCAATCTTGCGCAGGATGCGACGCATGATCTTGCCCGAGCGCGTCTTGGGCAGACCGGGAGCCCAGTGGATCACGTCGGGAGCGGCGATGGGGCCTATCTCCTTGCGAACGTGCATCGCCAGCTCCTTCTTCAGCTCGTCGGTGTACTCCTCGCCCATCACCAGCGTCACGTAAGCGTAGATGCCCTGCCCCTTGATCGGATGCGGAAAGCCCACCACCGCCGCTTCGGCCACCGCGGCGTGCGACACCAGGGCACTCTCGACCTCGGCCGTCCCCATCCGGTGGCCCGACACGTTGATCACGTCGTCCACCCGGCCCGTGATCCAGTAGTAACCGTCCTCGTCCCGCCGGCACCCGTCGCCGGTGAAGTACAGACCCGGGTACGTCGTGAAGTACGTCTCCTTGAACCGCTCGTGTTGGCCGTAGACCGTTCGCATCATGCCCGGCCACGGTTCTTCGATGCACAGCACGCCGGAGCCCACGCCGTCGATCGGCGCGCCCTCGGCCGTCAGCAGCTTCGGCTTGACCCCGAAGAACGGCAGCGTGGCCGACCCCGGCTTGGTCGTGATCGCACCCGGCAGCGGCGTGATCAGAATCCCGCCCGTCTCCGTCTGCCACCACGTATCCACGATCGGGCGGCCCGACTTGCCCACGTTCACGTGGTACCACATCCACGCCTCGGGGTTGATCGGCTCACCCACCGTGCCCAGCAGTTTCAGGCTCGACAGGTCACGCCGGGCCACCGGCTCGGTCCCCTTGGCCATCAACGCCCGGATCGCCGTCGGGGCGGTGTAGAACTGGTTCACCTGGTACTTGTCCACCACGTCCCAGAACCGCCCCGCATCCGGATACGTCGGGATGCCCTCGAACATCACCGTCGTCGCACCGTTGCACAGCGGACCGTAGACGATGTACGAATGACCGGTCACCCAGCCGATGTCGGCCGTGCACCAGAACACGTCCCCGTCGTGGTAGTCAAAGATCCACTTGTGCGTCACCGCCGTGAACACCATGTACCCGCCGATGGTGTGAAGCACGCCCTTGGGTTTGCCCGTCGAGCCGGAGGTGTAGAGGATGAACAGCGGATCCTCGGCGTCCATCCACTCGCAGTCGCACTCGGGCGAGGCGTCTTTCATCGCGTCGTGCCACCAGACGTCACGACCTTCTTGCATGGGGACCGGCATCTTGTCCGAGCCCACCCGCTCGTACACGATGCAGGTCTTGACGTGGACGCCCTGCTTTTCGCTGATGGCCATTGCCAGGTCGGCGTTGGCCTTGAGCGCGATTGCTTTCGCTCCGCGGTAGACGCCGTCGGTGGTGATGAGCGTCTCGCAGGTGGAATCGACGATCCGGTCCGCCAGCGAGTCGGCACTGAACCCGCCGAAGACGATCGAGTGAATCGCGCCGATCCGGGCACAGGCCAGCATGGCAATCGGCAACTCCTTGACCATGGGCATGTAGATCGAGACGCGGGCGCCTTTGGTGACGCCATGGGCCTTGAGCACGTTGGCGAACTTGCAGACCTCGGCATGGAGCTGCTTGTAGGTCAGCTTGGCGTCCTCGCCCGGCTCGTTGCCCTCCCAGATGAGGGCGACCTGGTCGCCGCGCTTATCGAGGTGGCGGTCGAGGCAATTGTACGTGATGTTGGTCTTGGCCCCGATGTAGTACTTGATGGAGATCGAGCCGGTAAAGTCGAACTCGCGGACCCTGGTCCATTTCCGGTTCCAGTAGAAGTCCTCCGCCAGTTCGCCCCAGAACCCCTCGGGGTCCTCGATGGAGCGTTGGTACATCTGCCGGTACTGCTCCATCGACCGGATATGAGCGTTGGCCGCGAACGTCGCCGACGGCGGAAAGACCCGCTCGTCAGAAGAGGTGGTCACTTCACTTGCACACATTGCGTCAGCTCCTTTGTTGAATCAACTCAACCCTTGGATTGCAGGCGAGACCGTTACTTTCATCGTACCCCGCCTGGCGTGGCATGACTTAGGACCCCGGCGTGCGAATAGTCAGAAAGCTTTCACGCGGGCCGGCGGCCGAACTTCGCCCCGGGAGGTGGACGGAGAGGTCGACTTCCCGAGGGCAGCCGGCGGGGTAAAAACCCTACGACCAGCCGCCGACAAGCGTATCCAGCGATGCCTGGAAGTCTTTCTTGCTTCGCAGGCCGACGAATCGCTCCTTGATCTCGCCGCTCTGAAAAAGGACCACGGTGGGAATTGCACTGATGCCGTACCTGACGGCCAGCGACTGATTGGCGTCGGTGTCAAGCTTCCCCACTTTCACCTTGCCGGCGTACTCGGTCGCGAGTTCATCGATCGTGGGAGCGAGGGCCGTGCAGGGCATGCACCACGCCGCCCAGAAGTCAACGAGGACGGGCTCGGTGGCCTGGAGTACCTCCTGTTCAAAAGTGGCTTCGGTGAATTCCTTGGTGTCCGGGCCGGCCATGTGGTTCGCTCCTTGCCGCAAAAACGCAGCATTCAGCTGTATTCAGTTGAAGCGAGCACATCGCGCCCGCTTCGCCCAGAAAGCAAATTCTAGGTCG
>DATKXO010000271.1:0-6299 GCA_035528995.1 Phycisphaerae bacterium | reverse complement strand
CCGGCGGGCGACGAGTCGCTTTCGGCGTAGTGGCCCTCAGCAAGTACATCGGGGTTCACGCGGGCGAGAGGCCCGTTCTGATACCACCCGACCGCGGTCAGCGACGAGAAGTCCGGCATATACGCGGTAAACGTCGCGGCGTCGAACGCGAGAATGCTGCCGACGTCCGTGTCGTCGGTGCACGCCTTAGCCGCCCCGTCGTCGCCAGCCCAGTAGAACTCGACGGTTGCCGAGTCGGGCGAGTAGGCGTAGCACTCGGCGTCATCGTCGGCGTTCACGGCGGCCACGAGGGCGGTTACCGCCGCGCTCGCACCGCCGCTCGCCACCACCGTGACCGTCACGTCACCCGAGATACTGCCATCGGTGTCGAACTCGTACGTGCGCGTATTGATCGTGATGTAGTCGGCGTCTGCCGGCGAGCCGGTGATCGTCAGGACCGCCCGGTACTGTTCCCGCAGCGAGTAGGACGGCTTCTCGTCCTTGGTGGCCAGAAAGGCGGACCGGCCCAAGAACCACCAGGCGTGCATCTGCCCGATCGTCCGGAGGAAGCTACTGAGCGCGTCGTAGTATTGCAGCGTGCGGGCCGGGTTCTTGCCCGCGGCCACGTCTTGTTCGCGCAGATTGGTCGCGGTCTGACGGATGATGTCTTTGACGGTGAGTTCCGGTGATACCCAGGCCATGTCAGAAAACCCTGTAAACCATTTCAGTGTGCGTCGTACCCTGGATCGTACCGATCCGGGTCGCCATGTACTTCGCCCCCTTGCGGTCGATCACGACGTAGGGACTGACCTTGCAGTCTGCTTGCACCGCCCCGATCCCGTCCATGGTCTGAGACGTGGCGGTCGTAAACGTGGCGCCGTCGATCTCGATCCAGCCGGCCGCGTTCCCGTCCGTCTTGTTGCCGCTCGCCGGGTCGGGCGGGTAGAGATAGATGTCCGCCACCACACCGCCGGCGGTCTCGCTGAGCGCCCGGATCATGATGTTCCGCCCCTCGACCGGCAGTTCTACCGCATCGGACGGCGCATCGTTCATGTCGGTAAGGATGTCGGCGCCATTACCACCGTCATCGGCGCCATCTGTCAGCACCCGCAGGGATTGCCAGCCGCGCATCACGTCCACCTGCTGAACGGCGTCGGCGTCGGTCGTGCGGTTCTGAATCCCGGCCTCGGCCAGACCGTAGTTGGGAGCAACACTCATGATTTACCTCCAGTGGTCCATTTCAGAACGTAGAAAAGTGCGACTTTGCGTCATATACTCGTCGTAGTAGTCATGGCACGGCTCGGCCGGAACGAAGATCGGCACGCCGGTAACCGTCGCCCCCGGCGGCACGCGGTTGCGCTCGAGCAGCAGTGCCCCGGCCCCCACGATCGCCCGTTCGTGCACGCGACTGCCGGGCAGGAGCGTCGCCCCCGCCCCAATGAGACATCCCTTACCGACGTACACCTCGCCGCAGAGCGTGGCGTTGGGGGCAATGTGGCAACCGGCCTCGATCACGCAGTCGTGGTCGATGCAGGCGCCGGTATTGACGATGCAGTGGTCGCCGATGTTCGCGCCCGGGCCGACGTGGGCGTGGGCGCAGACCACGACATTGCCCCCCAAAACGGCTTTGTCGGACACGCTGGCCGTCGGGTGGACCGCCTGGCCGGGCTTCTGGCGTTGCTCGAGCAGTTGCTCCGCGATCCGCATCCGCTGTTCGTTGGGGCCGACGGCGACGATGAACGTATACCCGCCCTTCAGCTTTCTCCGCGGCCCCCAGATCGCCCGGATGCCGTGTACATCGTTCGGCCCGGCCGGCCGGTCGTCTATGAACGCGATGTCGAGGTCACCGACGCCGCGCTCGCGCAGGATGTCCAACACGACCCGGCCGTGGCCGCCCGCACCGTAGATGAGCCAGCTCTCCCAACTCATGATCTCCTCCCTAGAAACTTAATCTCGTACTCGCCGTCAACCTGAATACACCCCTTGCTCAGTTCATACTTCTCGAATATGTGAGAGACGTCTGAGCCATTCAGGTCGTGGTAGTGGAACGGGTTGTACGCCGTGGACGGCTTGGTCGGATACGAGACGATGATCTGTTCGCAGTCGAGCCGGTCGGCCATCAACGCCAGCACCTTTGGATTCGGCAAGTGCTCGATGGTCTCAATCGAGACGAGCGTGTCGATCGGGTAATACGGCAAGTCCCAGGCCGACAGTTTGTCAATCGACTTCTGCATGAAAGAAGTCTTGTCCGTGCCGTAATGCGCTTTGGCGAAAGCGATCGCGCCGTGATCCCAGTCCACGCCGACCACCGACGTCACGAGCGGGTTCCGGCCGATCATCCACGTCCCGTACCCGCAGCCGCACGCGCAGTCGAGCACGTGGCCGGTCAGCCACGGCCGGACCATGCCGTACCGCCGGACGTGGGCGTCGATACTGATCCGCTCCTCGATCCGCGCCAGTTCGGCGGGGGCCAGTGTTATCCGCTCTTTCAGAGCCACCACGCCTCCTCCGATATATCCTGCGGGTCGTCAAGATGGCGGGCGTAACCAACGAGGAACGTCTCCCAGAACCACTTGATGTACTTCTCCGAGCAACTGTGATACAGTTCGGGGCGCAACTGCAACCGGAGAAAGTCCACCTGATACTTGGCGGGTGACAACTGGACTCGCGGATCATGTGCTCCGGCTAATCCCTGCCAGAGGCCCATGTGACACACGGCGCCACTGGCGGGATGCTCGCCCTCACGGTTCTCCTTCCAGAGTCTCAGGTACTCCACGCACAGAGGAACCTGGTCCGCGATAAGGGATCGCGGCGCGCTGTGTGTGCCGACGATCGGCGTGGGTTCCCGGCGCAGCGAGATCAGGTCGGGCTTCACCTGTGCCCACAAGGCTCGAGCCTTCTTGATGAACAGAAGCGGGACGTATACCGAGATACAGGCGTCCGGGAATTCTTCGAGGGCGGCAATCCAGGTCTCAGGCCGACGGAGGAACAATCCGTCCACGTCGTCAACGATAAGCGTCTCAGAGACGCCGCCGAGGTACTGCTGGAACAGGGAACGAACCCAAAAGACCTCTTCCGACAAACGGACAATGTCCGACGGCAGCTTGGCCCGAAGTATCGCCCGGCAGACGGAGTCGCTTACGAAGTACCCCCCGCACAAGTCGGCCACTTCTCGCATCTGGTCATCCGTGACCCGCCCGTCCGACATGATACGGACCGGCGGGTGATCGGGCCAGAACGTCTGCAACCCCCGTGCCCACAGCTTCGCCAGCTCGAAGTGCTCAGGCGAGAAGCTGGTAGTTATTTCGCACGCCATTTCCTTTTCCTTCCGCAATCTGCTGCGCGAGTTTCTTCTGATCGACGCCTTTCTTGGGCGGGATCAACTCTCCCTTGCCCGTCACGTCCTGGAACGTCTTGCCGATACGAAAGTATTCCACCGCCATGCGTTCGGCCGCTTCGGTCCCGCCATTGGCCGCGCACCATGCGCGAAACATCTTGCCATTGGCCGCAGCCTGGAAGTGATGGTCCACCTGAACGCCCGTATGGCAATAGATCGGGATGCCCTTCTTCCAGCACCGCATCATGAAGAAGCCGTCGGGCGAGTAGTCGTCCGTCTGGTCGAACCAGGGCTTGCCGATCTTCTCGAATACCGACTTATGGATCAGCAGGCAGCAGAAGCCGGTGGCGTCCACCTGGATCAGTTCGTTCTCCGGGTAGTCCCAGAGCGGCATCGGCTTGGCGATGCTTGGGTTCGGGACGGTGGGCCAGCCCTGATACTTGAAGATGCTCGGCCAGAACGGGGGCGCCCGGAAGAATCCGAGCGCACTGACGATCGGGCGGTTCACGGGATCCGCGTGCTCCCGCAACTGGAAGTACACGTCCTGCGGCGGCGACACATCGTCGTCGATGTACAGAATCCAATCGGCCTCTTGGACAAGAGCTATGTCCACAAGATGGGAACACGCGAACGGAATCGGTTTTCGTTCCGTACACGCGAACAAAAAGCCGCCCGCCGGAAGGTGCGCCGTCATGTAGCCGACCAACTGCATGTGACTGCGGTAAGAGGCGGTCGAAACAGCGTCCCAGGTCGGCACGATCAGTGCGACCCTCTCGGCGGGCGGGGTGTCCATAAACTTCTCCTTGGCCGTTACGCGGCGGGGCCGCCGGCTCCTATGACCATCACGTGCGCCCACTGATATAGCGAGATCAGCGAGTCGCCGCCGGCCGGTGCCGTCGAGGCACTCACGGTCGGCGTCGGCGAACAGATGAACCCGATGGGCGGGTAGCCGAATACGGCAAACGCCGTTGCGCTGAGCGGCGAGTCCGTCCGGGCCAGCCCGGTGTCGGCGTTCCAGCACACGAACTCGGCAGCCGATCCACCGGACGCCATCACGGCGGACTGGAGCACCTCGCCCGTCTTGGCGAGCTGAATCCAGCCGTAGTACGCCGTGGTGACAGCGGCAGCGCTGCTGTTCTGGACCACGCCGATGAAAATGTCCTGCACGGCGGTGGATTCGTCGCCGTGCACGATGAACGCGGCGTCGCCCATGTTGGCCGACCAGCCGACGGGCGTGCCCTGGTGGCCGTCCACGTTGGCCGTCTTGACGAACTGGACGTACATATACGTCCGCTGGCCCTGCGAAGAACTGGCCGGCTCGGTATAGATCGTCCCCAAATCGTGGTAGGCGGTCGCCGTCCACTTTCCGATGCCCAGCGCACGCTGGGACTGTGCGAAGATACTACCCATTTTCTTTCCTCTCCTATCTTTCCTGCGATTGCAGGATTGAGGTCGCTTCTTGTCCGATTACAGGTTGATGACGGTGATCGCGTGGGCGTTCCGCTTGTTGCACCAGGTGGTGTAGCGGAGCAACAGCCGGTAGGCCTGGATCAACTGCTCGTCGTGCCCGGTCATCTCGCGAGGCGGGAGCAGTTTCCAATTCGCCCGCGGGTCGATCACGATCTTCCAGTGCCGCGGGTCAACCCAGTTGCAGTGCCCGTCAGTCCCGGCGGTGTAGGCACTGGGGACTGCCACGTAGCAGTCGTACACCAGGTCCGCGCCCTGCCAACTCAGGTCCGGCACGTCGGGATCGAACTTCTTGACCTTCCCGCTCGGCCGGTCGCCCCGGTACATCGTGGTCGGGTTCACGCCGTAGCCGGCGGTCTCGGCACCCCGGAGCATCCTGGCAAAGTGCTTGTAGTAGACGGCATCGCAGATGCCGACCCTGGGCTTGCCGCCCCACTTCTGGAGATCAAGTTTGAGGTCGAGCAACTGGTTGCTCACCTCGCGGTTGTTCGGCCCCAACTGCGTGATGATGTCACAGTGGACGGTCCACAGGTTCGTCTCGTCGGTGTCGTCGTTATTGATGTCCTCCGGCTCGACACCGAGGTACTCACTCTGGACGGTGGACTGGAACGCCGTCGGCGTACCCCCGCCCATCAGGTCACGTAAGCCTGGGCCCCGCTTCGCATCGGTGCCCCGCGTACCCACCAGCACGCGAGCCATGCCGACCTTCGTCCGCTCCTCCAGAGCGTTGAGGCGGGTCTTGAGCAGATCGCGTATCTTCCACTTGCCCGTGTTCTCCATACTCTCCGTCCAGGAGATGTAGGCCGCCGACGTGAAGTTGTAGCGTCCTTCGCGGGCGTCCTTCAGTTCCTGACTCGGAGTCATGGTCAGTGTGTCAGCGTCATCGAAGTGCTGAGCACTGTAATCGTCGTCCGCCACGCCGAGCGTAATGACCCCCTCGGGCCCCTCCAGCGGGCGGTACTCGACCAGGTTTCGTTCTTTCATCCATCGCCAGATGCCGATGCCGTTTGATACGTTGTCTGCCATGCCCGGAAGGTAAGCCTTCAAGGTCGTCAGCGCATGCGTGTCCTTGGCACCGGCGGTGGCGAGATTCTCCGTATGGTGTGCCATCGCTTCTTTCCTCTCCTAAGAAAACGGGTCCGGTCGCCTACGGTCCGAGACCGGCGGCGTCCAGAGCCCCATCAAGGTCTAGTAACGGTTTCTCCAGCCGCGTCGTTCTGGCCGCTGCGGCTGTTGTCTGGTTGGCCAGTGCGTTCTTCCGCTGCCGTTGCGTAGCGGCGGTGAAGCCGGTCCGCGTGGCCTGGTCAACCTCGGCGGCGTGCCGCTGCTCGGGTGTCGCGCCGGTGGCGGCCTGCTCTTTCAGGCGTGCGTAGGCGTCGGGGTTGTATGTCTTCCAGAGGGCGTATGCCTCCGGAAAGTTCATCGCCCGACCGCCGATGATCTCGCGAAGCTCGCCGTATAGTTGATAGACGTGCGGTGCCTCGCCGGCCGGTATCAGCGTGGGATCGTTGACGAA
>DATKXO010000270.1:0-3053 GCA_035528995.1 Phycisphaerae bacterium | reverse complement strand
GCGTACATGGGTTATGAGCAACCGCAGGGAAGCACTGGTGGGCAAGCCACCAGTGGCACCCGGCGACGGCCGGGACGGAGCCCGGCCGCTACGTCGGGACGGCCAGGGGCCGCGGCTTGGGCATGGCACCCGACCAAGCCCGGCAGCGGATACGATCGAAGCAGCCCGGCCCCGGCAGCGGATAGGATCGAAGCACAGGGCACGGGCCCAGGCCCATAGGAGGCGATTCGTCATGCGATACCGGCCGAACTTGTCGCGCAGCATTCCCTGGACAGGACTACTTGCCGCTGTCGCCGTGCTGACGGTGACCACCGTGGCTGACAATGCCAACGGGCCGTCAGGCGCGGACAGCGCGCAGCATGTGGCGCAACGGGCGCCCAGCGTGCCGCACCTGGTGGACCGATCGGTTGCGCCGCTGCCCAAGCCACGAGCGGAGGTGCCCAGCCGGCGCTTCGGCCTGGACGTGTGGGAGCAGGTGCCGGCGCTGTATCTCGATGTCGTGGATGAGGCGGCGTTGCGGGCCGAGGACGCAATCCAAGCGGAGCTCGAAGGGCCGCTACCGCTCCGCAACGGCGTAGCCCGCCTCCTCGGCGACACGGTTCCGAGTCAATCGCCGGATTGGTTCGAGCTTCCGGGAGTCGGGCGGCTGTGGGCGGCGGCGTTCGTCTCGCCGGAGGCCCGCGGGTTGCGCTTGCATTTCACCAACGTCGATCTTCCGGCGGGGGCCGAGCTGTGGGTCTACTCGCCGGGGCACATCGAGCAGGCCCAGGGGCCGTTCCGCAAAGCCGGCCCGTTTGCGCATGGGGGGTTTTGGTCCACGGTGTTCCCTGGTGAGATGATTTGTGTTGAGTATCTCGTTCCGGAGGGTGCGGCCGACGAGGGGCGGTTGGTCATCCAAGAGCTGATGCACATTTACCGCGACTTGCTGGACCCGTTCACGGACGGCGAGGGCGGGTCGCGCGCGGGCGATTGCCAGCTCGACGTGATGTGTTTCCCCGAGTGGCACCCGCTACACAACGCCACGGCCCGCATCGACACGATCCACGACGGCAATTCCAGCGTGTGCACGGGAACGCTGCTGAACAACCTGCTGGAAGACATGTCGCCGTACTTCCTGACGGCGCGGCACTGCTGCGACGACCAGGCGGAAGCGGAAACCGCGGTCGTGTATTGGTTCTACCAGACCGACGAGTGCGACGGGACGCCGCCGTCGTTGGGCGACGTGCCGAAGTCCGAGTACGCGTATCTGCTGGCCACCGGCGGTGGCACGGACTTCACGCTGCTGCTGATTCTCAGCGATCTGCCGCAGGGGCTGACCTGGGCGGGCTGGGATGCCAGCCAGGTGCCGATCGGGACGCCGGTGGCCGGGATCCACCATCCCACCGGGTCGTACAAGCGCATCATGTTCGGCGACACGATCCCCCACCCGTTCGGACAACCCCAGAGCTACTGGGGCGTCCGCTGGACCGAGGGGACGGTGGAGTACAGTTCGTCCGGGTCGGGGCTGTACCGGGAGGACACCCAGTTGTACATCGGCCAAGCATCGCACAGCGAACCCCCGCCGAACTGCTCGAACCCGGACGGCCCGTCGGGCTACGGGCGCTTTGATCGCACATATACCTACATCGAGGACTACATGGTCAACGGGTTCGACGACGTGTTCGAGTCGAACGACACGTGCGAGACGGCCCGCCAGATCTATCCCGCGACCTATACCGACCGGGTGGTCAAGAGCACCTCGGAGGACTGGTATTGCATCAGTGCCGGCCCCTGTGACCGGATCGATATCGACCTCACGTTCCGGCACGCGTTCGGCGATATCGACATCGAGCTTTGGGATGAGTGCGGCGGCGAGGTCGTGGCCTCCTCGACCAGCGGGGACGACGACGAATCGATCAGCTACGAGAACCCGCTGGGCGCGGCACACGATTACTATCTGCACGTCTACCTCGCCTCGGGCCAGCTCAACATCTACACGCTCACGCTCGAACTGACTCCCGACGTCCCGGGGCCGGTCATCCTCGAACAGCCGCAGGACGTGACCGAATGTCAGGGCGAGACGGCGATCTTCAGCGTGACGGCTTCGGGCGGCGGGCTGATGTATCAGTGGCGACGCGGAGATGTCAGCGTGGTCGATGATGACCGTATCAGCGGCGCCCGGACCGACACGCTCACCATCTCCGATCTCCAGTACGAAGATGCCGGCGATGACTACAACTGCGTCGTGATCAACCTGTGCGGGATTGCCTTCTCGGATTATGCCACGCTTACGGTGGAGGACTGCTCGGAGTGCCCCGGTGACGTGGACGGCGACGGTGACACCGACCATGCCGATCTGGGGGCCCTGCTGGCCGACTGGGATTGCACCGGCGAGAACTGCCCGGGCGACCTCAATGGCGACGGCACCACCGGCCATGCCGACCTGGGCATCCTGTTGGCGGACTGGGGGTGCGTCGTCAAGCCATAGGCCGCAGCGTGATCTTCGGCGACGCGCGCCGGCGCTTTAGCTTGGCCGGCGTATCCGCTAGATTAAACCCGGCATGCCCATCCTGACAAAGAGCGAGAGCCAACGCCCGCACGTGCAATGCGTGCGCGAGGTGCGCGTAGGCGTGCCGAGCGAGCGGCTGCCGGAGGTCGTGTACTTCTACAGCCGCCTGGTGGGGCTGCGTCCCTGGCCGCAGGCCTGGCAGGTTCCCGGGGGTTGGGGCGCCGGCGACCCGCCGCGCGGCGTCTATTTCCAGTTCCGCCACGGCCCACTCGTCGATCCGCTGCGCCGCCGGCTGACGCTCGTGGTCGCTTCGCTGGACGAGCTCGAAGAACGGCTGAGCGGCGAGGAGTGGCCCTACCGACGTCACCACAGCCTGGTCTGGAGCGACCAGTGCATCGTGCTGAATGACCCGGTCGGTCACCACGTCGAAATCCGGCAGCTCCAGTTGCTGTAGCGCCCGTCCCGGGCGAGCGTCACTTGCGTGGGTAGCGTGTCATTCCGAGAAGCCCTTCGACGTCGCTCAGGGTAAACTCCGCGCCGAGGAATCCGGCCTCGGTCGCGCGGT
>DATKXO010000269.1:0-2698 GCA_035528995.1 Phycisphaerae bacterium | reverse complement strand
CCACCAAGCTGAACCAGGGCGAGTGGTATTACGTGGCCATGACGCGCGAGGGAGACGACGTCAGCGTGTACCTTAACGGAGAAATCGAGATCTCCACGACCACGATGCTTCCGACGGGCACCTGGAGCAACGGCGACTGGGCCTTCGGCGGCCGCGTCGACTTGTCGGGGCAACAGAAGTTTGCCGGCAACATCGACGAGATCGCCATCTACGGCTATGCGCTGAGCCCGGACGAGGTCTTCCAGCACTGGTACGCCGCCAACGTCCCGGAACCCTCGTCGATGGTCATGGCACTGCTTGCCCTGGTCGGGTTCGTGGTGGTTGCGCGACGGCGGAAGAAGTGATTTTCAGATTGTGGATTACGGGTGTTGGATTTGAAGGAGGTATGACGATGGTTCGAATCTTGAGCATCTCGATCTGTGTTTTGACCTTCTTTGCGACCCGTCCGCTCATGGCCGGGCTTGTGCCCACCAGCGGCCTTGTGCTCTGGCTCGACGCCCAGGACATCGACGACGACGGCAACCCCACAAACAACCCGGCCAACGGGACGCCGGTCGGCACGATCGCGACCCCGTGGGTCGACAAGGCGCCGCTTCAGGGGGTCCAGAGCGGGAGCCAGTCGGTCTCGGCCCGGCAGCCGACGTACCTAAAAAGCGGCCAAGCCGGCCAGGCCGTCGTCCAGTTCGATGCCGGCAACCAGGACTTCCTGGAGTCCCCGAATGTCGGGCTGGGTACGTTCACCTATTTCACGGCGTTTAGGGGGCTCAACGACAGCTCGAGCTACCTCATCTACGAGCGGGGCATTAACAGCAACAGCTACGACGGCGAGTACCTGGCCACGACGACCGGTGCCACGTTGAACGTCCGCCGCACGACCCGCACCGCCAAGGAGTACGTTGCCGACTGGGGTCGGGACGGCCAGTTCAAGCTCGCCGAGCACTCGTTCGACGGCACGCACGCCGGGCACTTGCTGTACGTCGATGGCGTGCTGGCGACGCTCGGCCCGTCTGGCGCGTATATCAATGATCCCGGCACGGCCCCGACGACGGCGGACCTCTACGTCGGCAACCGGTACAACACTGCCTTCGGCTTGACCGGCGATCTGGCCGAGCTGATCGTGTACGATCGCGTGCTGACGACCGAGGAGCGCAACCAGGTCGGCGGGTACCTGGAAACGAAATACGGCCTGGAGACGTCGTACGGGCCCTGCGAATACCGTTCCAGGGTGCTCGGCGACGGGCCCGAGGCCTACTGGCGACTCAACGAAACCAGCCCCGCGAACACGGCGGCCGACGAGACGGGCAACGGCCACCACCAGGCACTGGGCAGCGGGGTGGGCGGCCCCGGCAACTTCACCCGGTCCGGATCGCCGCCCGACGTCGGCCCGCGCCCCTCCGACCTGGTCAACGGCCAGGCCCTGGGTGGCTTTGAGCCGGATAACAATGCGCCAACCGGCTACAACGGCGTTACCCCCGGTTGGGGGGGCGACAAATACACGCTGGCCGTGGGTGGCGCGGGCGGTCCGGCGGTGGTGGTCTCCGACAGCGTCTACACCGTCGAAACCCGGATACAGCCCCTACAGGTTCCCGATGTGTTGGGCTACGTCTTCCATCGCCGCGATTTCGACGACTCGGGCCCCTTTGGCGATGCGCTGGGGTTCCGAGGCCCCTACAACGACCCCGGGGCCGACACGGACCGGACCCTGTTCTTCTTTGACGGCACGAACGTGGTGGAGGGGACAACCCCGACTGTCCTGGATCTGGACCAATGGTACCACGTGGCGTTTGTGCGCGACGGCTCGGACGTCCTCGTGTACCTCAACGGGGAGTTGGAGATCGCCACGACCTCGACCGCCCCGGTGCCAGGCGCGTTCGACCAGGGCACCTGGGTGTTCGGGGGGCGAAGCAATCATCAGGGACTAAAGTTCCCGGGGAACATCGACGAGATCGCCATCTACGACGGCGCACTTTCGCAGAGCGACGTTAGAGGGCACTTCCTTGCTGCTCTCGTTCCCGAGCCTTCGTCGATCGTGTTGTCGCTGCTCGCCCTGGTCGGGTTCGTGGTGGTTGCGCGACGGCGGAAGAAGTGATTTCGGATGGTGGATTGGGAGTCTCGGACCTGAAGGAAGTTGGGGGTAGCGGTGATGGCAGCGCCGGCGAAGACTCCTGAATCTCGAGTGAGAAATCCACAATCCAAAATCCACAATCCAAAATCCGGCTTTACCCTCGTCGAGCTGCTGGTGGTCATCGCGATCATCGGCATCCTGATCGCGCTGCTTCTGCCGGCGGTGCAGGCCGCCCGCGAAGCCGCGCGGCGCATGCAGTGCAGCAACAACGTCAAGCAGGTGGCCCTGGCTTGCCACATGTATCACGACGTGCACAAGCGGTTTCCGCCGGGCTACGGCTATTTCAAGGCCGCCTACGGCTCGGGGGCCGGCGGCGAGCCGGAGTGGCCGTGGTGCGTGCGCCTGTTCGAGTTCATGGAGCAGAAGAGCCTCGCCGAACGCATGGACTGGGGGTATTTCTCCGGCCGGGTTGCCGTGCCGCCGGCCGAGCTGTTGCCGGTCTACAACACGGCGATCAGCTCCTGGCAGTGTCCGTCCGATCCCACGGTCGCGGAGCGCTTCAACGAGAGCTTCACCTGCTGGCCGCCGGACAAGAGCAAGCAGGTCGCCCGCATCTCCTATGCCGCCAACTTC
>DATKXO010000268.1:0-36361 GCA_035528995.1 Phycisphaerae bacterium | reverse complement strand
GGGAGAACTGGCCCTTGGTGAGGCCGTAGATCCGGTTGTTGAACAGCAGGATGTTGATGTCGAAGTTCCGCCGGATGGCGTGCAGCAGGTGGTTGCCGCCGATGCTCAGGGCGTCGCCGTCGCCGGTCACCACCCAGACTTGAAGCTCCGGGTTGGCGCACTTGACGCCGCTGGCGATGGCCAGCGCCCGGCCGTGGATGCTGTGCATCCCGTAGGTGTCCACGTAGTAGGGGAAGCGGCTGGAACACCCGATCCCGGAGATGAAAACGAACTTCTCCTTGGGCACACCCAGCGTCGGCAGCAGCTTCTTGACCTGGGCCAGGATCGAATAATCGCCACAGCCCGGACACCAGCGCACATCCTGACTGCTGGCGAAATCTTTGGGTGTCAGCTTCAGCTCGGTGAGGGGGATCTCGGTACTCATTTGTTCATCCCGGCGAGCACCTGCTCGATCTTCTCTTCGATCTCGTGAATCTTGAACGGCTTGCCCTGCACCTTGTTCAGTTGGATGGTCTCGACGAGGAAGGCCGCCCGGAGCTTGGTCGCGAGCTGACCGCGGTTCAGTTCCGGAACCAGGATACGCTTGTAGCCCTTGAGCAGGTCGCCCAGGTTCCTGGGGAACGGCTCGATGTAGTGCAGGTGGGCCAGGGACACGCTCAGGCCGCGCTCGCGACACCGCTCCACGGCTGTGACCGTCGCGCCGTACGTGCTGCCCCAGGAGACGACCAGCAACTCGCCCGTCTCATCTCCCACCACCGCTTGCAGCGGGATGTCGTCGGCGACCTTGGCCACCTTGGCGGCCCGCAAGCCGACCATCTTCTCGTGGTTGTCCGGCTCGTAGCACACGTTGCCGGTGACGTCCTGTTTTTCCAGTCCCCCGATGCGGTGCTGCAGGCCTGGAGTGCCCGGGATCGCCCACGGGCGGGCCAGGTGCTCGTTGCGCTGGTAGGGCTGGAACGTTGCAGGATCCGTGGGGTGCTCGATCCGGATCTCGGGCAGGTCATCGACGTTCGGGATGCGCCAGGGCTCGGCCCCGTTGGCCAGGTACCCGTCGGACAGCAGGATCACCGGCGTCATGTACTTGGTCGCGATGCGGAAGGCCTCGACGGCCATGTGGAAGCAGTTCTGCGGCGTGGATGCCGCCAGGACGGGCAGGGGGCATTCGCCATGGCGACCGTACACGGCTTGGAGCAGGTCGGCCTGCTCGGTCTTGGTCGGCAGACCGGTGCTCGGTCCCCCACGCTGCACGTTCACAATCACCAGGGGGAGTTCGGTCATCACCGCCAGGCCGATCGCTTCGCCCTTGAGTGCCAGGCCCGGACCGCTCGTACCGGTGACGGCCAATTGACCGGCGAACGACGCGCCAATGGCCACACAGATGGCCGCGATCTCGTCCTCCGCCTGGAAGGTCTTCACGCCGTAGTTCTTTCTCCGCGAGAGTTCCTGCAGGATTTCGCTGGCCGGCGTGATGGGATAGCTGGCGTAAAACAGTCCTGTGTCTGCCCGGCGAGCGGCGGCGATCAGGCCCATGGCTGTCGCCTCATTGCCGGTCACCTTGCGATACCGCCCGGGGGCGATCGCGGCCCGTTCGACCCGATAGGTTACCGGGAAGATCTCCGCCGTCTCGCCGTAGTAGTAGCCCGCCCGCAGCACCTTGCTGTTGGCGTCCGCGATGGCGGCGCGGCGGGCGAACTTCGCCTCGATCCATCGCAGGGTCGGCTCGAGCGGGCGGCTGTACAGCCAATAGACCAGCCCCAGGGCGAAGAAGTTCTTGCAGCGGTTGGCGGCTTTGTTGTTCAGGCCGGTGTCGGCCAAGGCATCGTTGTTGAGCCGCTCGATCGGCAGGGCGTGCAGGCGGTAGTTCTGGAGACTCCCATCCTCCAGGGGATTGGCTTCATAGCCCGCCTTGGTCAGGTTGGCCTGGGTGAAGGCGTCGGCGTTCACCACCAGGATTCCACCGTGTTCCAGGTCCGCGAGGTTGGTCTTGAGTGCCGCCGGGTTCATCGCGATCAGGGCGTGCAGTCTGTCGCCCGGGGTGTGAACGGTTTTAGCCGAGAAATTGATCTGGAAGCCGCTCACACCGCCCAGCGAGCCCGCCGGGGCGCGAATCTCCGCCGGAAAATCCGGCAGCGTGCTCAGGTCGTTGCCCAGGATGGCGCTGGTATTGGTGAACTGCGTCCCGGTGAGCTGCATGCCGTCACCGGAATCGCCCGCGAAACGTACCGCGACCGAATCCAGCGTCTCGACGGTCGCCCTTGTCGACCGCTTCCTGTTCGTCGTCGTGGTCGAAACCATGTTGCCGGAACTCCTAGCCGGTTCAGTACACAGCGGGGTGACTGTGGTTTGGAAGGTCTTACCCGTCAGGCTCCTTCGCGTGCACTCTGCCGTTGCGCGGGGTCGGGCGGAAGGTTGTAGACGGCCGCGGGAAAGTGCTCCACTAAGTAGCACACCACCGCTTTGACCGATACCACGCCCAGAACGTTCCTCTCCGAGTCAATGACCGGCAGATGGCGGTACCCCCCGGCGTGCATTCTGCGGATCACTTCGGCCACCGGGTCCTGGGGCGTGAGGGTCACCGGGTCGGGTGTCATAACGGCCGAGATCGGCTCGGTCTGGGAGAACTCCTTGGCAAGGACGCGCGTCAGCACGTCCCGCTCGGTGAAGATTCCCCGGAGTTTGCCCGCCTCGGTGACCAGGGCGCACCCACAGCGCCTGTCGCGCATACGTCCGATGACGACGCTGATGGTCTCCTGGGGAGAGCTCTCGACAAGCGGGCAGAACGCCAAATCCTCGGCCCGGTCCTGAGCCAGGGCCTGCAGCAGTTTCACCGCAATAGGCCTTTCCGCAATCCAACCGACCCTGGGAAGACAGTAGGCCCTTTTATCGGAAAAGACAAGGCGGCCGGGCCGATTCCGGCCTCCTTGGAGCCCCTGTTCCTCCTCCGCGGCGCCCCCTCGGCGCTAAGGTCTGGCACCCATGGCGTGCTACGCTCATGACGCCGCGCCTGGTCAGACTCATGTCAAACGGCCGCCCGTCCGGTACAATCCCGACGGCGTGGCCGGCTTCGGCCGGCATCAGGCTGGCAAGAGGCCGACCGCGTGCATCTAGCAGGTTTCGTTCCAAACTTCGCTCCAAAACGGAGGCCTGCCGATTCCCCACCGCTATGACAACGGGCTTCAGGCGGTCGGCGACATGCCCCTGGACCGCAGCGGCAGGCTTGGAACCACCCTGCAGGCGTCGATCCTACGCCAAAACCGAGTTCACCAGTCCGCGGGGCGGTGCGAAGGGTTGCCTTGCTGCGGCCACGGTCGGGCAGGCCGAAGAGGACGGGCTGCTCAAGCGGGGCCGCCGTGTCCTCGCTATGCCCGATAACATGAGCGACGAGAAGCTCGGATGCTTGGAGTCAACCGTCTGGAGTGAGCGATGAAAACGTGTTCCCGAACCATAGTGATCGCAGCCGCGGCAGCTGGCGTCGTGCTTGCCTGTTCCCAAACGACACGTGCATGGGATGAGGCAGGCCATTCGATCGTCATCGATGCGGCGCTGGCCAGACTGCCGGATGGTCAGCCTGCTGTTCTCGAGACCGAGGCCGCCCGAGCCCGGCTTCGGTTCCACGCCTCGACGCCCGACCGCTGGCGCAACGTCAGACTCGCGCCCATGGGGCATATCAACAGCCCGGATCACTATTTCGATGTCGAGTGGCTGGCTTGCTACGGACTGACTCCCGAGACCCTGCCGCGATACCGCAACGATTTCATCTCCCACATCGTGGCATTCAAAGCCGCCCATCCGGACCAGGACTGCGCCTACGAGCCCGACTCCGACCCCCAGAGCAGCAGGCGGTGGCCCGGATTCGGGCCCTATCGGGTCTGCGAGATGTACGTCCGCCTGCGCAGCAGTTGGTGCACGCTGAACACCTACACGAAGTACGCCCACCTGACCGCGCCGGGCGAGCTGGAGGCCTGCCGCGACGACGTTCTGCGCCAGATGGGCGTGCTCAGCCACTACGTCGCCGACCTGGCCCAACCGCTCCACACCACCGTCCACTACAACGGTTGGATCGGTGACAACCCCAAAGGCTACACCTCCGATCGGGGCATCCACAGGCTGATCGACGCCACCGTGATCGCTGAGGCGGCAATGACCGCCGCCCATCTGCCGGCCGACGTTGAACTCCCTCGGATCGACCGGGAGCGTCTGTTCGAGCAGGTCGTGGCCTATGTGGTGGAATCGCACAGCCACGTCGAGGAACTGTACGCTCTGGAGAAGCGGCAGGCCTTCCTGGCCGGTGGGGCGGAACACGCTCGCGGCTGCGAGTTTGTCAAACGCCGTTTGGCCAGGGCCGCCGCAATGCTGGCCGCCCTGTGGGAGTCTGCCTACCGCGATGCGGGCACGGACACCTACCGCGAGGAGGTGTTCCAGCGCGCTGCCGGGGCGTCCGGCAGCTCGCAGCACTGACCGTTCGGACCGTCAGACTGTGATTTTACGACATCAGGCGAAACTCACAGGGCGATTTCTTGATCGTGTGAAGCGGGCTACGAGCGCAAACCTCTTTCTTGTAGTAGCTTGTGCCCGCACCCCCTGTTCCCGCGGGGGTTTCCGCAAGGCTACGATTCTAGCTTGCGAAGGCCGTCTTGTGGGTCGAAAACGACCCGGAACGCAAACGACGGAAGGGTGCGTTGCCTGCACCAGACGGCCGTGCCTCTGGTAAGGTCGCACGACGAACAGGCTGCGGTGGCATCCTGGATGCCGGGTTCGCCGACGTCTTGCATGGACAGCCGGTTGGGCGTACCAATTGCCCAGGCGGCCGGGCGCAGGCCGTCGACCGCGTAGTCCAACCCCAGTGCAAGAAAGGGCGATCGAATGAAATCGACCATAGCCTCACGCCGCGGATGGTTGGTCCGCAGCTTGGTCCGCAAAGGCCTTCCCGCGTCAGGGCTCGGGGGGCTGGCTGTGATCCTCGCGGGCTGCGTAGTGGCCGCCGGCGCCGCCGTCGCGCTCTTGACCGGGATCTTCCTGGGCAGAATCCAGGCGAGCTTCGCCGCCACGGCCCGGTCGTATGCCTTCACCGACGTCGGGACCGCGCAACTCGTCTTCAGCCCGCCACAGGCCGGCCGAACCACGTTCCTGGGGTTCAACGGGCGGCTGCCGGGGTTCCACTTCGTTCTTCTCAACCTCGCCTCCGGCAAGGGGATGGTGGCTGGGCAGGACCAGGAGGAAGTGCTGTTCGAAACCGACGTGGAGATCGATTTTTCGAGGTCATTGCCGACGATCTTCGGGACGGTCCGCCAAGTGGACGGTCCACAGGAGTTCGACCTCGGCGAGCTTTACAACGTCACGTCGATCGTTCCCTGGCTGACCGACCCCGACGAGGACGGCAATCGCGAGCTGGTCATTACCATCCTGGCCGACTCGTTGGCGGACGGCGGTGTGCTGAAGTACAAGCTGACGCTGCGGACCCGGCTGGACGGCAGCGGCGACATCCTGACCGGCTCGGTGCTGGTCACCCGCGAGCTGACCATCGACGATGAGGAGATCGTCATCAATAGCGACGCGGGCTCGCTCGATCTGGAGAAGGAGGCCG
This sequence comes from Phycisphaerae bacterium, assembly GCA_035528995.1. Taxonomy (GTDB): domain Bacteria; phylum Planctomycetota; class Phycisphaerae; order UBA1845; family UBA1845; genus DATKXO01. The sequence goes on along the minus strand of DATKXO010000268.1, from coordinate 30,777 downwards.
AGGCGCCTGCCGACAACGAAAACGCCGAAGCCAACGAGAACACCGAAGCCAACGAGAACGTTGACCAGGGCGATAACCAGAACGCCGGGGACGAAGTGAGCACCAACGGCGAGGGAGAGGTCAACCAGAACGGCGACGCATCGCTGCCGGACGACCCGGCCGAGTGCATCGCCGACCTGTCCGCCCTGGACCCCACGATCGCCAACGTCATCGGGAACATCCTGTCCGCCGGCAAGGCCGAGTTCGATCAGGATGGAAACGGAGACGTGACCGTCACCGAGGTGCAGCAGACCATCGACGACAGCCTGCCGTTTGGGCTGACGTTTACGCTCACGACGCAGGAAGCCCAGTGTGTGGCTGACGTGCTGAACGCCAGTTGAGTCGGGCGCGGCCGCCGATCGCTCAGTGGTTCGCGTCGGCCAATACCACCATGGCGGGGATCAGGCTGGCCGCAAGTGCGGCCGCTCGGAGGGACTCGAGCGCTGCGCCGGGAGCGTCCTGAGTGAACTGGCCGGCGGTGATCTGTTTGATCCGGTCGTTGCGAGGTTGGAGTTCCTCGACGGCGAACGGGATGTCGAGCAGACCCGCGCCGTGAGCCAGCGATATGAGGATGGCGGTCCTCGCGTCCACCGACTTCTCGTCGGTGAAGACGGCCCCGCGCAGACGCTCGATCATGCGTCGTTCCGGGCCGGCGTCCCGCTCCGGGTACTTGGTGCGTCGCAGAACCAGCAGGGCCTTGCCTTCCTCCTTCTTGAGGACCCCCTTGGCGCACAGCCCTTCGGCCATGCGCTCGCCCAGCTTCTTCGTCCGGCCGAACTGGACGACCCAATCCTGAAGGGTCTTGCGACCCTTGTCCGTATAGACCTGATTCAGACAGTCGTCCAGCACCGGCTCGCCGAGCGGGGCGATGTCCAGGGCGTTGACGGTGTGCTGTTCGTCGTCCGTGACGGCGATGCGTTCGGCGAGCAGCAGCTCGGCCAGAATGCCGCCGGCGATCGCATAGGAGTACGAGGGCTTGGCCTGCCACTCGACGGTTCCGTCTTCGTCCTTCAGCGCCAGCAGCAGGATTTCTTCGTGGCAGTAAAGCGGCGGTTTCCGTTTGGAGGTCGGCATACCCGCTCCTGTGCGATGGGTGTGCTACTCGTAACGGAGGGCATCGACGGGGTCAAGCCTGCTGGCCCGCCATGCTGGGTAGAGCCCGCTGATGATGCCGGTGCCGATGGCCACCACGACGGCCAGGATCACGATCTTCGGGGCCAATACGGGCTTGAGCGGGGCCAGGTTCGCCTCCACCACATCATTGAGCATGCTGCCCAGAAGGATGCCCAGCGGCGCTCCCACCACGCAGATCATGCTGCTCTCGGCCAGGAACTGCGTCAGGATGTCACGTCGCTGAGCCCCGACGGCCATCCGCACACCGATCTCCCGGGTGCGTTCGGTCACCGAGACCAGCATGATGTTCATGATCCCAAACCCGCCCACCACGAGTGAGATCCCGCTGATGGCGAAGAACACCGACTGCCAGATGCGGGTGTACTTGCTGAACTGATCGAACAGCTCCTTCTGGGTGACGACGTTGAAATCGTCCTCCTCGCCGACCTGCAAATTGTGGTTCCGGCGCAGGACGCTGGCCACGCCCGAACGGGTCTCCTCCTGGTCGCCGTCCTCCACGCCACGCACACAGATCTGAGTCAGCGCCCGGGCGTTGAACATGCTGCTGGCCCGCGAGATGGGGATGTAGGCCTGCTTGTCGAAGTCGCTGAAACCGACCAGGCCCTTCTCCTTCATAACGCCCAAAACGGTGAACGACTCCCGACCGATGCGAATCTGGTCGCCGACCGGGTCGCGCTGCTCGAAGAGCTTTTCGGCCAACTCGTGTCCCAGCAGGGCCACACGCCGGCGCCCGATGTCGTCCGCCCGCGTGAACAGCTTCCCCTTCTTCGCCCGATAGCTGAACACGTCGAAGAACTCCGGCCGAGTGCCCACTACGATGCCCACCTCATTCTTGTTGCCCGCCTTGACCTGGGCTCCACGCTGGATTTCCGGCGCGGCGTAGGCCACCAGCGGTTCGGCCTGCACATCGTCCGTGTCCTCGGCCTGCAGCGGCCTGAGCAGCGAGACGGTGACGCCGCTCCGCCTGACGGTCCCTGGACGGATCCACATCACGTTCGACCCGATCTTCTGCATGTCCGTCAGCCAGTCGCGGGTGACGCCCTCGATGACGCCCACGGCCGCGATCACCGTGCCCACCCCGATGACGATGCCCAGGATGGCCAGGAGCGAGCGGACGAAGTTGGACCGCAGGCTTCGCAGGGCGGCCAGGAGCATTCGCAGGAAAAACATGCGGTCCTCCTATCCCGGCCTGCCGCCCAGGGTGCGGTGCATCCAGAAGGCAAGCACCATCAGGCTCACGAAACACGCCAGTAGCACGAGGTAGACGCCGGAGACCCATTGGGCGACCCGCGCCCGGCGCAGCCCGGTAAACCGGGCCGGCGCCAGGCGAACCCAGCGAGCGCCCCTGCGCCCGTGGATGAGGCCCAGGATCGGGGCGATGAACACCATCGCGGCCAGCACGACCCACAGCGCCGGGCCGGCGGTCTTGATGAACCCGGGGTTCACGTCCTTGAGCAGTCCGCAGAGCTGCCCCCAACCCCACAGGGCCGCTATGCAAACCGGCCCGAGCAACGCCCAGGTCAACGCCCGTTTCGCGCTGGGGTGCAGAATCGCCTCGGGTCGGTCCGAAGCGGCTTCTGCAGGGCGGTCTGTGGCCGCCCGAGCCTGTTGGCTCTCGCTGCCCGTTGCGGCTTCGGGCACGGCCTGCGGCGGGGGTCTCTCGATCCGAACAGGCGGGGGTCTCTCGATCCGAACAGGTGGTTGGACAGCCGTGGTCCCGGTCTGCCTGGCCCGCTCGCTGGGGCGGTCCTCGACGATCTTCCCGTCGCGCATGGCCACGATGCGCAGGGCCTGCTCCGCGATGTCGCGTTCGTGGGTCACCAGAACGATGGTCGTGCCGGTGGCATGCAGATCGTGGAAGATCTGCATGATCTGCTCGCCGGTCCTGGTGTCGAGGTTGCCGGTCGGTTCGTCGGCCAGGATCAGCCGGGGCTGGTTGACGATGGCCCGGGCAATGGCCACCCGCTGCCGCTCGCCGCCGGAAAGCTCGTTGGGCTGATGGCCGGCCCGGTCGGCCAGGCCCACGCGATCGAGCGCTGCCAGGGCCTGCGGCTTGGTCACCGTCTGGCGGGCGTAGAACAGGGGAACGGCGACGTTCTCCCAGGCGGGCATCCGGCTGATGAGGTTGAAGGTCTGAAACACGAAACCCACCGACTGGTTGCGGATGCGGGCCAGTTGCCGGTCGTTCAGTCCACTGATCGTCTCGCCCAGTAGGCGGTACGTTCCGCTGGTCGGTCGGTCCAGGCAGCCCACCAGATGCATCAGCGTGCTCTTGCCGCTCCCGGAGGCCCCCATGATGGCCACGGACGCTCCTTGGCCAACGTGCAGGGAAACCCCGTTCAGGGCCCGCACCTCGGTGGTGCCCATCGGGTAGATCTTGGTGATGTCCTCCAGCTCGATCACGGTTGGCGGCTCGTCACGTTGCTCATGTAGCGCTGGCGTTTTGGGTCGCCTGCGACGGCGGGCGGCGGTGTATTGTGATGTCGCGACAAGGAGTCATGCTGGCCGCTCCCTCACAGCTGCGGGTCGGTGGCCGGTCGGCTCGGCGGCGGCCCCCTCGGGCGGATGGCCTCAGTCCGTCTGGCGGATGCGGGTCGGCGGCTTCACGTAGACCTCTTCGTCTTCCTCCAGTCCACTCTGGATGACGACCTTCCGGCCATCCGTCAGGCCGACGACAACGTCGCGCTCGAGCTCGGCGCCGAGGGGGTCGTCCGGATCGGGCATCTTGACCACGTAGCGGTCGCGCTCCTTGCGGTGGATGCATTCGTAAGGGACACAAAGGCCTTCCTCCGAAACGGGAGCGAACTCGACGGTGCCCTGCATCCCCAGGCGCACGCTCTCCAGGCCCGGGTTGTCGTAGAGCCGCACGCGGACGTCGTAGGTCACGATCTGGGCCAGTATGCGCGGCTTCTGGGCGATATCGATGATCTGCCCGCGGAAGACCTCGCGCGGCAGCGCGTCAAACCGGACGAAGACCTCATCGCGATACCGCAGACTCTCCGCGTCGCTCGTTGCGGTGCTGGGTGTTCCGGCGTCACGCTGCTTGTGCCCCTCGGTCATCATCCGCACCACCTGGTCCACGTCGCTCTCGTCAACCTGGGCCTCGACCTCCATGACGCTGATGTCGGCCAGCTCCATCACCGGTGTCCCGGCGCCGACCACGCTGATGGCGCTGCTGATCACCTGCCCCTCGGACACGAAGATGCGGACCACGCGGCAGGCGGACGGATAGTTGTTGAGCACCTTGGTCTTGCGCAGCCGACGCTCGGCGTCGTGGAGCATGTGTTCCGCGTTGCGTTGTCGAGCCTTGGCCAGTTCGATCTCCCGCGCGGTCCGTCTGACGTTCCGTGGGCCGGCGTCCTTGGCCCGCCGCAGTTCCACGTCGTAGCGGGCGAGGTCTGCCTTGGCGGTCAAGGATTCCGTCTTCTTGCGCTGCAACTCGGTCTGACTGCTGTGATCGTCCGCCTCGAGCCCCTTGACCCGGTCGTACTCGAACTCGGCGAACTCGAATCGAGCCTTGGCCAGGTTGTACGCCGCCTGAGCCAACTCGACGTTGAAGGTCTCATCCTCTATGGCCTGCTCGTTGGCGATCTGGGCGATGGCCAGGCTCTCGCTGGCCTGATCGACGGCGGCCTGGGCCTTATCGACGTTGCGGGCCTCCTCCTCCTCGTCGATCTTCATCAGGAGCTGGTTTGGCTGGACGATGTCGCCCTCTTCAACGGGGATGTCGATGATCGTTCCGCTCGCCTCGGCCTTGATCTCGACGCGCTGCCGCTCGCGGGCCTCGCCGCTGGCGCTGATGGGCACCTTGATGTCGCCCCACTTGACCCGGGCCAGCGTACCCTCTTCCTCGAGCAGGCTTCGGCGCGTACTGCCCCAATACCAAAGCCCGCCGACAACCACCACGATCACGATCAGGACGAGGATTTTCTTCATGCCCGCATCCCTCCATGGTCGCGGTTGGTTCGTAACGCGGCTGAATCCAGCAGGCCTCCGCTCTCCCGCATCTCCGCCCGAGGCCGGACCTCGCGGGAGGCATCCGGTCCCCAGTCCTCAGCGCTCGGTCACCTCGCGGCCACCGAGCTGGGTTCGAACTCCATGTCGAACGCCTCGGCGACGGGCCGGTTGGTCAGCTTGCCGTGCTCGCAGTTGATTCCCTCGGCCAACCCGGGGTCTTGCGCGCAGGCCTTCTTGTAGCCCTTGTCCGCCAGGGCGATCAGGTAGGGCGTCGTGGCATTGGTCAGGCCGAAGGTCGAGGTTCGCCCCACCGCCCCGGGCATGTTGGCCACGCCGTAATGCACCACGCCCTCGACGATGTAAGTCGGGTCCGCGTGCGTGGTCGGCCGGATGGTCTCCACGCAACCGCCCTGGTCCACACCGACGTCCACGATCACCGCCCCGGGTTTCATCATCGAGAGGTACTCTCCGGGCACCAGAACCGGGCAGCGGGCGCCGGGGATCAGGACGGCTCCAACGACCAGATCGGCCGAAGCCAGCCGTTCGCGAACCGTGATCCGGTCGCTGAACAGCGTATACACGTTGGCCGGCATCACGTCATCGAGATAACGCAGTCGATCCAGGTTCACATCCAGAATGAACACCTGGGCGCCCAATCCGGCGGCCACCTTGGCCGCATTCGTGCCCACGATGCCTCCGCCGAGGACCAACACCTCGGCCGGCGTCACTCCTGGAATGCCGCCCAGCAGGATGCCGCGTCCCATCATCGGCTTCTCCAGGTACTTGGCGCCCTCCTGGATGCTCATGCGGCCGGCCACCTCGCTCATCGGTGTCAGCAGCGGCAGATGCCCCTGCCGGTCCGTGATCGTCTCATAGGCGATGGCGACGCACTTGGTCTTCAATACGGCCTCGGTCAGTTTGCGCTCGGCGGCCAGGTGGAAGTAGGTGAACATGACCTGGCCTTCGCGCATCAGCGGCCACTCGTCCGGCTGAGGTTCTTTCACCTTGACGATCAGATCCGCCTTCGCGTAGACCTCCTCGCGGGTCTTGACGACGTCGGCGCCGGCCTCACGGTACTCGTTATCCTGCAGGCCCGATCCCACGCCGGCCTGGGTTTCGAGAAGCACCCGGTGCCCGCGACGGACCAGTTCCTCGACCCCGGCCGGCACCACACTGACGCGATACTCGTGCGTCTTAATCTCTTTGAGCACGCCAACGATCATCTTACTTGCCGATGCTCCTCAAGGACCTTCCCACTGCTCGTCTCCACGCCACATCCCTGGCGCTCGCCACCATCCCTGGTCGGGCGGCTAAAGCCTTTCGGGTCCGGAATATAGCGACGCAGCCGGAGCGACGCAAACCGCTCGCGGCCCGATCTGCGGGGCCCCGAATCAGTTGTAGGAAATTGTCGGGCCCGGCCGGCGGCGGCAGCCCCAAGAATTCCGAGGCTGCCCCCGGGTCTGCACCGGATGCTGACCGCAGCCGGGCGGGACACCGGCCCGCGGGCCCTGGCGTTCGGCCCTGATTTCTGCGATCCTGAAGGCGTTGCCACCGACCGCGTACAACCGCTCCTGACGAGGAGGCCACCTGATGTATCGTTTCTCTGGTTCGTTTGCCCTGCTCGCGACGTTGGGTCTGGCGGTGCCGGTCCAGGCTCAGTGGTTCGAGTGGGTCGATGAGCCTACCAACGTCACCTGCGGCCTGATCAACGCGGAGAACGTCCGCCTGGTGCTCAGCGACGAAACCGGGAATCTGATCCTGGTCAATGGGGCCGATCGCTCCCTGGTCAGCAGCAGCGTGGACGAGTCCGGCCAGGTGATCCTCGACGGGCAGCCTGTGGGGTTCGTGGAGTACGCCCGCGATGCAGACGACCGCCTGCGCGTCTTCTGGGTCACGAATATCGGCAGCCTCTACAGCCTCAACACCGACGGTGAGCCGCTGGCCACCGAGACCTTCCCCGAGGAGGTCCTCGGCGACTGCGATCCCTGCGACGCCTACTGGGACATCGAGGCCGATTGCGATTCGACCGACGACGCGGGAACCTCCGGGACGGGCACGACCGATCTGAGCCAACAATTAGGAGCGGCCTTGCTGCAGGGGTTGTGCGGTCTGGGAAGCGGCGCGGGCCTGATCGGCGTTCTGTTCTTCGGGCTGACCGCGCTGCGGGTCGTGCGCCCGCGGGCGTGACGCCGCGGGGGCTGACCGGTGCGTCGTCATCCCGTTGTGCCGGAACGGGTCGTGCAGGCAACTGCGCACCGCCTTGTTTGACGTATGCCGCTCGAGAAGGTGCCGACGAGCACCTCGGCGGGTTCTCAGCGAGTGAGCACCAATGGCGCAAGACTCGACAGAGGGACGCGCCTTGCCCGTCGGTGACGCTTGGCAGACGGCCATCGACTACGGGATCGACGTCGGTCAGCTCGACTACCTGCTGGGTCTTTCGCCTGCTGAGCGGTTGGCCCGCCACGATCAGGCGCTTGAACTTGTGCGGGCCCTGCGGCGGGCAGGTATAGCACACTATGGCTTCGACCCTGGATCTGCTGAGACGTCTGACCGAACACGGCGTTGAACTCGTTGTGGTCGGTGGCATGGCCGGTGTGCTGCACGGGTCTTCGATTGTGACCCAGGATGTCGATGTCTGCGCGCCGCTCGAGCCCGACAACTTGGCTCGGATTCTGGCGGCCTTGAGGGGGTTGCACCCGTGCTGGCGGGAGCAGCCGAGTCACCCGCCTCTGCCGGAACACCCCGCTGAACTGGCCGGATTCAAGAACCTGTACCTGCTCACCGACCTGGGGCAGATCGACTTTCTGTCCGAGATTAGCGGGCTCGGCGCTTTTGCCGAAGTGTCTCGTCATTCGACGACAGTGAACGTCGGTGGTATGCCCTGTCGCGTGCTGAACCTCGACGCGCTGATTCGTGCCCGCAGAGCCCTCGGTCGGCCCAAAGATCTGCAGGCGGCGGTCGAACTTGAGGCCATCCGCCAACGGCGCAACGATCAGAATCGTTCACCACGTGCCGACACAACTGAGTGACCGGTCCCCAGATCTTTCCAGTGTCCCAAGCGGTTGGATCAGTCCTGGTGGGAGTTGTTCTGCCCATGAGGGACGCTTCGTATATCATGCTCGATGCCAACCCTGACAGAGGGGCCCGCCGATGAGCACTGCCGACCTGCCGCCCGGCGATCGTGAATCGCAACCGTGCCAAGAGCCAGATAGGCCGCAGTACGCCGAGGCGGGATTGCCGCCCACGGTGAACGGTCATCGCCGTGTCTGGCTCGGCGGGCTGGTGGTGGCCTGGGGAGTGCAGGCCATCGTTACCCAGTCGCTGCTGCTGCGCGAAGCCATCGTCCTGATGTTCGGCAGCGAGTTCGCCTGGGGGATCGTGCTCTTCGCCTGGCTGTTCGGGGTGGCCGTCGGCGCCGCTGTCGGTGGATGGCTGTCCGAGTCGCGATGGGGTAGACCTCGGGCCGACGTCGGCCTAGTGCTGGTCTTGGTGGGGCTGAGCGCAGCGGCCTGCCTGGAACTGTGGCTGTTTCGTGGAGCGAGGTCGTGGCTGGGGGTCCAGCCGGGCGAGCTGCTGCCGCTACCGAAGACGGCCCTGACGGCCATGCTGTTCGTCTCGCCGGCCAGCGCCTTGGTAGGGATGGCGTTCCCATTAGCTTGTTGCGTTGCCGGTGATCGCTCCAACGACAAGCAATGTCTCGCCCGAGGCGCCGACGAAGGTCCACGGCTTGGATTTCGGGGGCTCTTGTCACTGGGAAATGTTTATGCCCTGGAGTCGCTCGGGAGCCTGATCGGCGGAGCGGCGTTCAGCTTCTGGGCCGTCGAGCACCTGACGCCCATTCAAACCGCTCTGACCTGCGGAGCCATCACCGCGGCCCTTGCGGGCGGGCTGATGGCCGTCAACGCTCGTGGACGCCTCCTCTCTTCGTTTCTGGCGATGGTCGCGGTCGTTGCCCTGCTGACCGGCCTGCTGGCGGGAGACGTGTTGAACCGCAAGCTCGTGGACCTCCGCTGGCGAACCGTCGCCCCCGGCTACGAGCGCATGGCGGAGGTCGAATCCCGATACCAGAACCTGGCTGTCGGGCGCCGAGCGGAACAGTACACCTTGTATTGCGGCGGGCACGTGGCGGTCAGCTTCCCGGACCCCTATTCGTTCGTCCCGCTGGCTCATTTCTGGCTCTGCCAGCACCCGCAACCGCGAAACGTCCTGCTGCTGGGCGGCGGGGCGGAAGGTCTGCTGGCCGAGGTCCTGCGGCACCCGGTCGAACACGTGGATTACGTCGAGCCGGACCCCCGCCTGATCGAGCTGATCGAACCATACCTTGCCGACGGCGACCGCCGGGCCCTGGCCGACGACCGAGTGACCGTCCACCACACCGATGCCCGCTACTACGTCAAGACCCAGGTGGGTCGGTTCGACCTGGTCATTGCCCGGCTGGCGGAGCCGACGTCGGCCCTGCACGCCCGGCTGTACACCGACGAGTTCTACGGCGAGCTGCGCCGGGCCATGACCTCGCGGTCGGTGCTGTGCCTGACCGCGGCCGCCACCCCCGGCAGTCTCACCGCCGCCTCTGCCGACTACCTGGCCTCGATCCGGGCCACCTTGCGACGACATTTTCCCGAGGTGACCGTGGGTTGGGACAATCCAGCGCCCGTGTTGGTCGCTACCGACGCAGGGCTCGTCTCAACCGACCCCGCCGAGCTGGCCGGCCGGTACGCGCGACGGGGCGTCGAGTCCGCCCTGTTCCACCCGGCCTGGTTCGACGGTGCCACCGATTGGCTTGATGTTGCCAAAATCGAGCAACGCGCTGCCCAGCTCGATGCGGCTGACCACGTGAAAGTCAGCACCGACCTGCGACCGGTCGTCTACATGCAGCGATTGGCACTGTGGGAGCGGATGACGCGCCGCCCGGCCGAAGGTGGGCGCTACTGGATCGAGTGGCTCCAATCGATCCGCCTGTCGGAGCTTGTTGCGGTCCTGGCAGTGGTGGGGGGGGTTACCCTGCTGCTGTGTTATCTGCGCGGGCGTCGGCGCGAAGTGCTCGAGCCGCAGAATCCCCATCCCTGGACCACGACCGGCGCCGTCGTCCTGTCGGTCGGAACGACGGGGTTCGCGACGATGGCCCTGAGCATCATCTGGCTGTTCGCCTTTCAAAACCTTTACGGCTACGTCTACCAGCGCATCGGCTGGATCATCGCTCTATTCATGGGTGGGCTGGTGGTCGGGTGCGTGGTGGCCGGTTGGCGTTGCAGCCGCTCCGCAGCACCCGGCGCATCATCGGCACCCCTGTGGCGCTGGCTCATTGGCGTTGATGTACTGCTGGCTCTGCTTGCCCTATCGGTTCCGTTCGTCCTGCCGGCGCTGGCCCGACTCCAGACCTCCCCCACCGCCCTGACGCTGGTCGAGTGGTGCGTGTCGGTCCTGGTGGCCCTGACCGGCGTGCTTGGCGGGGCGGCCTTCCCCCTGGCGGGCGACTTGCACAGGGGCTCGACGGGGCGAGCCGGTGCGGCGGCCGGCGCCGTTGTCGGTGCCGATCACGCCGGCGCCTGCCTGGGCGCATTGCTATGCGGCCTGCTGCTGGTGCCGGTGTTCGGCACGGCCGTCGCGGCGTTCCTGCTGGTCGGAATGAAGCTGGTGTCGGCGCTGCTCTTGGCGGGCGGATGGCGGCTTTCCGGCGCAGTGAGGCCAGCATCCGCCGCTGGGAGTCCCGCATGAACGTGCTTAGCTCCACACGCCGGGCAACTTCTGGCGGCACTTCGGACACGCCCCGCGCCTGAGCTTGCTGTCCAGAATCTTGAACCCGAGCCGTTCGATCAGTACCTCGCCGCAGCGGGGGCAGAACGTGTTGGTGCCCTCGTGTGGGGCGATGTTCGAGGTGTAGACGTAGCGCAGACCCGCCTCGCGAGCTGCGTCGCAGGCCGCCTCCAGCGTAGGCACCGGTGTCCGCGGCAGATTGGCCAGCCGGTACATCGGCACGAACCGGGCGAAGTGCAGCGGTACGTCCGCACCCAGGTGTTCCCGAATCCAACGCGCCATCTCGCCGATTCGACGGGGGTCGTCGTTGTAGGTCGGCACCACCAGGTTCACCAGCTCCAGCCAGCACTTGGTCTTGTGTTTGATCGTCTCGATCGACGTCAGCACCGGCGCCAACGAGATCCCACACATCCGACGATAAAACTCCTCGTCAAAGCCCTTCAGCGTGATGGTGAACGCGTCGACGTGTTCCGCGAAGGCCAGCAGCGGGGCCGGGTTGACGTGGGCGGCCGTTGCCACCACCACCTTGAGCCCGGACCTGTGCGCAGCCGCGGCCGTGTCCTTGGCATATTCGAGGAAGGCCACCGGTTCCGTGTAGCTGAACGCGATCGTGTCCAGGCCTTTCTTCCGGGCCGAGGCGACGGCGTCCGCAGGCGTCAGGTCGAACGTCTCCTGCTCGTCGGGCGGCGTCTGGGAATGCTGCCAGTTCTGGCAGTACAGACACCGCAGATTGCAGCCGCCGACCGCGATGGTCAGCGTCTTCGTCGCCGGGCGAAAATGGTTCAGCGGAAGCTTCTCAATGGGGTCGACGCTGAGGATGCACGGCTTGTTGTAGCCGCGGTTGATGTGCCGGCCGGCGACGTTGGTGCGTGCCCGACAGAAGCCGGACTCGCCGTCCGCCAGCGTGCAGCGATGCGGACACACCCCGCATTGAATGCGACCGTCCGGCAGACGCTCGTAGAAATCGACCTCGCGCGAGGTCGCCGGCGCTGCCTGGGCCCGGACCTGACCGGGGAACAAGCCCCCGATGCCGCAGGTCACGCACGCGCCGCCCGCGTATCGTCCCAGCGCCGACAGAAACGCTCTGCGATCGAGCTCCTCACGGGTCATGGCGATTCGGTTGCCCGGATGGCTGGACCTCGGTGGGGGGCTGGTAGGTCTCCGCCTGCGGACCGCCGGCCAGGTCGGCCTTCTGCGGCTCGATGCCCTCGGCCAACTGGCGGCCTCGCTCCCGAAGCTGGTCGATGAACAGTTCGGTGAACATGAACCGGCAGATCGGCCCGGGCAGGCCCTCGGCCCGCGAGAGTGCGTTAATCTCTCCCTTGAGCGCCTGGATGCGATCGAACGGAGCCACACGCTCCGCCAGGTCGCCCTTGTTGACCTCGAAATCCACGTCCGACATGGCCGCCGCCTCTCGCGCTGTCGCCAGCAGGACGGCCTCACGCTTGCGGCGTTCGGTCGGCGTAAACTCGCCGAAGCGCTCTTCCTCCCTGGTCAACGCATGGGCCACGAGTTTGGCAAGCCGATCGTCGGAGGCCTTTCGGGCCTGCTCGATCCATCGTTCGGCGCCGGAGTTGTCGGTGGCCTGGCCGATGCGAACCGGGTCCTTGAGGTTCTTTGGCGGTATCAGACACGCCTTGTACACGGCCAGCACCTCCCGCTGCCCGGTGTTGAGAACGCCTTCGACGCTCCGCTCGTACGCGACCCGCAGGGCGTTGACCCCGCCGGGGTTCCGCTGGCCTCTTTTGTCGGCTTCTTGCACCTTGGGTGCGACGTGATCGTACAGGGCCACAATCCGCTCGATCTGCTCGCCGTCCAGGTGCAGGCCGTTGATCAGGTTCCAGTTGTTGATCCGACCCCGCAGCTCCTTCACCGCCGCGCTTTGCAGATCGTAGTGCGCAATGGGGCAGCCCTCCGTTCCGTTCTCCTGGACGTGGAGCGCCAGCTTGATGTTCTCGCCGGGCCGTCTGTCGGCGATCTTGCACAGCGGGATGGCGGCCGCCGGGTGCAGCAGGATTTCGCCCACCTGGCCGAGTCGCGGATGGATCTCCCGGTTGATGCGATCCAGCTCTCGCCGGGCGGTCGCCAGGTGGTCACGCGCCTCCGCATTCGCGTTGCCCTGGTCAACCCGGAGTCCGGGCCGGTGTGGCGCCAGGTAGTCGAGCTGAGCCCGGGTCAGAATCGCCGCGGCCTGCTCTTCCAGGGCCAGCAGTTGCTCCGTCAGTTGCTCGCTTACCTCCTTGGCCTGATGACTGATCCGGCCCGTCTGCCGCTCGACGTCGGCGCTGAAGCCCTGGTTCAAGCTGTCCTCGAGCGCGAAGTAGCCGAAGACCTCGATCATGCCCGGCAGCAGATCGGCCTCCTGCTCGTAGGCCTCGACGTGCAGGGCAGCGGCCTGGTCCGCGATCGGCAGCAACTGCCGAGCCTGCTTGGCCGTAAGACCCAGATCGCGCACGGTGTCCCGGGCACGTTTTGCCTGGCGCTGTCGCGAAGTCTGGCTTTCCAGCCGGATCTGGTCGGCCGGCTCGTCCTCGGCCCGGGCGCCGGCCGGACCGACTACCGGCAGGCCTGCGAGTACGAGCATCAAAGCGGATAGGAAACGTCGAAGCGACGGCATGCTCATGCGGCACCTCCTTCGGTACCGGTGATATCGGTCCGATCCACCACCCCTATTGTACACCAAACGCACGGATGCTTAAGGGATTGCCTGACTTCCCGCCGATTCCTGCATCTGTCTCATCCGAGATCGACGCCGGCACCGAGCCGCGACTGCCTGGCAACCGCAGAATGATTGGCATTTCGAGTCACTTCCGCGACACTACCGCCGTCATGAACGCAGCCTCGCGCCCCGTTCGGGCGATATCGCTGGTCGAGACCCTCGTCGCCGGCATCCTCCTGGCCCTGCTGCTGTGGCTACTGGCCGGCCTGTACGACCGCTATCTCGACCGGGCCCGCACGGACCAGGCCGTCGAGCTGATCGCCGCGCTGGATCGAGCCCTGACCCAGTACCACGAAACCTCCGGCGCCTGGCCGCAGGGCAACTTCGACGGGACGGCGAAAGAACCGATCACCGCCCTGGTTCACATCCCCGCAGCGGCCGACCGACTCAAGGACGTCAGCGTCAAGGTGCTCCACGTCGCCACCGACGGCCGCATCGTCTGCCGCGATCCCTGGGGCCGACGCCTGCGCTACGTCACCGACCGCATCGCCGACACCGATCTCCAGCAGCGAGTCCAACGCAACGGAGGCCGGCCCATCTTCGAGTCCGCCGGTCCCGACGGCCGCTTCGGCCGCGCCGGCGACGCCGCCACTGCCGACGACATCCGCAGCGACGAGCCGGCTTCCTGAGGGTCGCCCGAGCGGGCGCGCACTGTACCGGCACCAGTGAGGATTGTTCAGGCGGCCCGCGCGACCCGGACCGCGTTATTCCTCGCGGCAGGACTCAATGATCTCGTCGGCGCCGCCGGCGAGCAACTCGTCGAGCACGTGCTGCACCGCATCGGCCGCGTCGGCCCGGCCGACTGTGTGTGACGCCCTCGCGCCCCGATCGCCGGACGGTGAGGCCACCACGGCCGTCAGCGTGACGTTCCGGCCGTCCAATGTGAGCAGCGCCCCGATGGGCGTGGCGCAGCCGCCGCCCAGCCTGTCCACCAGCATCCGCTCGTGCGTCAGTGACAGCGATGCGTCATCATCGTGGATCGGCCGCAGCAGTCCGCGGACGCGCTCGTCACCCGCCCGGCCCTGAACCGCCAGGATGCCCTGGGCCGGCGCAGGGACCATTCGGTCGACATCCAGAGCTTCGGTGACGTGCTCGGTCAGCCCGACGCGTCGCAGGCCGGCCAGGGCCAGCAGCGTGGCGTCGCAGTCGCCGCGGTGCACCTTCTTGATCCGCGTGTCCACGTTGCCGCGAAGCACGCAGAACTTCAGGTCGCTGCGGACCAAGCGCAGTTGGGCTTGACGGCGAAGGCTGCTCGTGCCGATGGTCGCTCCGGTGGGCAGGTCGGCCAGCTTTCGCCCCTCTCGCGAAATGAGGGCGTCGCGCGGGTCTTCTCGCGGCGGGACGCACAGAATGGCCAGCCCGCTCGGTCCGTCTTCGTCCTGCGGCAGGTCCTTGGCGGAATGGACGGCCAGGTCGATTCGGCCGTCGCAGAGAGCCTCTTCCAACTCCCGTGTGAAGATGCCCTTTTGGCCGACCTGGGGCAGGGGGACATCGGGCTGCTGGTCGCCGCGGGTGCTGATCCGTTCGACGCGCACCTCCAGGCCGGGGTTGTGGCGTCGGATTCGCTCGACCACCCAGTTCGTCTGCGTCACCGCCAGAAGCGACCCGCGCGTCCCGACAACCAGCGTGTTGCTCCCGCCATCCGGCATGCTGCGTCCCTTCCCGAAGCTTCGGCCGACTTGGTCGCCGCTCTCTTGCCTCCAAGTCGGCCGTCAACCGTATCCGATTCTCCCAGCCGCGCCGATAAGGAGCACCCGGCCCGTCCTACCGCCGTCTGCCGCCGGTCTCTGGCATTCGCGCCGCCCGCCAGCGCTCGACATACAGCCCGGCCAACTCCCGCACCAGCGGGTCGGCATCGCTCTCGGCCAGCCGCCGGGCCACCCGCTCGAAAACGGTCCCCTGCCGTGCGGCCAGAAAATCGACCGCCATCAGCCGCACCACCCAGTCCTCGTCCGAGAGCAGCGGCGCCACCATCCCGGCCTGTTCATCCGAGAACCGAAACAGGCCTAGATTGTCCAGCATGTGGGCCCGCACCATGGGGCTTGGATCGGTGAGCCCGGCCCGCAGGGTCGCCTCCAGACCCTTCTTGTCGATGCGCACCGGAGTGTAGTCCAGCTTCTCGCGCATGGTCGCCAGCCGCTCCTCCAGCAGCGCCGCGACCGTGCGCAGCGCGTCGACCCGTTCCGGCGGCGGTCCCTGGCGCGTCTGGCGGGCCAGATCCGTAACGGTGCTCCGCTCATATGTGAACCGCAGGCGCTGCATTCGCGCCGTGGCCACCAACTCGTCGCCAAGCCGGGACTTCCATCCCCCCTCCGGCTGTTGTACCGGGTCGAGCAGCGCCGTGACGGTCAAGATCAGGTCGCGCTGAGGCAGTATCACGGCCCATGGGGCCAGCACACCGACGTCCACCGTCTGCACCAACTCGACCGATTCGCCGGGCCCCAGCGCATGCCGCTGAGCCAGCGACACGGACAAATACCCCTCCATCACCCCGATGCCCGGATAGTCCACCGTCGCGGAGAGCAGCACGTCGCCGGCCACCATCTGCCCGGCCCCCAGCGTGATCGGGAAGGTGCCCCGGTTCGTCAGTCGGAGCCGGCACGGCCAGCGCTGTCCGAACGTCGGCGTGGGATCCACGAATTCGGCGGTGAATTCGAGATAGTGGGCCGGATCAACCGGGAAGTTCATCACGTCGCGGTCGAAGGCGTCGAGCACGCGCTCGACCGAGCTACGGTCGGGCGGCGGCAGGGGGGTCGCTCCGAGTTCCTGCAACAATGCGCAGACTCGTTCGTAGGCCATCCCCGAACGCCGTACCTGCTCCGCGTCGCGGAGGATTTCGAGTGCCGACTCCTTGTCACCCAGTTCGATCAGCGCCCGGGCCAATCCCCACGCAGCAAGCTGGTCGGGCTGCTGCCCGGTCACCAGCGGCGCCAGGGTCTCCCGCGCCTCGGCGGCCTGGCCGGCCTCGAGCTGGGCCAGTCCGTAGATGCGACGTACCTCCGGATCGTTCGCAGCGCCCGCCTGGGCGAGTTCGGCGAACTCCAAGGCCCGCTGTGGGTCGGGATCGCAGACCGTGTGGAACCACGCGATTCGAGCGGCGCTCAGGGCGTCACGCCCGCGGCGTGCGACGCCCT
The DNA here is from genome assembly GCA_035528995.1 of Phycisphaerae bacterium. GTDB lineage: Bacteria > Planctomycetota > Phycisphaerae > UBA1845 > UBA1845 > DATKXO01. The sequence goes on along the minus strand of DATKXO010000268.1, from coordinate 14,040 downwards.
CTGTTTTATCGAGTTGGCTTCGGAGGCCGGCTACCTGTTGTTCCGCCAGTCCATCCTGCCCTGCCGCCCGGGCCGCCTCGATTAGCAGCATCGCGGCGTCGTACGAGTTCGGGGTGGCGTTCAGGGCGCGCTGGCAGACCTCGATGGCACGGTCAAACCTCCCGGCGTCGCGCAAACTGCGGCCCATGTCCACCAGAAGCCCGCTGGGCGCGGGACGGCCGGTACTGCCGCGTTCGATGGCGGCCAGGGCCTGTTCGTACCACCACACCGCCCGATCGTGGAGCGACACTGAATCGAGCAGGCGGGCCAGCGACCAGAGTTCCCCGACACCCAACGGCGCCGCCGCGATCGAAACCAGATGTCGCCGAACGCGCCGGGCCGCGGTGGGCCCACCCTCCTGCGTCTGCAGCAGACCATCCTGCGCGGCGAAGTTGAATGCGAATGCGTCAACGGCGTCCTGCAGCTGGCGGTTGGCGGCCTCCGGCTCACCCATTCCCGCATAGGTCTCCCCCAGCCAGCGATGGAGTTCGCTGGCGATCGGTCCCGGTAACGACGCGTCCGCCAGACGCGCCGTGCAGAATTCGAGGCGTTTTTCAGCCGATTGAAGCTGCTCGAAGCCGTCGCCGAGCCAGATCAGACGCCGGACTTCGTCGTCGGTCAGGTGGCAATAACGCCCCAGGGCGTCGTGGGCCTCCTCGGCACGACCGAGCAGGGTCAGCAACTCGTACTGGCGCAGGTGAGCCTCGGCCAGATTCGGCGCAACGCGACCGGCCGCTCGCATCCAGACCAGCATCATTCGTGCGTCGCCCACGGATGGCGATGGGCCGGCGGTCAGACCGTAGTTTCGGCCTCGGTCGAGGAGCCACTGTCCGTCAGCCTGAGTCCAACCGGGGCCCTGACCGCCCCGCGCCGAAGCGGCCGGTGTCAGTGCGCACAAAGGCACCAGCACGGCCGACAGCCACACAGATGACCTGCCTGCCGGCCGCAAACGCACCGGTCGCAAACAAGCGTGTCTGGCCAATATCCTGCCCGGCGGTACGCCCGGCCCAACGGCGAACTGTCGGCGGATCCCGGCCGACCGCCCCGGGAGTCGGCGGCGCTCAATCCGTCGATGGCTTTGTCGCGTCAGGATCACGTCTCGGTTGTATTCGCAGCATCACCCACACGCAAGCGATCCGCGTGCCGCCCGGAACGACTGGCGTTCACAGGGATATCCCCCCGCGCCGCCGACCGGCGCCAGGCCCAAGGACGTCGGTGGAGGCGTTGCCCCGGGCGAGGTGCCGGTCGCCGGTTCGTTTCCGTTGGCCCGTCCGGCGGGGCGGCGTTAAACTGCGCGGGTTGTCGTTCCGACATGGGATCCTTGCGGGCTAAAGAGGTGTTCGCGGCGTGTCCAGAACCAGACCTGTTCGCCCGACCGCGCTGATCGTCGTGTTCGCGATCGCCCTGATCGGGATACTGGCGGGCGGCTCGTGGTATATGTTGCGGGACGGGCGAGACGTGCCCGACCCCGACCCCGACCCCGACATCGACGGGCCCAGCCTGCCCGACTATTCGCAGTATGAGATCGACCGCGTCCACCGGGCACTGGGATCGCGCGGCCTGCTGGTCATCGCCATAAAGAAATACCGATTGCGTCCGGGCGGATTACCGGCCTCGCTCGACGATCTGATTCGTCAGCCTCCGGAGCTGCCGCCGACGAAAGTGTGGGACGGCCCCTATATCAGCACCATAGGGCTGCTGTCCGACTCCTGGGGGCAGCGATACCGATACCGGGCCCCGGGAGTGCACCTTCCGGAGGGCTACGATCTGTGGAGCATCGGGCCTGACGGGAGAGACAACACCGCGGACGACATCGGCAATTGGAGCGTGCCCTGAGATCCGCTGCCTCCGACCCGCCTCCGCAGCACTCGGCTACCCCACTTCGCGCCGTTGGAACAGGGCCACGCCGATCATCAGCAGGGCGATGACCAGCACGACCGAGTACCCCGTGGCCAGCACCAGGTACTGGGAGGGCACCGGGATACCCGAGTTCACGGCGTCGATCACCCAGAAGATGCCCAGGTTGGGCAGGGCCTGATACGCCACCCGGGCAATCAGGCTCTCCTCCTGGTATTGCCCCAGGGCGAAATCGGAAACCAGACCCACCGCGGTGACCAGCACGCAAACCAGCAGAGTCAGCACCTGACTGAGGCGCGTTGATGCCGCCAGGGCCACGGCGGCCAGCACCATCACCGCAAGCAACACCAGGTACGCCGCGATGAACAGGTCTACCGAAAAGATGCCCATGCCATACTCCTGACGGTTCCAGGTCTTGTCCCAGAAGCCGGTCAACAGCACGGCCAGGGTGAGCAGGGGTACGGCCAGCGCCAGAGCGGTCGAGGAGAACTCCAGGTCGTAGAAGTAGTTGCAGAACGCCGCGACACCCAAGGCCAGGGCCAAGCCGCCGAACCCGAAAACAATGACCGGCATGTCCCACGGGTCCGTGGACCGCTGCAGGACCTTGTGCCGCATGGTCAGCAGGAAGACCAGAAAGCACAGGTAAAACGCCACGCCCAGGGCGGCCAGCAGCCCGGCGTACTTGCCCGCGATCAGCACCGGGCGGGACACCGGCTTGCTCACCAGCGTCAGGATGGTCTTGTTCTCGATCTCCCGGGTCAAAACCCCCGTGGCGCTGAACACCGACAAGAACAACCCGCTCAGCAGCAGCGTAGATAGTCCCAGGTCCAGCAGCAGCTTGTCGTCGTCCTCGAGGGTGAACCCGGCCAGCCCTATGTTGAAGATCATCAGCAGGGCTGCGGCGAAGAGCACCACGCCGAAGATGGGCTGCCGGATCGTCTCCAGGAAGGTGTTGGCGGCGATTGTGTAGAATCTGGAGAACATAGGCTGAGCTTCGCTAGCTCCTGCTGGAATTCAGCTTAGCTCGTCCGCCCGCGCAGGCCCGGGCTTGGCAACCAAGGCCGCTTATTGTAAGCTGCCGCCCCGGCCGGGCAAGCGTGGAGCCCGGGAAGCGTCCGTGTTCGGGGCACGCTGCGAACAGGCCGGGCGTTCGGTCTGGCGCCAGGCGCCTGTCGCCGACCCGAAGCCGCGGCGCCGATCGATCCTGTGTAAGACGGATAGCGCCGATGCCCAACACGTCGTCTGTGAGTTCCGAGGACCGACGGGCCCAGGGGGTCTGCGCCTTCGGTTTCTCCCTGCAGTTGGTGGCCTTCGGCCTGATTCTGGGCCTGGCTCTGTGGAGCGGCTCGGAGGCGGTCTGGGCGGAAAGCGTTCACCTGGGCTTCGCCGCAGCCGTCTGGCTGGCGTTGCTGGTCCTGTTCACGCAGCGCAAGCGATCGGCGGCCGAGGCGTTCGAGACCGAAGAAATCCGCCGGGCCGCCGAAGCGGGGGTCCATCCGGCTATATTCGAGGCCGCAGACGAATCGCTCCACCTCGAGCGGCAGCGCCTGCGATGGATCTACCGCTGGTTCCTGCCGGCCTTCACCATTCTGCTGGCCCTGTTGCACATCGGCTTGTACGTCGGCTGGCAGGCCCGGTTCGCCAAGCCGATCTCGGACCCCAGTTGGCCCAGCGCCTCCAACCCCCCGTTGGCTGCCACGCTGACCGCCTTTGCCGGATTCTTCTGTTTCATGCTCTCGCGCTATGCCAGCGGGATGGCCCGGCAGCCTCAGTGGCGCGTGCTTCGGGCGGCCGCGACCTACCTGGCCGGCAACGCCCTGGCTTGCCTGGTGGTGGTGGCCGCCATGGGGGCCTCGATTGTGGATGTGCCCTTCGCAGAGCCGCTGGCCGCTTACGCCATCCGGATCGCCATGCTCGTGCTGGGCATCGAGTTCGCAATCAACTTCGTGCTGGATCTCTATCGCCCGAAAGTCGGAGAGGAACAGCCTCGTCCGGCCTTCGACTCGCGCCTGCTGGCCCTGATCAGCGAGCCGGGTGGGCTGGCCCGGTCGCTGGCCGACGCCATCAACTATCAGTTCGGCTTCGAGGTCTCGGGCACCTGGTTCTACCAACTGCTCCAGCGAGCCATTCTGCCGCTGGCCGTCTTCACCATGCTGGCCCTGTTCCTCCTGTCGAGTGTGGTCATCGTGGACGCCGACCAGGAGGCCATTGTCGAGCATTACGGCAGACCCACGGAAACTGGGACCTTCGGCCCGGGCATCCATCTCAAATGGCCCTGGCCGATCGACCGCGCCTATCGCGTGGCCACCACGCGGATGCGCCCGCTGGTGGTGGGCACGCGCGGCGGTGAGTACGCCGGCGAGACGGAGGAGACGGCCCAACAGCACGAGCACGAGATGGTCTTGTGGACCGAAAAGCACGATTTCGCCCCGCACCTGATGATCATCGTGGCCAGCCCGGACCGGTCCGTCGGAGCGGCCGACCTCGGCGACGGGGACGAGTCCGCGCCGGAGACCGAGGCCGCCGGCGTCGGGATGCTGGAGTGCTCGATCGCCATTGAGTACCATGTCGACCAGCCACGCGATTATCTGTACCGCTATGAGCAGCCGGAGACGGTGATCGAGGCCGTCGCCTTCCAGACCCTGACCGACTACGCCGCTTCGGTGGACCTCGATCAGGTCATCGGTCCGGGGCGCGAGCAGTTCGAGCGCGACCTGAGGGAGCGAATACAGCAGCGCGTCGACGAACTCCAGGTCGGCGTCAAGCTCGCGTTTCTCGGGCTGCACGGGGCCCATCCGCCGGCCGAGCAGGGCGTGGCCAAGGCCTATCAGGATGTGGTCTCCCAGGAGCGGCGCAAGCGGGCGACCATCGAGGAGGCCCTCGGCCAGGCTCAGGAGATCAAGACCAAAGTCGCCGGCAGCGTGGCCGCTGCTGACGCCTTGGACGCCGCCATCATGGAACTGGAGCGCCTGGTCCACGATCCGGACGCGACCGACGAGCAGCGCGGCATCGCCCGACGGCACGTCGACGACCTGCTCCTGGGCAACCCGGCCGAGGGCGTCCGGCCGGCATCGGGGCAGGTGGCCGCCATGATTGCCGCGGCCCAGGCCGATAACGTCGCTCTGGTCTCCGATGCCGAGTCCAAGCTCACCGAGTTCGCCAATGAGGTGGCGGCCTACCGAGCGGCCCCCCGCCTCTACCGCATGCGAAAGTGGCTGGAGATGTTGACCGCGGCGACGCAGGGCGTCCGCAAGGTCGTGCTGGCCGGCGACCTCGACGAGATCAACCTCGTCTTCGAGATCGAGATGGAGAAACAGGGCGTCTTGGACCTGACCGCCGAGCCCGAGCCGGCCTCGGGGAGATGACCCGGCCCCGAAAGGGCCGAGGAGACGTGAACCGATGAAGAGTTGGCCCACCATAGTGGCCGCCGTTGCTCTGGCGATCGTGCTGCTGCTGTACATGTGCATGTACCAGGTGCGTTCGACGGAGACGGCGGTGGTCAAGACCTTCGGGAACGTGGACCCCGATAGCGTCAAACGCGACGCCGGCCTGTACGTCAAGTGGCCCTGGCCCATCCAGATGGTCGAGAAGTACGACCAGCGGTTGCGGGTCCTCTTCGACCGTACCGAGGAAACACGCACCGCGGACAGCAAGAACATCATCCTGACCACCTTCACTGTCTGGACCATCGCGGACCCCTACGAGTTCCATCGCCGCTACAAGAACGAGGCCGATGGCGAGCGGGCCTTGCGCACCAAGATCCGCTCCCACAAACTCGCAGTTGCCGGAAAGCACGACTTCCGCGAGTTCGTCTCCACCGATCCGGCCGAACGCCACATTCAGCAGATCGAGCAGGAGATGATGGACCTGGTCAAGGTCGAGGCCGCCGAGGAGTTCGGCGTCGAGATCAGGCTCTTCGGGCTCAAGCAGTTGGGCCTGCCCGAAGAGGTCACCAAGGTCGTGTTTGACAGCATGAAGAAGGGCGAGGAGACCAAGGCCAGGAACCTCCGGGCCGAGGGCCTGGCCCGGGCCAACGAGATCGTCGCCCAGTCCGGAGCGGCCGAACAACGCATCCTCGCCGCCGCAAAGCGCAAGGTCGTCGAGTACCGCAACCAGGCCCAGGCCGAGGTCAGCCGCATCTATGCCGCGTTCCAGGAGCATGAGGAGCTGCGCATCTACCTGGACAAGTTGCAGGCCCTGGAGGAGGTCCTCCGAAAACGCACCACGCTGATCTTCGGACCTGAGAAGCAGCCGTTTGACCTCTTCGATGAGGGCAGACGCGTCCCCTCGGTGCTTGGCGCCCAGACCGAGCCGCTGCCCGCGGCCCAACAGACGGCGGATTGACCATGTCTGACTCCAGCCCGGATCAACATCCACATCGCACGCTGCACGTCACTGACGCGCCCTTCGACGCCGCCAACCAGTCGTTGGCCGACGCCCTGCGGGCCAGCTTTGGCGTGCTCAAGGCCATCATGATCATCCTGGTCGTCTGGTTCCTGCTCAACGGGCTGACCTGCGTCCAGGAGAACGAGCAGGCCGTCGTGTTTCGCCTCGGCAAGCTGCTGCCCACCGCTCACGGGTCCGGCCTGTCCTGGGCGTTCCCCTATCCCTTCGACGAAACGCTCTGCATCGGCGTGACCGCCGAGACGCTCACCTTCGATTCCCACTGGTTTGGCTTGATGCCGGACGAGGTCGGTGTATCGCTCGGCCGGCTCTCCCGCGGTGGCCAGGGGCTGAATCCGGCCCACGACGGCGCCCTGCTCACCGCCGACAAGGGCCTGGCTCACGTGAAGTGGTCGCTCGTTTACCGCATCACCGATCTGTCGAGATTCGTGCGCAACGTCTCGCACACTACAGACGAAAAGGCCCGCAAGGAGATGACCCGAACGCTGATCCAGACCCTGCTGGAGAACGCGGCGGTCCGGGCGGCCTCCATGTTTACCGCGGCCGAGATCACCCAGACCAGGACCGACGCCTTCGCCCGCGAGGTGAGGACCATCCTCGCCGCCGAGTTCGATCTGCTCCAGACCGGAATCGAGCTGACCGCCGTGGAGATTCCCGAGGCCACTGTGCCGCTCCAGACGCGGAAGGCCTTCCTGGCCGTGATCGAAGCCGAGAGTGAGAAGACCATCGAGGTGCAGAAGGCCGATCAGAAGAGGAACGAGCTGCTCAACAAGGCGGCCGGGCCTGCCTACCGCAAGTTGATCGGAGAACCCGACGCCGCCATCGACCGGCTGTTGCCACGGTTGGAGGCCGCCAGGGCAGGCGGGGAAGACGCACGCGCCGAGGAATTGGAGCAGGCCATCGGCAAGCTCAACCTGCTGGAGATCGCCCGGAGTCAAGGGGATCAGGCCCAGGTGCTTCGGCTGGAGGAGGAGGTCGATCGCATCCTGGAGGAGGAGGCGTCCGGCACGGTGGGGGCCTGGATTCGCCGGGGCGAGTCCGAGTACCAGCGCGTGATCCAGGGACTGCGCGGCGACGTCGAGCAATACCAGACCCTCGTGGCCGAGTACGAACAGACGCCCCGGTTGCTCATCGAGCGAAAGTGGCAGGAGACCATGCGCAAGGTCCTGGCCTATCCGGGCGTCAACAAGTGGTGGCTTCCGGGAGGACGCCAGGAGGTCCGCATTAAGATCGGCCCCGATCCCCTGGCCCGGCGGGAGGCCGAGATCACGGAGTACCAGAAGAGTAGGGAGTCCGAGTTCGAGGAACCCGAGGCCCAGCGACGCATTATCATTCCCGAAGACGTGACCGCCGGACCGGGAAGCAGATAGCAGGCAACCATGCCCAGCGACGACCTTCCTGTTATCCAGACCGCCGGCCTCACCAAGATCTTCAAGGATTTCTGGTGGCGGAACCGCGTCGTGGCCGTGGACGCCCTCAATCTCGAAATCCGTCGCGGCGAGGTGTTCGGGCTCCTGGGCCCCAACGGCAGCGGCAAGAGCACCACCATCAAGATGCTGCTCGGCCTGCTCTACCCCACCCGCGGGCGGATCAGCGTCTTCGGGCGGGCGCCCACCGACGTCGCGGTCAAGTCACGGATCGGCTTCCTGCCCGAGGAATCCTACCTCTACCGCTTCCTGAACGCCCGCGAAACGCTGGACTACTATGCTCGGCTGTTCCGACTGAGCGGGCCCATCCGCCAGGACCGTATCGATCGCCTGCTCGGCATGGTGGGCTTGGAGCACGAGGCCAAGCGACGAGTCGGAGAGTACTCCAAGGGCATGGCCCGCCGGATCGGCATTGCCCAGGCCCTGATCAACGACCCGGAATTGCTGATTCTGGACGAGCCGACCGCCGGAATGGACCCCATCGGAACGAGGCAGATCAAGGATCTCATCCGCGACCTGGGCAAGCGCGGCAAGACCATCCTGCTGTCCAGCCACCTGCTCGCCGACGTCGAGGACGTCTGCGATCGGGTGACCATCCTGTACGGCGGGCAGCAACGGGCCGCCGGGCCGACCAGCGAACTGCTCAGCCAGCGGGATCTCACCCAGATCACCACCGAGAAGCTGCCTCCCGAGGCCGTCGAGGAGGTTCGCGAACTTCTCCAGCGTACGGCGGGCAAACGCATCCTCGAGGTCTCCTCTCCGTCGGACAAGCTGGAGACGTTCTTCCTGCGCATCGTGGCGGAGGCCCAGGCCGCCAACATCACCACCTCCGGCGTCCGGGCGGCGGGAGAGTTGCCCGACTTCCTCGGCGGAAAACCATCCGCCGAGCAGGTCATCGAGTCGCTGGTCAGCGCCGCCCGCGCCCCCCAGCGCATCGAGGCGGAGCCCGCCCCGACGTCGAAGCCGGCGGCGCAAGAGCCCGCCCGCAAGGTGATCGAACAGCTCACCTCGCCTCCCAAGCCCGCTGCGACTCCGCCCCCGGCCAAGCCGGCACCCGCTCAAGAACAAACGCCCGAGCGGGAACGCAAGCCCGTCAAGGCCGATCGCTCCGTCATCGACTCCCTGACGAAGAAGCCGGATCGACCGAAGAATGGCCAGACCCCCGAAACGTCGTCTGACTGAAACACTCGCCCTCGTGCCCACCGCGCCGCTGCGAGCGGTCGACTTCTGCGTGGACGCCTACGGCGGCCGGGCCTTGCGCTGCCTCTGGGCGGTCGCCCGGCAGACCATCGCCGAGGCGGTCCGCATGAAGCTGGCTATCTTCTTCCTGGTGCTGCTGGTGCTCACCTTCTGGGCCGCCAGCCGCACCGAGGGCGATGGAACCGTCAGCGGCAGGGTCCAGTCGTTCGTCACCTATTCGGTTACTTCCGCCGGCGTCCTGCTGGCCGTCCTCAGCATCTTCCTGTCGCGCTCGCTCTCCGACGAGCTGCAGCAGCGACAGATTCTCATGTTGATGTCCAAACCGCTGCCGCGATGGCAGTTCCTGCTGGGCAAATGGGCCGGCATCGTCCTGCTCGACGCCGTCCTGCTGGCCGTCACCGGCCTGGGCGTCTACCTGACCGCCACGCAGTACCTGGCCCGACAGACGCCCTTGAACGACTTCGACGCGGGAAAGTTGCGCTTCGAGGTGCTTACCGCCCGACATGCCTCTCCCTTCGTGCTGCCCGATTTCACGAGAGAGGTGAACACGCTGTACGCCCGCAACCTCGAGGAGGGGGTCTACGACGCGATCGAGGACTTCGCCCCCCTGGTCGAGAAGGACAGGCTCCGCAAGTACCTCGACGGCCGGTGGCGCAACGTCCCGGTCGGCGAGGAACGCTACTTCGAGTTCGCCAACGTGCTCTGCGACCGCAGCGAGGACTCGGCCATCCAGATCCGCTACAAGGCTCAGGCGAACCGCTACCCGCCGGACGAGATCCTGCGCACGCAGTGGATCGCCGGAGACCGGCAGAAGAACACGGCCATCGCCGCGACCCCTCGCCGCGACGTCATCGGTCGCTACCACACCATCGCGTTTCCGGCCGATACCGTTGCCCCGGACCACACGTTGCGGGTGCGCTTCATCAACGTCAACCCCTACGCCGGCGAGCCGCAGTACGACAACCGGCTCTTCTTCGAGGGACCGCGAGGCGTCGAAGTCCTGTTCCAGGTGGGCACCTTCGGCGGAAACCTGGTCCGGGCCCTGGTGATGGTCCAGTGCAAGCTGATGTTCCTGGCGGCCGTGGCCCTGATGTTCGCGACCCTCTTCTCGTTCCCGGTGGCCTGCTTCTGCTCGTTCATCACCTATCTGCTGGCGGGCATGAGGCAGTTTATCGAGGACGCCCTGGGGTCCCTCGAGGCCAAAGGAGCGGTCGGTCTGGCTCGCGCCGTGATCTCGGTGATGGTCGACGCGCTGGGGTACGTCGTGCCGAACTTCGCCCGCTACAACCCCGTAGAACTGTTGGCCGATGGACGGAACGTGACCCTGGCCTGGGCACTGCAATCGGTCGTCTACCTGGTGGCGATAGGAGCGGGCGTGGCTCTGCTCATCGCCTGCCTGTTCTTCTACAGGCGAGAGGTGTCGGAGGTATCGGTCTGAGAGCCGCCGGCAAAACCGTGCGGACGGCTTTCCGGACCGTAATCGCTCATGGTTGAGATTCTCTCGCACGAAATGCCCGAGTACCTGGCCCGCCGCCAGGCCGCCCGGCGCCGCGATCGACTGGTGCAGATCGTGGCCGGCGTGATCGCCGTGGCCGGGATCGTTGTGGCCGGTCGCTTCTTGCAGCCCTTGAACGACATCCGGCTCGAGAACCAGATGGTCATCGACCCCGATACCGTCAAGGGCCTGCCCCCGATCGAGACCCTGCTGGCCAAGACCGGCACCTTCCGTGCTCTGGCCATCGACATCGCCTTCATCCGGGCCGAGAAGCTCAAGGAGGAGGGCAAGTACTACGAGCTGCGCGAGTTGGCCGACGCGATCTGCCGGCTGGCTCCACGATTCCCCAGCGTCTGGGCCTTCAACGCCTGGAATCAGGCCTACAACATCTCCGTGGCCACCTACACGGCCGAAGAACGGTGGCAGTGGGTCAACAACGGCATCCAACTGCTCCGTGACATGGGCATCCAGTACAACCCCAAGTCGGTCGCGCTCTACAAGGAGTTGGCCTGGATCTATTGGCACAAGATCGGCGACTTCCTCGACGACTACCACTGGAACTACAAGGCCGAGCTGGCCGTCGAGATGGAGCGCGTCCTGGGCCCGCCGCCTCCGGCCGTCTCGGAACAGGAGACCATCGAGTGGTTCCGGACCATTGCCCAAGCTCCGCGCGACCTGGAGCGGTTACTCGCCGACGACCGGCAGGTGGCCGACCTGGTTCAACGCCTCGACCAGGTCGGGCTGTACCCCGATGAGACCCTGCTGGATTTCATCGCCCAGAATCTGCGCGACGACCTCTCCGTCGAGCGCTACCTCGAGGCCCTGCCCGAGGACGAACGTTACGAGTTGCGGGCTCGACGGCTCGCCCTGCTTAGTGACACCGGGCTGGCGGCGCCGCGCGAGCGGCTTCTGGCTGCCCTTCGTTCTTGGGTCCTGCGCCAGCGGTACCACATGAACGTCGATTGGATGCTCGAACTCATGGAGAAGTACGGGCCGATCGACTGGCGCAGCCCCTACGGGCACGCCCTCTACTGGTCGAGCTGGGGCGACAAGGTGACCCAGGGGCAGATCAACCTCAACCCCAACGACTCCATGAACACCGTCCGCTACATCATGATGGCCTTGGCCAACATGGTCTGGCGCGGGCGGATCATCCTGACACCCGACTTTGCCCATCCCAACCAGTCCTACATCGAGCTGCTCCCCGACACCCGCTTCATCCGCCACCTGCACGATGCCTATATCGAACTGAGCGAGGCCCAGTTCGGCGACTGGCCGGACTTCAGGCCCGGCGAATCGGCGGGCAGTTACCGGGTCGGCCATTTCAACTTCCTGCTGGAGGCCGTCAGGCAGCTCTATTTCGAGGGCGACCCGAACAGCCGGCGGGAGGCCCAGTTCTACTACGACTACCTGCGGCGCGTGAACCGCAATCCGGACGGCACACAGAAGGAGATTTATCTGGTGCCGCTCGAGGGGTTCGTGCTGCAGGACCTGCGGGATGCGGTCGCCGGCTTCAAGACCGCCAACATGGTCGTCAGCCAACTCATCTACCAGTCGTTTCGCGAACTCGCCGAGGGCAACGTCGAGCGGGCGGTGCAGTTGTGGGAAGAAGCCAAGAAAATCTACGGAATCTACATGACCGACGTCGCCGGCGACCGCCTGGACCGTCGTAAGCTCGAGCGGTTGTCCATCCTGCGAGCCGACGGGCTCGAGAGCTTCCTGGCAAACAGGTCCATCCCGCTGGTGGCCAAGATCCGCGTCTGGCGCGCGGTGGAAAAGCGGACTCGTCAGATCGTCTGGGACCGGGTCGAGGGCCTGCTGCATAAGCTCTGCAGCGAACACGATCCGCCGCTGGATGGCGCCCGTGCCTTCCCCGAACCGCCGGGCATGGAAGAGTACCGCAAAAACCCCGAGCAGCGCCGCGAACGCGGACCCTCGGACGTCTCCGAGGGAACCAAGCTCTAATACCACTTCCAGGATGACTCTGCCGTTTCCCGAGCCGCCAGCTTCAGCTCGCGCGGACTTTGCCACGCCCGAAACGCCGGCTCGCGGGGCAGCCGGTCGGCGTGAACAAACTGTAAGCGGTATAAGACGACCCTCCGAGCGACTCAGCGGGTCCGCTGACTCACGGACCTATGTGCCCGCAAAGGGAAACCGCCGCGACGAGCCCGGCCCGACGCTGCGGTTTCCCCCGCACGAAATGAGGAGAAGGGAAGCTGGTTGTCTCATCGCCCGTTGCCCACCCGGCCGACCCGCACTGCTGACGTGTTTGATAACACCGGGCGTGTTGCCCATCCGGCCCCCACGGGTCCGCCGACAACTGAAACGTCCAATACAAACCGCCTGCTGGCAAATGAATTCGGCTACTTTCTCGGCCCTCGCTCCGGTTCCGCCCACTGGGGCGGCCCGGCGGCCCTATCCGTGGCGACACAAGAACACCCGCCCGCGGCCCGCAAGGTGCGGACCCGCGGGCGGGTGTTTGTCGTTCTGCGACGCCCGATTCTGCCCCGCTACGGACACGTCGGCGCAAAGTCGCCCAGACGCTGCTTTGTAAACGACCCGTCGGCCGTCGAGACGCTGCCGTCCCGGTTCACGTCGTACCAGAAGTCCGACGCCCCGATGATCGTGCCTAGCCGCTGCTTGATCGACGATGCGTCGGCCGTCGAGACGGTCCCGTCGCCGTTCACGTCGGCCTCCAGCCCGATCACCGACATGCCGTCTTCGATGCCGCCGTCAAAGTCGATCGTACAGCAGTCCTGATTCGGCAGCGGGTCCAGGTCGACGACCACGGCCGTCGTCCCGTCCGATGTTACGGTGATGGCGCCTGCGTAGATGTTGTTCACGCATGTAGCCGTCGCGGTGGTGCTGTCGGGCTCGACCGGATCGACGGCCTGCAGCTCGATCCTCGTGACGCCACCCTGACGCGGCTCGACCGTCGCAGGCCCGCTCAGTGCCAGGCTCAGGCAGTATTCGGTCCCGCCTTGGTCCGCGCAGCTTGCGGCGCTGCTGATCGTGGTGGCCTCCAGGATGCACATGTCGGCGTCCTCGTCGCACACCTCCGGCGGCACGCACGGGTTCCCCGTGCTGTCGCAGAGGTCGCTGCCCTCGTCACAGAACTCGGTCCCGTTGCAATACAAACCGTCATCGGTGCACGGATCGCCGCTGCTGTCGCAGACGTCGCCGCCCTCGTCACAGAACTCCGTCCCGTTGCAGTACAGGCCGTCATCTGGACACGGGTCGCCCGTGCTCGCACAAGCGTCGGCGCCCTCGTCGCAGAACTCCGTACCGTTGCAGAACAACCCGTCGTCCGGACAATCGACCGGCGTGCCGGCCTGGCAGTCGCCGTACGCGTCGCAGGTCTCGGCTCCGTCACAGTAGGTCGCGTTGTCGCATTCGCCGTCAGAGGTGCACTCGCACGGCGGACACGGACCGCCGCAGTCGATCCGGTCCTCGCCCGGGTCCTGGACGCCGTTCGTACACGTGCTTGCCGATTCGCACTGGAAGCCGGTCACTAGGAACGCATCCAGCCCCGACTCGTTGATGCTCTGCGGATCGGCGTCGTTCGTGTCGAACCGCAGAACCATGTTCGACGTCAGTGTCACGCCCGCCGTGTCCAGG
>DATKXO010000267.1:0-5273 GCA_035528995.1 Phycisphaerae bacterium | reverse complement strand
CACCCACACATACACCATCCGCAACGACGACTACCCCGCGGGCCAGGTCGTGCTGGTGGACTTCGAGGACCCCGCGCACCTGGGACAGTTCGTCCCGATGGTCCGGACCCCGGAGGCCGCCCTGACGGCGGGCAACGGCGGGACGGTGCTGGATTTATGGCAGAGCAACTCCATCGGCTCGGTCAAGTACGCCCCCGATGGTCACGACTACCTGCTGGCGGCGGGGATCGTCAGCGCCGACATCCACCTGCGATACAAGGACACGCTCGGCAGCAGCCAGGGGCTGGTGGTGAAGGAGTGGACCGATTCGCAGGGCCAGCACGGCGGGTACGTGGTGACGCTCCAGCCGAAGAACGGGAACGTCACGCTGTACGTGGGCGCGAGCATCTACCCCGGCGCGGGCACGGAGAACTGGGATTTCTACCGCGGTGGCACGACCGGCCATTCGGACCGCCTGGCCACGGTGCTGACCGGCTACGGCAAGGTGCCGGGCTCGATCCAGTCGCTGGGCTGGTGGAACGTCTCGGCGGTGATGACGCTGGTCGACGACGACCAGGTGCGGATCGACGTGACGGTGACCGACGCCGACGACAACACGTACCAGGCGTCGTGGACGGACGCGATGTCCGCCGCCGTGGTCGATGCCGGCGCGGTGGGCGTGTCGCTGCACGGCATCTACAGCATCCACGGGCAGTACGACAACTTCACCATCGTCCCCGAGCGGACCAACCAGGCGCCGTCGGTGTATGCGGGGGCGGATCAGCGGATCGTCCTGCCGGCGTCGGCGTCGCTGGCGGGTTCGGTGCTGGACGACGGGTTGCCGGAGGTGCCCGGGACGCCGACGGTGGCCTGGAGTGTCGTCAGCGGGCCCGGTAACGTGACCTTCGCCGACGAGACGTCCCCGGCCACGACGGCGACGTTCTCGGCCGTGGGAACGTACGTGCTGCGGCTGATGGCGGATGACGGCGAATTTCCCGTCAGCGACGAGGTGCAGGTCGAGGTGACGGCCATCATGGGCGATGCCACCGGCGACGGGGTGGTGGGCATCGCCGATCTGGTCGTGTTGGCGGACCACTACGGCCTGGCCCCCGCCGCAACGTGGGAGCAGGGGGACTTCACCGGCGACGGGATCGTGGGCATCGCCGACCTTTCCGCCCTGGCCGACCACTACGGCAACCGGGAACCGGCCGGGCCGGCGGTGGCGGGGGGGGATTTCGTCCAAGTCGCCGCGCCCCAGGAATCGACGCCGATCCTGCGCAAGACGATTGCGCAAGGCCCCATCAGCCAGACGATTACGCTGCCATCGTGCGTTGCTTTCCCGCGCCCGGCCCGGGACGAACTGCGGGTGGAACCGGCCCCGTCCCGCCGCGCCGGTGTCGCCCGGCCCGGCGCGCCGCGCAGAGCCGAACTCCCCGAAGACTTGCTCGTCTATCTTTCCGTAAAGATACTGTTTTTCGTAAGTCCTTCGTCTGCCAAATGAAGGGAGCACGGAATCCACTTGACAGATCCCTGATCTCATGTATAATAGTTCTGTCGATAAAGGGTCCATGTGGTTCCTTATCTGTTTCGACATTTCTGCACCAGTATGTTGGTCCGCCGCGCGTGCGAGAGGCGAAGCAAGTCCGGCCGTGATTGAGCCTTATGGCCGGAGGTAGGATCGGCGGACCTTTCGGTTCAGATTGGAGAGAGTGTTTCCCTTGGTATCTCTGGGCGCGTGTCCGGGAAGGCGGAGGGAATGTGAAGGAGGTTGAAGATGAAGAAGGCATTGTTTGTGGCATTGTTGGTTCTGTTTGCTGTGGCGGGCAGTGCGGCGGCTCGGGAGATCACCCTGACCGCCACCCAGGACGCCTGCCTGTATATGGCCCAGCCGACGACCAACAATGGCACCGGTGGGCGCATGGACGTCCGAGGCGGCCAAGATGGCGTGCTGATCCAGTTCAATCTGGACGGTGAGCTCGCCGCTGGCGAAGTGATCACGGCGGCCAAGCTGCATCTGCCGTACTGGTCGAAGGTCAGCGAGGACTTCGTGGCCTACAACCTGCTGGCGCCGTGGCAGGAGGGCGTCGGCAACTCGGGCTCGGTCGGTGGGACGCTCTTCCCCTGGGGGCCAGCCAGCGTCGGTGACGCGTCGTGGACCTTCCAGGCCTCGACCGCCGTCCGGGCGGGCATCGCCTCAGACCCGCTGGGCAACACGGACGCCTTTATTGGCGTCATGGTCGGCAGCGAAGGCGTCCTGTGGAACACCCCCGGTGGCCGGGGAATCGGCACCGACGTTGGCGTCAAGCTGCTGGACGTCGTCGCCTGGACCGGCGCCGACATGGACCTCGACCCGGCCGGAGTGACCGTGCTGAACGGGTGGGCCGACGGCACCGTCGACAACTATGGCCTGAACCTTTGGTCCAACAATGGCGGTCTGACCAAGCTGAAGACCATCGAGTCGGGTGCGGGACCGAGTCTGGTCCTGACCATCGTTCCCGAGCCGATGACGATCGCCCTGCTGGGCATCGGCGGGCTGGCGCTGATTCGCCGCAGGAAGTAAGAATCATCCGGTCCGAAGAAGGCTGGTGAGTAATCGCGGAACGGCCCCCGTCCCGTCCGTGGACGGGGGCCGTTTCCCCGCGCCGGCTTGGTAAACGGCAACACACCTTCGCAACGCTCTGGTACAATAGACTTCGCGCTTGGGGATGGGCTGCGCCCACCCGGCCGTCGGCGGGGCCGACAGGGAGCATCCAGGAGTTGCTCATGGCTTCGGACAACCCGACACGACGCCAAGCGCCTCCCGCCATCGAGCCCCTCGAGCCCAGGCTGCTCCTGTCCGGCGGGCTGGTCATCAGCGAATTCCTCGCCAACAACGACTCCGGCCTCGCCGACGAGGACGGCGACTACCGCGACTGGGTCGAGATCCACAACCCCACTGCCGCCGCGGTGAACCTGAACGGGTGGTTCCTCACCGACAACGCCAACGACCTGACGGGCTGGGAACTGCCGGCCGTGACCGTCCCCGCCGGCGGGTACCTGCTGGTCTTCGCCTCCGACAAGGACCGCGACGACCCCAACGGCGAACTTCACACCAACTTCAAGCTCGACGCGGACGGGGAGTACCTCGCGCTGGTCCGCCCCGACGGGGCGGTCGAGCACGAGTACGCCCCCGCCTTCCCCGAGCAGATCGACGACGTCTCCTACGGGATCGGCGTCGAAATCGACGTGACGGCGCTGGTGGCGGAGGGTGCGGCCGGGTACGTGCTGATCCCGCCGGACGGCACCCTGGGCGACGCCTGGCGGATGCCGGATCCGCTTTTCAGCACCACCGGATGGCGGTACGGGCCCATGGGAGTCGGCTACGACACCTCGCCGGTGTCGAACCCGGGACAGACCCACACCTTCATCGAAGCGGGCGCCCCGGCCTGGGCGTTCGTCCCGGCCAGCGACTCGCTGGGGGCATCGTGGCGGCAGGCGGGCTTTGACCACTCCTCCTGGCAGTCCGGCGTCACCGGCGTCGGCTTTGAGAGGGATTTCGGCTACGACAGCATGATCGACCTGGACGTCGATGCGGCGATGTACGGCGTCAACGCCACCTGCTACATCCGCGTGCCGTTCGAGGTGGACGACCCCGACACCTTCGCCAGCCTGACCCTCCAGATGAAGTTCGACGACGGGTTCGTGGCCTACATCAACGGCACGGAGGTCTGCAGCGTCAACGTTCCCGACCCGCTGACCTGGAAGGCCGGAGCCCCGGCTTCTTCCGCCGAGGCCGGCGCCGTCTGGAACACCTACGACATCACCGCCTACCTGGGGTCGCTGGTCGAGGGGACCAACGTACTGGCGATCCAGGGCCTCAACCGGGTGGCGGCGAACACCGACTTCCTCATCCTGCCCCGCCTGGAGGCGGTCACCAGCGACACCGCCTACCGGTACGAGGACGAGATCGCCACCGACGTGGAGGCGGAGATGGCGGACGCCCGTACGTCCGCCTACATGCGAATCCCCTTCACGGTGGACGAAAGCGCCGCCTTCGATTCACTGACGCTGCGGATGAAGTACGACGACGGCTTCGTCGCCTGGCTCAACGGCACGGAAGTCGCCCGCCGGAACGCCCCGGCCACGCCCGCCTGGGACTCCGCCGCCACCGCCGACCGCCCCGACGCCGACGCGGTGGTGTTCGAGGAGTTCGACCTGACGCCCTTCGCGCACCTGCTGGCGGAGGGGGAGAACATCCTCGCCGTCCACGGCCTGAACGTCAGCGCGTCCGATTCGGACTTCCTGATCTCGGCCGAGCTTCTCGGCCGGCAGGTGACGCTGACGGCGGGGCGGTACTTCACCAACCCCACCCCCGGCGCGCAGAACGACCCGGGCCACGCGGGCCTGGCAGGGTCGATCGACTTCAGTCACGAGCGCGGCTTTTACGAGAGCCCCTTCAGCGTCACGCTGACCAGCGAGCTGGCCGGCGCGACCATCCGCTACACCCTCGACGGCAGTTGGCCCAGCGACGTGGACGGAACGGTCTACACCGGCCCGATCCCCATCACCACCACCGCCATTCTTCGCGCCGTCGCCCACAAGCCCGGCTACCTGACCACCCCGGAGGACGTCCAGACCCACACCTACCTGTTCCTTGCCGACGTGCTGAACCAGGTCCGCCCGCCGGGTTACCCCACCGGCTGGGGCGAGAACGATGCGCACCTGGGCTACAACCTGCCCAGCGACTTCGACATGGACCCGGAGATCGTTTACGACCCGGACTACGCCGACAAGATGATCCCGGCCCTGATGTCGATCCCGACCCTCTCGATCGTCACCGACCACGACGACATGTTCGACCCGGACACGGGGATCTACATGAACGCCATGGAATCGGGCGTGAGCTGGGAGCGGGCGGCGTCGGTGGAGTACTTCACCGCCGACGGCAGCGAGTTCCAGATCAACTGCGGCGTGCGGATGCAGGGCGGCTACAGCCGGCGGACGGACGACTCGCCCAAGCACTCCTTCCGTCTGCTGTTCAAGGACGAGTACGGCCCGACGAAGCTCCAATTCCCGCTGTTCGGCGAGGGCGCCACGGACACCTTCGACGGGTTCGTCCTGCGTGCGGGGTTCAACAACAGTTGGATTCACGACAACGAGAGCCGGCACTACGGCGCCCGGGAGCGGTCGCAGTACATCCGCGACCAGTGGGCCAAGGACACGCAGACGGCCATGGGCCAGCTCGCGCCGCACAACAACTACGCCCACCTGTACATCAACGGGCTGTACTGGGGGCTGTACAACCCCAGCGAGCG
>DATKXO010000266.1:0-10496 GCA_035528995.1 Phycisphaerae bacterium | reverse complement strand
CGCGGAATCAACCCAGGCCCGACGGTACGGGCGGCGAGACGGCGCCCGGGGCTCTGCTGAGCCCCATGGCCCAACGGCTGCAGGCGGCGCTGGAAGCCAGCCAGGCCCGGGTCCTGGAGTTGACGATGACCCGGGGGATGACCGAACGTCACCCCGACATCGTGGCCGAACGCGAACTCCAAGAGCGTTACGCCCGCGAACTCGGCGCCGAGGCGCAGGGTCAGGGCGTAGGGCCGGTCAAGGCCCTGGTGAGCGGGCGGCTGGGCGGTGTGTGGCAGCCGGTGGTGGCTCAGGCGGAGATGGAATTGGCGTCCTTCGTTGAGGAGCGTGAGCAGAACGCGGTCGAGCTGGCCGACGCCGAGCAGCGGGTGGCCGAGGTCGTCCGCATGCAGGGGCAGGTGGGCGAGCGGCGGCAGGAGGTGGGGCGGCTGGAGGAGGAACTGGCCCGGGCGCGCAAGGACTATGGTACGTACAGTGGCCTGGTGGGGCAGTGCGAGCGTGGCCTGACGGTGGAGAACCAGAACCGCGGCATCCTGTTCACCGACGTGGTTCCGGCGCGCGGCGGGGTGGCCCCGGCGTCTCCGCTGGCCAAGACGGTCGTGCTGCTTTCGGTGCTTGCGGGGCTGGCTAGCGGCGCCCTGCTCGTGGTGTTGGCGGAGTTGTTCGACCGTCGATTCCGGACGACGGCCCAGGTGACCCGCTCGCTGGCTCTGCCGATTCTGGAATGCATCGACGAGATCGTGACACCGCCGGAACGCCGCCGCCGCTTCGTGCGGCGTGCGATACTGGTTCCGACGCTGGCCGTGGTCCTGCTGGGCATGGTGGGCATCAGCGGGGGACTGAGCTACTTATCGTTGAACCGTCCCCAGACCTACGAGCGGTTAATGGGGGGGCCGCGATCGGCCTGGGCCCAGCTTGCCGGATCGGGCGAGGGGGAGAGGAACTGGGCACAGGTGGACCGCCCAGCGTGAGGGACGCGACTGATGGGACGCATCGCCGACGCACTGAAGAAGGCAGAACAGCAGAGGCGGGAGAAGCTCGGCCATGCCGGGTCGCCCGTCGACGGCGACTGCGGTGAGGCCGTGGCCGTGGTGTCCGCGCCGTCCCCGGTGCTCGACGCCTCCGGCGACGAGCTGTTCGGCTGCCTGACGGCCGCAAGCGGGGGGGCGATCGGTGCGAACGAGGTGTCGCCACCGACGGCCGGGATGGACGAGTCACTGGTGGCCTACTATGACCCGTCCTCGGTGATCAGCGAGCAGTACCGCGGGCTTCGCACTCGGCTGTTGAGTCAGAACCCGGACAACGAACACCGCACGATGGCCATCACCAGCAGCCTGCCGCGGGACGGCAAAACGGTGACGGCCCTGAACACGGCGTTCATTCTGGCCGAGATTCGTCATCTACGGGTACTGGTGGTGGACGGGGACTTCCGGCGCAGCTCTCTGGCCGGGATGCTGAAACTGGGTTCGTCGCCGGGGCTGGCGGAGCTGTTGATGGGAGAGGCGAGCTACGAAGAGGTTCTTCAGCCGACGGCGGCGCCGAACCTGTTCTTCGTCGCCGCCGGGCAGACCCACGGGCGCAGCGCGGCCGAAGTTCTGAGCAGCCAGAGCGCGACCTCGATCTTCGCGACGTTCCGCAACCAGTTTCACTACACGATCATTGACACACCACCGGCCAGCACGGTGACCGACGTGGGCATCATCGGTCAGTGGTGCAACGGGGTCATCATGGTGGTTCGACTGGACAAGACGCCGGAGCCGATGGCCCAGCGGGCCGTGCGTCTGTTGCAGGCCAACAACATTCCGATTCTGGGGACGGTGTTGGTCGGGGGCGACAGGCGGTCGGGGGGGTACGGCTACTACCGGTATTATCGGTACTACTACACGTCCGACCGAGAGAGGGCGAAGCGTTGACCCCGCGTGCGAGCCGCTGGGCGTTAAGTGATTCTCCATGATCCGCGACCGCAACATCATCTGCATCGCCAATCGGTGGGACTACGACCCGACCAGCAAGCACCAGGTGATGAAGCTGCTGAGTCGGCACAATCGGATCGTGTGGGTCAACTATCGCGGTTCGCGTCGCCCGAGGGCGTCCAGAGCTGATCTGGCCGCGGCCATGCGCACGGTCCGGGCGGCGTTTTCCGGCGTGCAGCCGGTGGCCGAGTCGATCGTTCAGACCACTCCGCTGGTTGTGCCCGGGGCTCGGCACGTGGCCCTGAAGGCGATGAACCGTCATCTGCTGGTCAGCCGGATCCGTCGTGTGCTGCGTCGGCTGCCGGCGGCGCCGGTGCAGGTCTGGACGTTCGCCCCGGACGTGGACTTCCTGGCCGGCAAGTTCGGCGAGGAGTGCTTTCTCTATTACTGCGTGGACGAGTACTCGGCCTTCGAGGATTTTGACGGCGAGGCGATTCGTGCGGCCGAGGAACGGCTGATCGAGCGGGCGGACCTGGTGATCACCACGTCGGCGGCTCTGCAGACCTCCAAGCAGCGGCTTCATCCCGAGACGCACCTGGTACGGCACGGCGTGGACGTGGGCCATTTCGCCAGGGCGGTGGACCGCGGTCTGCCGCAGCCGGCGGACCTGGCCGGCGTGCCCAGGCCGCTGTACGGGTTCTTCGGGCTGATGCACCACTGGTTCGACGTGGAGTTGCTGGTCGAGGTGGCTCGGGCTCGGCCGTCGGCCTCGTTCGTTCTGATCGGTGATTGCCATGCCGATGCCCGGGGTCTGGCGTCGGTGCCCAACGTATACCTGCTGGGGCGGCGCGACTACGGCGAGCTGCCGGCCTACTGTGCGGCGTTCGATGCGGCGTTGCTTCCGTTCCGGATCAACCGGATGACGCGGAACATCAACCCGATCAAGCTGCGCGAGTACCTGGCCGCCGGCCTGCCGGTGATCTCGACGCCGCTGCCTGAAGCCGTTCGTTACGCACCGGACGTCCTGGTGGCCGACGACTGCGAGAGTTTCGCTCGCCAGTGCGACTGGGCGATCACGCTGGACAATGCCGCGGCCCGGCGTCAGCGGAGCGCCCGTGTGGCCGGCGAGTCGTGGGAGGCCGTCGTCGAACGTCTTTCGGGTCTGGTCGAATCGGTGATCCAGTCGAAGGACTCGAGGTGTGTGCCGGCGGAAGCGGCTGTGGCCGGGCTTGGCGCCGAGCCATGCGTTTCGACCGGCGGGTTCAGCGCTGCGGGAACCGCTCAGTAACCATTTCCGCCGACTCGGCTGCGTGAACGTATTGCGGGAGCAGGTAGCGTGCTGACTCGGCTCATGCGGCATCACAACGTGCTCTGGAACCTGGCCCTGCGCGAGGTCCGGGTGCGCTACAAGCAGTCGGTGCTGGGCGTGGTCTGGGCGCTGTTTATCCCGCTGGCCATGATGCTGACCTTCGCGTTCGTGTTCAGCCGGCTCACCGGCGTGGCCGACACGTTCGCCACGAGCATGCCCTACCCGGTGTTTCTGTACATCGGCTTGCTGCCGTGGCTGTTCTTCGCCCAGAGCATCAACACGGCCACGAACTCGCTGGTGGCCAACCGGAACCTGGTGACCAAGATCTACTTTCCGCGTGAGGTGTTCCCGTTTTCGGCCATCCTGAGCTGCGGGTTCGACTTCGTGCTGGCCGCGACGGTGCTGGTCGGTCTGATTGCGTACTACGACGTGTTCACGTCGTGGGATTTCCGGCTGCACGCGACGACGGCGTGGCTTCCGGTGGTGCTGGTCGTTCAACTGGTGTTCACGGCCGGTCTGGCGTTGTGGGTCTCGCTGGCCAACCTGTTCTTCCGCGACGTGAAGTACCTGGTGACGGTTGGGTTGCAGCTGTGGATGTTCCTGACCAACGTGATCTATCCGCTGCCGGCCAATGACCCACTGGTGCGGGCTCTGATCAACGCCAACCCGATGACACCGATCATCGCTTCCTACCGCCGCTGCCTGATCGACGGGCTGGGCCCCGAGCCGGGACCACTCCTGGTCGCCACACTCATTTCAGGCTTCGTACTGGCCACCGGCTGGGCCGTCTTCCGCGGGACCGAGCACAAGTTCGCGGAGTGTATCTGATCGCGGGTGTCGGTCGGGCGACCTACGGATTCTCCCCCGAATCACGGGATTCCCGCGGTGTCATGAGCGAACGCATGCGGCGCGCCGTTGCATCCGGCTTCCGGCGTGCGCTGTCAAGTCGTCTACGGGCCGGGGGCCGGCAGAGCGATTCTCTCTCAACCGACCCCAATACGCCGACAGAGAACAGGCTACTTGGGCGATGGGCCATGAAGGGCCTCGCGGAGCTCAAGCAGGGCGTGCGGGGAACGGGTATACCACATGCGCGAGAGGTTGACTGTGCCAGATAGGAAGGCAATGTCTGGAAGTGACCCGGGTAGGGGTTCGTAGCGGCAGCCTTCAAGGTCAGCCCGGAATAGCCGTGCGCCGGCCAACTTGGTGTCCCTCAAGTCCGCCCCATTCAGATGGACGCCGCTCATTTTTGCATTCGTGAGGTCAGCTTTGCTGAACTGGCATCTCGTCATGTCTGATTCTGCCAACATACAGTCGCGAAAATTAACTCTGGTGAGTTGGGCATCCACCCTTACAGACGGCCCTACCGAGACGCCATGGGCCCTTCCCTAGGCCCACGGCGTCTCCGTGTCAATGGGCTAGAGTGCGTCAGTTCTGAGAGTCGTAGTCTTCTACCTCAAAGGTGCGCGACAGTTTCCGTCTTTCAAGCTGGAAGCGGTTTAATACCCGTCTACTCCCCAGCCGGGGCGCCTGCCCTGCGGGGTCTTCAGCAGCTTGATTATCTCCTCCTGGTTAGCCACAATGTCCGCGAGCAGCGCCTTGATGTCACTGTCGTGTGTGCTCAGTTGGTCTGTGATACGAGCATCATGGGCTGCCAGATCGCCGTCAATGTTAGCGTCGTGGGCCGCCAGATCGCCGTCAATGTTAGCGTCGTGGGCCGCCAGATCACCGTCAATGTTAGCGTCGTGGGCTGCCAGATCACCGTTAATGTTAGCGTCGTGGGCTGCCAGATCGCTAAGGGTGCTCAGGCCGTTCTCGTAGCCAGCTTCGATTTCGGCGGAATCGACACCCCGGCCATGGGACGCGCAAGCGTCTATGGGTATCCGCGCCGTCAGCACTGCTAACTTGACGGCTTCAACAGCACCGCAGACTGAAACGCAGACAATTCCTGTTGGATCGCACCCGGCGACGGAGCAAGCAGCGTCGCCAATGGCAAGGGCTGCCTCAGCACCCGCTAAAACGGCCTCATACGCTTCGAACCCTGGTCCGCCGCACCGATCATCTGGGGAGTCCACAAGGCCAAGAAGAAGAATCACCTCATAGCTGACGCCGCTCGGATAGTTCGGGGGAAATGGCGGAGTACCCGCCAAACTCTCCAGAGATCGGAGGGGCCGTTTTGGAATTCCGGCTTGTCCTTCGGCTAACCCGGCACGGGCCGATTGGATTCTATCCACGGTTTGCTGAGCTGACGTAATGAACTCCTCTTTGTTCGCCATTGAAGAGAAGAGCGTTTCCACGACCTCGTCGTCAAGCCCAGACATCGCCTGAGAGGCTGCCGGCTCCAGGCCAGCCGCGTCTTCGATGCTCGCCAGTGCGCTTACCATCGCGTCTCGAACTTTAGCAGCACTGTAGGTGCTCTCTTGCTCAGCAATAACGGGAGCAGAGCAAAGTGCCATCAGTAATGAGAAGACGACCAGATGTTTGGCGTTCACGATTCAACTCCTTCAGGTGTCTTGAGGTTTAAGTTACAAGTTCATCTTGTCGGCCACCATGGTTCAGTCGGCCACCTCCGTTCTGAAATTGCGTTGCTGATTGAGCCCGACATTCGCCGGATCGCCTCTGCCAGAACAAACCGGAACCGTGACCCGCCATGATACCGGAGTCGGCCTTTCCGGTCCAACGCCGCTCGTGCGCATTCGGGCACCCTCGGCGGTGATTCTGGCCCCACGGAGGCTCGATTCGGTGGCCCCGGGCCGCAAGATCGGGGCTAATAAGGGAGAGAAGTCCGATAATATGCCTCTATCGCAATGACCACATCCTGGCCGGTTTCGCGGTGCGCGCCTTTGATATGGAACTGCATTGCCAGCTTGTCCAGGTGCCGATCGCGCCCCGACATGCCCACGGGCGATCAGGCGCCATGTGGTAAGTGTGGCCGCATTCGTTCTCCGTCGACGACAGGTCGCGGCAGGCTGGGCCAGTTGAGTCGAGACTCGTCGTGAAGTTGCCCACCTGACCGCCGGTTTCCGGTTGACCGGGCCGGGATCAGGGGGCTAGAGTCGAACAAGGCAGCGGTCCGCGCGTGCGCCGCCGGGGCCGATCGAGGGAGGAGAGAAGATGTCAAGAACGCGTCTGGTGTGTCTGGCCCTTATCGGACTGTTGCCGCCCTCGGCGGCGGTGGGTTCAGCCCTTACCGAGATCGAACCGAACGACACCGTGGCAGCGGCGCAGGCGTTGCCGGGGTCGGCCCTGCCCGTCGGGGCGCTCGAGGGGCGCCTGGGGCCGGACGGCACCGCCTCGGGGATCGACTTCTTCTCGTTCCCCGTCTCGGCGCCCTTTCCGTTGGTCACCGCGTCGCTGTGGGACTACACGCCGGATGCGGCCGACAACGATTCGGTGCTCGGTGTGTTCAGCTCGTTCGGTTTTCTGACCGAGTTCGACAACGACAACAACCCGGGGCTGCTGTCGTCGATCCACTTCTATCCATCGACAGACGGGCAATGGGCGGTCGCGGCCACGGGCGAGGGCGACTTCTTCTTCGAGGGACAGGGGCACAGCGAGCAGTTCGACTATCGGCTGGTCGTTTCCACCGGGGCAACGGCGCTGGAGCAGGGATCGAACGACACGCTGGCCACGGCCCAGGCGATCCCCGCGTCGGCGTTCAACCACGGGGCGGCCTCGGTCGAGGGTTCGTTGGGCCCCGACAGCACGGCTGACGGGATCGACTTCTATTCCATCCAGGCGGCGGCCGGCACGCTGGTGACCGCCTCGGTCTTCGACTTCACGCCGTTTCCGGAGGACGATACGGACGGCCTGCTGGCGGTCTACGGGCCGGACGGGTCGTTGCTCGGTTATGACGACGTGGACGGCGTGGACTTCCTGCCGGCCATCCATTTCATCGCCCCGCAGACCGGGACGTACACCTTCGCGCTGACGGGTTATGGCGATTGGGATTTCGACGGCGTCGGGCATCCGGAGGCGTTCGACTACCGCCTGGTGGTCAGCGTGCCGGAGCCGGGGACGTTTCTGCTGTTGCTGCCGTTGGGCCTGGCAATGGCGCGCAGTCACCGTCGGCGCTGACCCTGTACTGATCGTATCTTCCCAGCGCTACCGCCGCAGCGTGTCCGGATCGCGCACCGGCATCCTGGCCGGCTCGCCGAACTTGCTGAGGGGCAGGTCGGGGTCCTTGTCGTGCCCGCCGGCGATCAGTGTTTCGGTGTCGCCGACGGCCAGAATGACCAGTTGATCCGGATGCAGGTACTTTTGGGCCACTCGTTGCACGTCGTCGGCCGTCACGCGCTTGAGATTGTCCACGTAGCTCTGCCAATAGGACGGATCGCGTCCGGTGTACTCGTCGCTGGCGTAGGTCCGCAGCAGGGCGAGCTTGGAGGAGAACCTCTGCGGGAAGCCCTCGACGAAGTAGTTGATGGTGGCGTCGAGTTCGTCCTGGGGGACCTTCTGGTCGCGCAAACGATTGATCTCGTCGATGACCAGACCGATGGCGTAGGCGCAGGCGTTGCTCTTGCTCTGGAGGTAGCAGCGGAAGTCGCCCGGGTAGTAGACGCCCTGCTCGAACATGGAGCCTACGCTATAGGCCAGACCCTCGTCGGAGCGGACCTTGGCAACCAGGCGCGACTGGAAGCCGGTTCCGCCCAGGATGCCGTTCATGACCTGCAGGGCGAACTCGTCCGGCGACCCTCGCAGGATCGATCTGTGCCCCAGGGAGACCCGGCCCTGGTTCACCTCCTCTTTCTGGATGACGTAGACGCCCGGCTTGGGCTGATGCTCCGGCGCGGGGAAGGTGACCGGACCGGACTCGCCGACGGGCCAGTCGCCGAATGCCTTGGCCAGTTTCTCGAGCATGACGGCCCGGTCGAAGTCACCGGCCACCGCGACGATTATGTTCCCCGGATGGAAGTAGCGCTGGTGGAAGGCCCGCATGTCGTCGACGGTGACGGCCCGGGTGGAATCGGAGCTTGGATAGCGCGTGCTGAAGTGGCCCTCCCCGTTCATGAGGAAGCCCCACTCGAGCTGTTCGATCGAGTTGGTGGAGTCGTTTCGCCGTTTGATGTTCTGGAGGCGGCGGTCCTTGGCCTGTCGGAAACGCTCCTCGTCGAAGCGCGGGTAACGCAGCACGTCAACCAGCAGGGCCAAGCCTTCGTCGATGTCCTTGGCGAGGCAGGACAGGCCGGCTCGGCCGCTGGTATCCCCGATGCGGGTGTCGATGGCGGCGGCCAGGAAGTCCACGCGTTCGTCGAGTTCCTCGGGGGTGAGCTTCTGCGTTCCACCGTCGCGCATCATCTCTCCGGTGAGCGAGGCCAGCCCGGCCTTTGCCGGAGGGTCGAGGGCCCCGCCGGTGCGGATGCTGACGTTGAGGTCGAAGGTGGGCAGCATGCGGTCCTCGGCGATGAAGACGACCATGCCGTTGGGTAGTGTGGTGCGGAACTGGGCCGCGGGCGGCACCTGGTACTCCAGCGGCGGGTAGACGAGCTGTTCGGGATGGGCCGGTATCGGCTCCTGGGCGAAGACGGTGGGGGCCGTGGCGGCCAACAGCAGCAGTGCGAATAGAGGCAGCAGTTTGTTTTGCATTTATTCCGTCTCCTCGTTGGCGGCTTCCAGCTCGGCCAGGCGTGCCTTGAGCACCTTGACCATGTATTCAAACATCGCCTTCTGTTCCTCGGGGGCCTGGTCGGACCCGGCCATCTGTTCCATCCTTTCGACCCGCTGGCGGAGGCGATCCGGGTCCGTGGCCTGTTTGATCTGGTCGATCATCATCTTGACCTGCTCGTGCTGGTCCTGGGGGACGTCGGCCAGCAGGGCGGCCAGCTCGGGGTCCATGTCGGTGGGGGCGCCCTCTTTGGTGCGGTAGATGGCGACCGTCCGGGTCTTGGGGTCGAAGTACTTCTTGACGACGCGACGCACGTCGTCGGCCGTCACCTGAAGCATCCGCTCGGGCGATTCGTTGATGTACTCCCACTTGTACCAGGTTTCGTAGATGCCGAGCTGGAACATCAAGCCGATGCTGCGTTGCAGACGGCGGACCGACGAGGCCAGCACCTGGTTCTTGACCTTCTGGAGTTCGTAGTCGGTGATCTCGCCCTCTCGAAGCTTGTCCACCTCTTCGAGGATGATCTGCTCGACCTGCTCCGGGGTGTGGTCTTCCTTGACCACGGCGCTGAGCTCGAAATAACCGGCGTACTTGCTGGCCCCGTTGCCGGCCCGAGGCTGGCCGATGGCGGCGTCTTCCTCGGTGACCAGCCGTTTGTAGAGCCGGCCGGTCTTACCGGAGAGCAGTTCGCCGAGCACGTCGAGGGCGGCCTCGTCCTTGTGTCCGATGGCCACGGCGTGATAGCGAACCTGGACTTGGGGGTTGGTCTCGGCCTCGGCGTAGAAGCGGCGTTCGGCGATGGGCGGCGGCTCCTCGGTGACCATCGGTTCGGGCGGATTGGGGCAGGCCGGGATGCGCCCGAAGTACTGCCTGGCCAGCTTCATGGCCTGTTGCGAGTCGAAGTCGCCGACCATGACCAGGGTGGCGTTGTTCGGAGCATAGTAGGTCTTGTAGAAGCCGCGGACGTCGTCGCGGGTGATGGACTCGACCTCGGAGGCCCAGCCCAGAACGGGGACGCCGTAAGGATGGCTCTGCCAGAAGAGGGCCTCGAAGGCCTCGCGGAACTTTCCGGTGGGCGTGCTCTCGGTGCGGAGGCGGCGCTCCTCGCGGACGTTGTCGCGCTCGACGTAGAACTCGCGCATGATGCCGTTGGCCATGCGATCGGACTCGAGCCAGAAGAACAGCTCCAGCTTGTTGGAGGGCAGTTGGACGTAGTACATGGTCATGTCTTCGCCGGTGCCGGCGTTGAGCCTGGCGCCGCCGTTGGCCGAGTACAGGTTGGCCAGCTCGTTGTTCTTGATGTACCGGCGCTGGGCCTCGATCAGCTCGTCGTACTGTGCCTTGAGCTTCCTGTACTCGTCCGTCCATTGCTCGGGGTCCAGGACGTCGGTGATCTCGCCGCGGCGTTTCATGAGCCGCATGCGGTTCATCTCGGCGTTCATCGTGGCCCGCAGGGCGTCCTGCTGTTCGATGAAGGTGCGTTCGGCCTCGTAGTCGCTGGTGCCGATGACGTTGGAACCCTTGAACAGCATGTGCTCGAAGAGGTGGGCGATGCCGCTCTTGCCGGCCGGGTCGTTGACCGAACCGACCTTGTAGAACACACCGGCGGCGACGGTGGGTTCCTCGTGGCGCTCGACCAGCAGCATCTTCAGGCCGTTGTCCAGTGTTTCCA
>DATKXO010000265.1:0-8293 GCA_035528995.1 Phycisphaerae bacterium | reverse complement strand
TAGCAGCCGCGGACGCATGCCGACCGGCTAGTGCTTGACGGCGGCCGGTGCGGCGAGACATCCCGCCAGATGCGGGGTGGCTCGTCGTCACCGGCCGCCTTTTGCGCTGAGACCGCCCCGAGCGATGACCCCGACCCGATGGCAGGCGGCGTCATCGGAACGCGGGTCCGCGGCCGGCTTGCTGACGCCCGGCGGTTGAAGCACGCGGGGCTGTCCTGGGGCTTCCGGTCGATGTGATCAGTTGCGTGAATTGAAGCCCGGGCGCTGTGAGGCCAGCGCCCGTCTCGATCGCAGCGGCGGCGATCGGTCGGCCGATCGCTCCGTACGGGATCAGATGCCTGTTCGTCGGACGGCCCGCAGGCACCAGAGGGCGCACATGGCCAGCACGATCGGGCCGATCATGCCGAAGCCGCAGAACCCGCCGGAAGGCGCTTCGCCCGCAGCGGGCCCGCCGGTCAGGACCTCCATGCTGACGATGTTGTCCCCGTTGGTGTCGGCGTCCGTGCCGGTCTGGTCGGTGCCATCGCCGCTCCCGCCTTCGCCGATACCGCCCGTGCCGCCGTCACCGGTCGGTGGGGCGCTGCCATCGCCGGCGCCCGGCGCTCCGTCCGTGCCTGCATCTTCGTCGCCGGTGCCGATGCCGGCCTCGCCGACGGTGATCGAAAGGGTGCCGCCGTCGATTGCGGTCGGTGATTGACCCCCGCCTTCCGGCCGGATGAGTAGGACCTGGGACGGAAAGACGGTGACGATGTACTGGCCCGGCGTGCCGGGCATTTGAAGCTCGCCACGGGCCACGAGCGTATTGCCGGGTAGCCCGACGCCCAGGACGGTCGGATCATCACAGTTCTGGGCGGCGGCGATTCCGTTGAGGCCCCCGTTGGAGTTGGGGGTGCCGAACTGGGGGGCGGTCGCGGTGAAACTGGAGGCCACGTCCAGCGAGAAAGCCTGTAGCCGCGGCTGCTCCACGCCCAGGTCGCTGCTCAGGTCCAGGGCGAACAGGCAAAGCCCCTCCGGCTGAAACGCGTCACCGACGTCCGAAATGACCAGGTGAATCTCATACGGGACGGTGGACCCGGCCGGCACGGGGGACGAAACCGCCGTCACGATCCCGGTCGACACGGTAGCGGCCTGCGCCGTCGCGACCGCGGTGGCTCCGATCAGCAGGCTGATGATGGAAACGTAGCGAACCATGTTGAACATCCTTTCACGGCTCCTCGGCGACATTTCGGGGCTCTGCCGGACGGATTGATCTGCCCCGCGGGCCGCGCCAAGCCGAGTCTTCCAGCGCCCCGGCGAATTCTGACCTCTTCTCCCGACATCGCAAACGCACTATAGTGCAAACTCCTGTCGGGTCAATTCTTGGTAGCAGGGGGGAGCCCTTGGCGGGACAAGAGGTGCGAGCCGTGATGATCCGCGAACCGGCAGAGGCAGGCAGGTTTTATCCGGGCTCATTGCAGCAGTGTGAGCAAGAGGCGGCCGGCCTTACGGTCGCGGCAGAGCGCACGGCCATAGGTGAGGGTCGGCTGCTGGGCGGGATCGTTCCGCATGCGGGGTGGACCTTCAGCGGTGCGGTTGCGGGCGAAGTGTTTGCCACCTTGGGGGCGTATCGCCGTCCGGCGACCGTTGTGCTGTTCGGCGCGGTGCATCACCGCCGCGGCCGGCAGGCCTGGCTCTTCGGATCGGGCCGCTGGAACAGCCCCCTGGGTCCGGTCGAGGTGGACGACCGGCTGGCCGAGCGCATTTGCGGCCACACCAGCCTGATCGTGAACGACCCTTACGCTCACGAGCGGGAGCATTCCATCGAGGTTCAACTGCCGCTGCTCCAGCGGGTCATGCCCGACTGCCGCGTCGTCCCGATCCTCGTGCCTCCGACGGCCGCGGCGGTCGAGGTCGGCGAGGCGGTGGGCGGCACGATCGAGTCCTACCGCTGCGACGCGATCGTCGTGGGGTCCACGGACCTGACGCATTACGGTCCGTCGTACGGCATGGTCTCTCAGGGGCGCGGGTCGGAGGGGATCACCTGGGCTAAAGAGGTGAACGACCGGCGGATGATCGACCTGATGCTGGCCCTCGAGGCCGAGGAGATCGTGCCCGAGGCGGCCGAGCATCACAACGCATGCGGGGCGGGTGCCGTGGCCGCGACAATGGCGGCCGTCAGGCGGCTTGGCGCAACCAAAGGGGTGCTGCTCGCCCACACCACCAGCTACGACGTCATGCCCTCACGCCTGACCGACGACTCGGTCGGCTACGCCGGTGTGGTGTTCGTGGCCGAGGGGAACGACGACTGAGGCGGGCGTTGATCGAGGCGCGGCGAGGTAACGAGGATGCGATGAGTCGGAGCTACGCGGTCGGACTGGACCTCGGCGGGACGGATATCAAGGCGGCTCTGATTGGTGATGACGCCCGGATCGTCGTCAAGGCGTCGCGTCCGACCGGAGCGACGCGCGACGCCCAAACCGTGCTGGCCGACATGGCCGACGCCGCCGACCAGGTTATCGCCAAGGGCAAAGTGGACCGTACTTCCGTGATCGGCCTCGGCATCGGCGCCCCGGGGCCGCTGAGTCCGCGCCGCGGGATCATCTTCAAGGCCGCCAACCTGCCCACCTTCGAGAACGTCCCTATCCGTGATGAGTTGGCCCGCCGGACCGGGATGTCGGCGGTATTCGACAACGACGGAAACGCGGCCACCTACGGCGAGTTCTGGGCCGGGGCGGGTCGCAACGTCCAGTACATGGTCATGCTCACCCTGGGCACGGGCGTCGGCGCCGGCATCATCTTGGGCGGCCGGTTGCTGCACGGGCACTTCGAGAACGCCGCGGAGCTGGGTCACTGGATCGTCGAGCCCGGTGGCAGGTCCTGCCCCTGTGGGCAACGCGGCTGCCTGGAACAGTACGCCTCGGCCGAGAGTGTCGCCCGGAGAATGCGGGAGGAACTGGGACCGATCGCCGACCATCCGCTGGCCGGTTCCCCGGAGAAGATCGCTGCCATCACCAGCCGGGACGTCGTCGAGGCCGCCCGGGCACGGGATGGGCTGGCCATGCGCATCTGGGACGACGCCTGCCGTTACCTGGCCATCGCCTGCATCAATGTCCAGCACTGTTTCAACCCGGAGATGATCGTCCTGGGCGGCGGGATGAGCGCCGCCGGTGATATCCTGATCGAGGGTGTGCACCGACACCTTCGCGAGCAGGTCTGGTCCCTGGCGGACGACCTGCCGCAGGTGGTATTGGCTGAGTTGGGCAACGACGCGGGCGTCATGGGTGCCGCCGGCCTGGCGTTTCAGGCCTGTAACAACGGTTGGGAGAGCGGGTAGGATTTCACGCTTGCGACGGTTTCGCTTTCACACGAACGATCTAACCGACCGCATCTGTTAAGATAGACGACACTCACTCGTCGGTTTCACTCGCCTGTATGCGCACAACGCTGGCGGAGCAACTCTCGGCGTTCGGTCCGCCGGCGTCGCACTGCTCCGAGGTGCCGTTCGGAGCACACTTGCACATGGCGCACCCCTGACGTTCGGTGCAGCACGCGTAATACCCCTGCAC
Organism: Phycisphaerae bacterium; assembly: GCA_035528995.1. Taxonomy (GTDB): domain Bacteria; phylum Planctomycetota; class Phycisphaerae; order UBA1845; family UBA1845; genus DATKXO01. Next base: position 4,748 of record DATKXO010000265.1, on the reverse strand, counting down.
GCACCCGACACTGCACTCCGTGAGACACCGGCCCACAATGACACCGCCGGCGGGCAGCACAATAAGCTCCTCAAAGGCGGTCTCCACGAGTACGGCCGTCTGGCCGGCGTTGAGAACGGCGCCGGCCTTGACCACGTCACCAAGGTGGAGTTCCTCGCCGTAGGCGACCTCAGCATCTTCGCTCAGGCAGACGTCGGCAACGGCCAGCAGGAGGGTCCGTGCCTGCGGCTCCGCGTCACCTCCGGGCTTCGCCGGAGCTGCCTGTTCGATGAACGTCACCGGCCCGGAAAGACGAGTGTAGGCCGTGGGCCGAAAAACCTCGACGATCGTCGCCGCATCGGCGTCGCCCGATGCCAGGCTCTCCAGTCTGTCGGCTGCTACCTCGTCCACGGCCCTGTCGGCGCCGCTCCGTTTAATGAAGTCGGCGAGCGAAGGTGGTAGCACGTCGGAAAGCAGTTTGACCTGTGTCTCTGTTGACTGGATCGGGTCCTGCCCGAGGCAGGGCAGCGTGAGTGCGAGCAACGCGACGCAGACAGTAAACCTGGACATGACATGGCTCCTTGGCAGTGGCTGATGTGCTCTGAACCGAGGCGCGCCCGACGCGCGCCAGTGAACATTTTAAGTATACTTCGCAATGTCGATCAGTCAAGGTGAACATTCACAAAAAAAAAAGCGGTCATGTGGCACTTTACCTGTGCCCGAGTCAGTGAGCGTATGAAGTGAAAACGGAAAACGCGACGGATGCCGTGCCTTAGCGATGGGCGTGCAGCCGGCGGCCCGCGCGGTTGGGCCGGAGCCCTGCGCTACCCGAGCCGCATCGGCAGGCGCCTGAGGGGTTCCGTGTTTCGCCGGTGATGGGCTACTGCGACTCGGTCAGAGCGCGATCGCGGAGGGCTTCGGCACGCTCGATCAGCGTTTCGCGATCGGGCGGTTCGGCCGGTGCCAGGGCGAAGTCGTAGCTGCGGGCATCGACGATGTGCCCGGGCCAGAGGACCTCGGCCACGAAGTCGATCGGCGGGAGCTGGTACCAGGGGGGCGGCACGTTCACGTGAGTACCGAGGGTCTCATAGCCCTGGTGCCGGATGATGACGTCGTAATCGCCGTACCAGGTGAAGTCCGTGCTGACCGGGGAGCGCCCGATCTCCTCGTCGTTGAGGAAGACCAGCGCCCCGGCCGGCTCCGTGTTGATGGTCAGTGTTCTGCGGACGCACCCGGCCGTCACGCAGGCCCCGGCGACCAGGGCCGGCAGAGCCAGGCAGACCAGGAACTGCTGCCGATCTGTTCTTGAGCGGTTCACGGTGCGTCGTCAGCTCCGTCCGTACAGATACTCGCTGAGATACTGGATCGTGTTTTCCTGGTGGGCCACTTCGTTCGCCAGGATGTCTCCGCTGGAGATGATGCCGTAGAGCTTGCCCTCCTCGACCACCGGCAGGTGCCGGATCTTCTTGTCGGTCATGACGGCCTTGCACTCGGTCAGCTTGGTGGCCCGGGTGCAACAGGCCATCGAGCTGGTCATCACGTCGCCGACCTTGGTTTCGGTGACGCTGCGTTGGGTGACCACCACGCGGGTCAGGATGTCGCGCTCGGTGAAGATGCCCACCGCCTGGTCCACGCTGGTGACGATGACGGCACCGATGCGGTGGTCATTCATGGCCTTGGCGGCCTCGAGCACACTGGCCCCCTTGTCCACGGTGACGACCTTCTCTCCCTTGTGTTTCAGGAGCTGCTCGGCGGTGGGCACGGCGGATCTCCCAACCAGGCACGCCTTCGTTCCGGATCGTGGCCATATGTTGGCCCCATTGCCCGGCGTTTGCAAGCGCCGAATCCGCGATCCCGCGCGGTGCCGCGGGGACAGTCTGGGCAATGGGTGCGGGACCAGCGGAGGTTGGGTCTCGGATGCCGGCTTGTTAAGCTGGTGCCCGTGGAGCGTGGCCGACTGCATCTGGAGCGGATTGTCTCCGGGCTGTCCCTTCGCCGGGTAGGGCGGGCGACGGTGCCGGGTCCCAACGTACGCATCCTGGACTCGGTCTCGAGTACGAACGATTCGGCCTGGGCACGATTGAACGACCCGGAGGCCGACGGTCTGGTGATTCTCGCGGAGCACCAGTCGCGAGGCCGGGGCCGGCTCGGTCGCGACTGGCTTTCGCCGCGGGGGGCGAGCATCCTGGCCAGCGTGCTCCTGTTGGAGCCGGGCACGGGCGCTGCCGACGGCCCGGGCGTCCGAGGGGCCCAGTTGGGCCTGGCGGCGGCCGTGGCTTGTTGTGACGCCGTGGCTCGCGCGACCGACGTGCGGATCCAGATCAAGTGGCCCAACGATCTGGTCTATGAGGGCCGCAAGCTCGGCGGGATATTGGTCGAGTCGCGCACGTGCGGGCCCGAGCCCACGCCCGCGGAGGCGACTGCGCCCCTCGCCACTACCGCCTACGTGGTGGGGCTGGGCATCAACTGCCTGCAACATCGACGCCATTTCCCCGAGGAACTGCGCGATCGGGCCACGTCATTGGACCTGATCGCCGGCGGGCCCATCGACCGGTGCGCCTTGTCCCGGGCCGTGCTCGTGGAACTCGACCGCTGGTACGCCGACGCGTCGGCCTGCACCGGTGACGTCGTGCGACGGGCTTGGCTCAACCGGGCCGCGCCGCTGGGTCAGCGCGTTCGACTACACCACGCCGGCAAGGTCTACACCGGCCACGTGATCGACGTGGACCCGACCGCGTCGCTCGTGGTACAGTTGGACGAGGGCGGACGGCGGTTGTTCGACGCCGCCAGCACCACGATCGCGGAAGAATGATCGCCTGGCGGGCGAACGGATTCATCGCCAGCCACGCTCTCTGGTCGCCCAGTGGGCATGAGGCCCCAGAATGAGCGATCGCAACGATCAATTGGCCGGTTCCGTATCGAGCGACGAGCGTCTTGCAGGCCGCACACTTCTGCCGGACAGGTGCGGCGCTGCGGCGGCCCTCGTCGGCTTGGCGGCCGGTCTGCTTCTGGCCGGACTGGTCGGCCGCCTGACGGCCCTCTTCGAGCCCGGCGCGACGCCGCGTGTGGTGATTGCCGGGGGACTTCTCTGTTTCGCACTGGGTCCCTTGCTTCCCGATCGGCTGGCCCGATTCCTGGCCCGGACTCGCGGTGGTGCGGCCGCGGAACGGCTGACCTTCCGCGATGACCAGGCGCTGCTGTGGGCCGTGCTGGCACTGGTCGCCCTGCTCGCAGGACTGGCGGTGGCCGTCTTACCGCTATGGACGCCCCTAGTGGAGGCGGGCTATCGGTGGATGGAAGCCCGGTTCCTCTGGTCTGATTCCTCCCGGGCGTTCGTGCAGTTGCTTGCGGTGGTCGCGATTACCCTGCCGGGCGGTGCGTTGACCGGCATGGCTCTGGGCTGCGCCGCACGTCTGGCCGGGCACGGACGAATCCGATGTGTCTCGACGCTCGGGTGGGCCGTCATTGGAGTCGGCGTCGCCCTGGTGGTGGTGCGGTTGCTCGGCCGGGTCGATGTTCGTGCGGACGGGCTATGCCTGGCTGCCGCGGTTCCTTTGCTGCTGGCTTCGGTGTCATCCACACAACAACTGGGTCGTAGCCCGGGCCCTGCCGCGCCTCGAGTCGGCCTCCAGCCGCGGTCTGTCCCTGATCTGCGCGATCGCTACCCGGCGCTGATCCGGTGCACGGTCGTCTGGTTGGCCGCCAGCACGGCCGTAGTCGTGGTGGTCTGGCCTCACGTTGCCAGTCGGTGGTGTGGGGCCGTGCTGCCTGGAGGAATCACCACGCCGGTCCTGTTGCAGGTCGTTGCCCTCGGGCTCGGGATGATCGTGTGCGAACGCTCGGGTTCGTCTCGGTCGCACTCGGGCGGAGGCTTGGGTGTGGCTTGTGTCGCCGGCGGGATGGGCATGTTCGTCGCGGCGGCGGCACCGCTTCTTTGGAGCGGCGCACGGGCGGACGGCCTGTTCCCGTGGATCGCTCTGATGGCGGCGGGGTTGGTCTGCGGCTTCCTGATGGGCTTTGCCGTGGCCTATGGCCACATGTCGGTCCTGCGTCGTGTCGGCCACCGCGGCGCGGGCAGCGCCTGGCTGTTCTCCGTTACGCTCGCCGCCTGGGCAGTCGCGGCGTTTGCTTTCGTGCGACCGATCACGGTCGCTGAGCGGCCCTTCGTATTCATGGCCGCCTGCGCCGTCTCGCTGGTGGGCCTGGGCGGAGTCACCATCATCCACGAGCCGGGCTACTCTTTGCGGACCCGGCGCCGCCGCTTGGCCGCCGTCTTCGCGTCGATTGCCTTGATGATCGGCGTCCTGCCAATAGCGGGGCGGGCCTGGACCGCACGGGCCGCCAATGTCCGGCAGACTGCTCACCGTCCCGGGGACGCCGCAGCCCCGCGTGAGCCGACAGAAGCACGTGCCCTCCGGGCGGCATCCGTCCCGCAGCGAACGGCTTCGCTGGACCGATAACCGCCGCCCATCCCGGCCCGCCGACGCGACGCTGCCCGTCACATCCGCGTGGGGAAGGTTCCATAATCTGGTACCTCAAGCGGTCCGGTGCGGTGTCCGATATTGCGCCGGTCGGGTGTCGCCCGGTAACCGTGCCGCTGCGTTCTGCCAGGGCGGAGCAGGGGGCTTGGCGTACACGCGTCGGCCCGCGTCGAGAGTAGGCGGCACATGATCCGTTTTGGAGGCGCACAATGAGCCCGGTTCGACGAAAGCGCACCGCCTTTACGTTGGTCGAGGTACTGATCGTGGTCATCGTGCTGGGCATCCTGG
>DATKXO010000264.1:0-3136 GCA_035528995.1 Phycisphaerae bacterium | reverse complement strand
AAACGGCCGCCGTGACGGCGAGCCGCATGTCCTTCGAGCAGGTCGAACTGAACGCCCACTCCCTGATGGGCGTGGCGTACGCCTCCGAGGAGATCCTGACGGACTCCCCCGTTTCCTTCGCCGCCCTGCTGGCCGCCGGCTTCAATGATGAGATCGGCGCCAAGCTGATGGACGAGCGGATCAACGGCACCGGCATCGGCGAGTACCTCGGCGTTCTCAACTGCGGCTCGCTGGTCTCGATCACGAAGGAAACCGGCCAGGCGGCCGATACCATCGTGTACGAGAACATCATCAAGATGCGGTCCCGCTGCTGGCGGTACGGGCAGGCGATCTGGTTGTACAACCACGACGCCCTCCCCCAGCTCATGCAGATGAGCGTTTCCGTCGGCGCCGCCGGTTCCCCGGTCTGGCAGACCTCCGCCCGGGAAGATCACCCGGACACGATCCTCGGCCGTCCCGCCATCGCGACGGAGTTCGTTTCGACGCTCGGCGACAAGGGCGACATCATCCTGGGCAACTGGGGCGAGTACGTGGAAGGCACCTACCAGCCCCTCCGCTCTGACGAGTCGATCCACGTCCGGTTCCTGAACAACGAGCGGGCGTTCCGGGTGACGATGCGGAACGACGGCTGCCCGTGGTGGCGTGCGGTGCTGACGCCGAAGAAATCGACCGTGACCCTCAGCCCGTTCGTGACGCTGAACGAGCGCGCGTAAGCGTCGCCGACCAACAACGAGATAGGAGCACAACATGGCAACTGCACAAGGCAGAGAACGACTCAGCAGCCGTCTCAAAATGCTGATGTACGACGACGACGACGCGAACTCCAACGTCCTGCACTACACCTCCTGGCAGGCCCTGGAGGATGTCGAGAACGTGATGATCGGCGTGATGTTCGCGGCCGGGACCGGCCTCACGAGCGGCGGCATCTACATTGCCAGCAGTTCTGCGGGAGCGGACGCTGCCGCCCTGAAGATGTTCACGGCCCCGACGACCGTCGACGCCGTGGGCGACTGGCGTTTCGCCGAGGTTAGCGCGGAGCAGGTCGCCCAGGCGGGAGCGGCGGCCGGCGTGGTCTACACGCACTTCTCGGCCGGCATCACGGCGGACGCCGCCAGCGACGAGTTCGCGGTGGTCTACATCATCGCCCCCGGGCGGTTCAAGTACAGCGGCCTCACGGCGGACGTGACGGCCTGATAAGCACAACAGACCGGCCTGGCAGGTAGGGTTTTCCTCCTTTCCCCTACCTGCCCTGGCCGGGCCTCACACTGGCCTACAAGATAGGAGTACCCAGGAATGGCAATCGGAACGCATACCGCATTATTCGGTCGGACTCAGCCGAACAGCCTGTTCGCCATCGAGTCGGCCGACATCACGACCGGAGCCCGCTTCTACGTCGGCTCTACCGTGACTGGTGCCACCAACGCGGCGGACGCCGGCCGCAACCCCGACACCCCGTTCGCGACCATCGACTATGCGATCGCGTACTGCGAGGCGTCGGCCGGCGACATCATCTACGTATTGCCCGGCCACGCCGAGAACATCACGGCGGCGACGAGCATCAACGTGGACGTGGCGGGCATCTCGATCATCGGCCTCGGCGAAGGCAACCTGATCCCCACGATCACGTCCACCGCCGCCGAGGGCTCGGTCACGGTAGCCGCCGCGAACGTGCTGTTCCGCAACCTGCGATTCGTCGCCGGGTTCGCGACTGGCGTAACGACCGCCTTCACGATCGCCGACACGGCGCTCGGCCTCACAATGGATCGCTTGCAGTTCCGTGACACTACGACGAACCTGGAGTTCCTGATTCACGCCACCGTCGCGGCCAGCATCACAGACCTGCTCGTGACGAATTGCAGCTTCCATGGCCTGGCCGGGACCATGAGCGAGTCCTTCCTGTTCGCTGGAGCGAGCACGAACTGCGAGATGGCGTACAACGTCTGGGACGTCGACTCCAGCGACAGCACGATCAACCACTCGGCCCTGGCCGCCATCAATATGTACTTCCACCACAACACGGTAGTCAACAAGGACACTGGCGCGGCCGGGTATTGCGTGGAGTTCAAGACGGGCTCGACCGGGGCCCTGCACGACAACCGCCTGGGCTACAACAAGAACAACGCCGAGGTCTTCCTCGGCGACGCGATGTTCTGGTTCGAGAACTACATGAGCAACACAATCGGCGAGGCCGGCCGCGTCATGCCGGTGGCCACGCACACGATCCCGTAGACGCCTCACACTGGCACCAACTAGGAGACCCAGGAATGGCAACTGGAACACACACCGCGATCTTCAGCCGCAAGCAAGCGGGCGGCGGATTCAGCGTCGAGAACATGGACATCAGCACCGGCGCGAGGTTCTACGTCGGATCGACCGTTACGGCGGCGGCGGACAATCTCGGGGCCGGGCACAGCCCCGACACGCCCTGCGCTACCATCGACTATGCGATCGGGCTCTGCACCGCTTCGCAGGGCGACATCATCTACGTCATGCCGGGGCACATCGAGAACGTCATAGCCGCGACCGGCATCAACTGCGACGTGGCCGGCATCAGCATCATCGGGCTCGGGCACGGCAACATGCTGCCGACGATTTCCTTCACGGCCGCGGCCGGTTCCGTCACCGTGAGCCAGGCGAACGTCACGATCAAGAACATCCGGTTCGTGGCCAACTTCGAGACCGGCGTAACAACCGGCTTCACCATAGCGGCGGGCGGGGACGGCCTGACCCTCGACGGCCTGCAATTCAGGGACACGAGCGCCACGTTTGAGTTCCTGATCCACGCCAGCATCGCGACCACCGTGACCGACCTGACGATCAAGAACTGCCGGTTCATCGGGGCGGCCGGAACGCTGAGCGGATCGCTCGTCTTCGCGGGGTCCACGAACAACGCGGAAATCTGCAATAACTACTGGTATGTAGACTCCAGCAACTCCGTCATCATGCACGATGCCGTCGCCGCTGTCGGCATGAACCTGCATGACAACTGCATCATCAACTACGACACTGACACGGCGGAATACTGTGCCGAGTTCTCCACCGGGAGCACCGGCGTCGCCTCCGACAATCGGTTCGGCTACAACCACGTAGACGCCGAGATGTGGAAGGGCGACGCGATGTTCTGGTTCGAGAATTA
>DATKXO010000263.1:0-15555 GCA_035528995.1 Phycisphaerae bacterium | reverse complement strand
CGGGAGGCCTGTTGGGAGTCCATGGAGGTCGGGGAGCTCGTCGAGGGACGCATCACCGGGATGAACAAAGGCGGGCTGGAGATCAACCTCAACGGGATCCGAGGGTTCATGCCCGCTTCACAGGTCGACGTCGCCCACATCAGGGACATCTCCGTCTTCATCGGCCAGAAGGTCCCCTGCCAGATCATCGAGTTGAACCGGCGGGCCGGCAGCGTCCTGGTCAGCCGGCGCAAGTACCTCGAGAAGGAGCAGCAGAAGCAGAGAGCCGAACTCCTGGACGGCCTGGCCGAGGGCCAGATTCGCAAAGGCGTGGTCGGGAACCTGACCGACTTCGGCGCCTTCGTCGATCTCGGTGGCGTGGACGGCCTGATCCACATCAGCGACCTGAGCTACGGTCAGGTCGAGAAGGTCAGCGACGTGGTTCAGCCCGGCCAGGAAGTCGAGGTCAAGATCCTGAAGGTCAATCGCGAGCGGGAGAAGGTCTCGCTGGGGCTCAAGCATGTGGCGCCCGATCCGTGGGGCACCGTCACCGAAAAGTACACCCTGGACGCCAACGTCACCGTCCGGGTGCTGCGCCTGGAAAAGTTCGGCGCCTTCGTCGAGTTGGAGGAAGGCGTCGAGGGCTTGATCCCCCTGAGCGAGATGAGCTGGTCGCGTATCGTCAAGGCCTCGCAGGTACTCCAGGTGGGGCAGTTGGTCGAGGCCGTCATCATTCGCCTGGAGCCCGATCGGAGGCGCATCGCCCTGAGCATCAAGCAGGTCGAGCCCGACCCCTGGGACGGTGTCTCCGAACGGTTCCCCAAGGAATCCGTCCACACCGGCACGGTCACCAAGTGCATGGACTTCGGCGCCTTCATTCAACTGGCCCCGGGCGTCGAGGGATTGGCCCACATCTCCGAACTCTCCGACAAACGAATCGGCAAGTGCGAGGAGGTCGTCCAGCCCAGGCAGGAGGTCGAGGTCCGCGTGTTGAGCGTCGACGCGGACCAGCGACGGATCTCACTGTCACTCAAGCCCGCCGACGCGGCCCCGTCCCAGAAGGCGGCTGCCCCACCGCCTCCCAAGAAGGAACAGGCCAGGAAGAAGAAACGCAAGAGGCCGCTCCGCGGCGGCCTGACCTCCCACTTCGAGTGGCAGGGACGGTCCCTGGGCTCCTAGCCGGCCACGCTCCCCCTACCCGCCTGCCGGGTGGGACCTCGGCCGCATTCGCCTTTGCCCGCCGCCCGACCTGTCTGCGGACCCGCCCCACGACGAGCCAGGCACCTTCGCGGCAGCCGGCGCCCCGTTCGGGATCGGGACGGCCCGATGGAAGTCCCACCTCGGCGCACGGCTTGTCACGCGCCAGCCAGCCGGTACCATTCCGGTCGCCGTCGAAACCACGACCGCTTCGTTGGCGGGTGGCATTTACCTTGGCATCGAGAGGACGTCCGGTGTCCGCGCATTTTGCAGACCGTCTACTTGCCGCTATCCGGGCCAAAGGCGCCCCCGTGTGCGTCGGCCTGGATCCCGTGTACCAGCGTTTGCCGGCCGATCTCACCGCGCGGGCCGGGCTCGATGACGCCCGCGACCTCGAGTCGGTTCTGGATGCGGTCCGCGAGTTCTGCCGGGCGGTCATTCGGATCGTTGCCCCGATCGTGCCGGCCGTTAAGATCAACTCGGCCTTCTTCGAGCGCTACTACACGGACGGCGTCGAAGCCTACTTTGACCTGGTCCGCGAGGCCTCCGCTGCGAAACTCATTGTCATCGGCGACGTGAAACGCGCCGACATCGGCCATTCCAGCGGTCTGTATGCCCGGGGCCACCTGTCCGATCCCGATTTCGCGGCTCTCGACGGTCTCGTCGCTCCCGACGCAATCACGGTGAACCCCTACTTCGGTCTCGACGGAATCAAGCCCTTTCTCGAAGTCGCCCGCGAGCAGTCCAAGGGCCTGTTCGCCCTGGTTCAGACCAGCAACCCGTCGGCCATCGAGGTGCAAGGGCTGACCCTGGCGGACGGGACAACGGTGGGCGAGCGCGTCGCCGCGCTGGTCAACACCTGGGCCGGCGGCGACGGGCTCCTGGGGGACAGCGGGTACAGCCTGTTGGGCGCGGTGGTGTCCCCGCGCGACGAGACCTCCACCCGGAAGCTCCGGGCGGCGATGCCCAATTGCATGTTTCTGGTCCCCGGCTTCGGTGCTCAGGGCAAGACGGCCGAGCAGATCAGGAATTGCTTCAAGCCGGACGGAACCGGCGCCCTGGTCAACGCCTCCCGCAGCGTGCTCTACGCCTACGAAGACACGAAATACACGCAGATGTACGCTTCCCAGTGGGAGCGATGCGTCGAGCACGCCTGCCGGGATTTCGTTGCGGCCGTGGCGTCAATCGTGCCGGACTAGTGCTGCGGGTCAACCGTTCGAGCGTCCGCGCCGTGTGGTGGGACGAACCGTCGCGGAGTTGTACGCCGGGCCTGGACGGGACTTCCGGGTGGCTGCGGTATCTCGGATGTGGGAGTGGTCGAGAGCGACGTGGAAACCGGCGACAGCGAGTGCGGGCCAGGTTCGCAGTTCAATGACCGCAACGTGTTGGTCATGGGTCTGGGCCGCTTCGGTGGCGGCGTGGGCGTCTGTCGCTGGCTCTGCCGGCACGGTGCCACGGTCACCGTCACTGATTCGGCGCCGCAAAGCGCCCTGGCCGATTCGGTCGCGGAGCTGGCCGACTGCGATATCACCTTCCACCTCGGCCGGCACGACGATCGCGACCTGGACCGCGCCGACCTCGTCGTGGTCAACCCGGCGGTTGACCGACGCAGCAGCGCGTTCTTCGCCCGTATCGTAGAGCGCGGGACTCCGTGGACCACGGAGATCAACCTGTTTCTGGAGCGCTGCCCTGGGCGCGTGATCGGCGTCACCGGAACGGCCGGCAAGAGCACGACTTGCGCCCTGCTGTTTGAGGCCTTGCAGCCGTTGACTACGGGCGACCGCCGTGTCTGGTTCGGCGGCAACGTCGGCCGGTCCCTGCTGGGCGACCTGGACGACATCGGCAGGAGCGATCTCGTCATCCTGGAGCTGTCCAGCTTCCAGTTGGATACCTTCGCCCGTACGAAGCGCGGCGTTCACGTCGCCTTGATCACGAACGCCTGGCCGAACCATCTGGACCGGCACGGCGACTTTCAGGCTTACCTGTCCGCCAAGCTGAACCTGTTTCGATTGCAGGAGCCCGGCAGCCTCGCGGTCGTCGGTGCTCACGATGCGGCGCTCCGAAAGGCTGTCGAGGCAATCGCAGAGCGAACCCGAGCGCGGCTGTTGTTCGTACCGCAACCCTCGGAACCGTTCGGGTTGCTCATCCCAGGCCCCCACAATCAGGCCAACGCGGCCTGTGCCGCGACCGTCGCCCGCCTGTTGGGCGTCGAGCAGAACGTGGCCCGCGACCGCATGGCCGGATTCCCCGGTCTGCCCCATCGGCTGCAACACGTTGGCGCGTTCGGCGGCGTCGACTACTTCAACGACTCCAAATCCACCACGCCCGCCGGGACGGCCACCGCCCTGGCGTCGTTCGATCAACCGGTGATCGCGATCGTCGGGGGCCAGGACCGTGGTGACGACATCGCCCCCCTGCTCCAGGCCCTGATCGACCGAGCAAAGGCGGTCGTTTGTATGGCCCAAAGCGGACCGGTGATCGCCCGGGCGTTGACGGCCGCTCGCGGTGCCCGGGGGCGCCCGGTCGTCGAGGTTGCGTCCGACCTGACCGACGCCGTCGAACGTGCTCATCAAAATGCGCCCGCCGGCGGTGTCATTCTGCTGTCACCCGGCGCACCCAGCTACGGCGAGTTCGTCAACTACGAGGACCGCGGCCGGGCGTTTGTCCAGGCGGTCCGGCGGTTGCACGACCGGCAGTAGTTGCCGCCGCCGCGGCAGGTCTTGCGCCTCGCGGCCGGCGCTGATGCTTGGCGGACCGGTCCACATTTCAGATTGTTGCCGTCTGTAACCCGCTGACCCATAAAGAGTTGCGTTTCCCGGCCCTCCGGTGGGCTCCCCGCCGGACCGCGCGGCGCGGGGTCTCTGGCACACGGACTGTCCTGGTTGATCCGTCAAGGGACGCGGTTTGTCATCAGGCAACCGCGCCAGGTGTGTGATGAGACCGAAGTGCGCTGCTACAGATTTTCCGTCGATCGAGGTCCGTCCTCGCGATTGGGCGGAGTTGGGCGGCATGGTTCAGCGGGCCGCCCGGCGGGCGCTGGCCGTCTACCTGGTGGAAGCCGCGGCCCGGACCGCCGGCACACCTGCACAGCGCCATCGGTCGATCACGCGGAGCGACGGGCGATGACCTACGGACTGTGGCTATCCGCCGCCGGGATGCAGGCGAACGAGTATCGCCAGGACGTCCTGGCCAACAACCTGGCCAACGCCAACACGGTCGGCTTCAAGCAGGACCTGGCCGTCATTCGCGAGCGCGCCGTGGAAGGCGCCGGCCCGGAAGGCGGATCCACGGTCGGCGATTCGTTGTTCGGTGCGATGGACGGCTTGTCGGGCGGCTCCTTCGTCGCGCCGACCTACCACAGCTTCGCTCAGGGGCCCGTTACGCAGACCCATAACCCCCTGGACGCCGCGATCGACGGTGACGGGTTCTTCGCGGTGCGCGTGGGCGATGACCTCCGCTACACGCGCGACGGCCGCTTCACCACCAACGCCGACAACGAACTGGTCATGGTGGCCAACGGCGGTCGGGCCAAGGTGCTCGACGACGCCGGTGCGCCGATCGTTCTGCTCCCGGCGACGGCCGGTCGGCCGCGGATCGCCGCGGACGGGACTATTCGGCAGGGCACTACCGTTGTCGGCAAGCTCGGCCTGGCCGAGTTCGACGACCGCGACAACCTGCGCAAGGTCGGCGCCAACCTCTTCCAGGCGACCGGTGGCCGCGTCGGACCGGCCCAGCGGAGCAGCGTTCTGGCCGGCCACGTTGAACAGAGCACCGTGAACCCCATCGGGGGTCTGGCCAGCATGATCGAGGTCTCACGGGCCTACCAGCTCAACGCCAACATGATCTCGCTACAGGACAGCACGATCGGGCAGGCCGTCTCCCGGGTCGGGCGCATCGGATAGGAGCTGATCGCAATGGCAATCACGGCATTGCATGCCGCCGCCTCGGGCATGAAGGCCCTGGACAACAAGTTGGACGTCGTGGCCAACAATCTGGCCAACGTCAACACGGTCGGCTTCAAGCGCTCGCGGGTCAACTTCGAGGACCTCCTCTACCAGATCAAGCGCGAGCCCGGAACGCCCAACGCGGACGACGAGCCCATCCCCCACGGCATCCAGATCGGCCTGGGCGTGCAGATCTCCGGCACCCAGCTCAATTTCCAGCAGGGACCGCGAGACCAGACCGATCGGCCGCTCGACCTGGCCATCGAGGGAGACGGCTTCTTCCAGGTCTCGGCCATCGACAACGGCCAGGAGGTCACGGCCTACACGCGGGCCGGCAACTTCACCATCAACGCCGAGGGCAACGTCGTGCTGGGCAACACGGAGGGGGCCCGCCTGGAGCCGCAGATCACCATTCCCGACGACGTCACTCAGATCGTCGTCGGGCGCAACGGCGAGGTGCAGGTCAAACAGACCGGCTCATCGGTGCTGTCCACGGTCGGACAGGTCGAGCTGGCCCGCTTCGTCAATTCCGAGGGACTGCGGCAGATCGGACGCAACCTCTACACCGAAACCGATGCCTCCGGCGCCCCCATCACGGGCGATCCACAGGAGGACGGCCTGGGGGCCATCCAGCAGGGCATGCTCGAGGGCAGCAACGTCGATCCCGTTCGCGAGTTGATCGACCTCATTCAGACCCAGCGGGCCTTCGAGTTGAACAGCCAGTCGATCCAGAGCGCCGACCAGGCGCTGCAGGTGGTCAGCAACCTGAGGAGATTCTAGTGACTCGCGCCTGACATCACGCAGGATGCAATGATGAACAGCAAGGAGTGCGACAAGCCGGGGAGCGGCGGAGGATTGCGGGTGGCGTTGGGGCTGATCGCCCTGGCGTTCGCACCCTCGGTCTGCCTGGCCGGCCCGCGGCCGTCGACCACGCCCCCGGTCCAGCCGACCGTTCGGCTGTGGCCCACGGCCGTCGTGGTGCAGGACCAGGTACAGGTCGGCGACCTGTGCGAGCTGTCCAACTTCAACGCCGAGACGCATGAGCGGTTGAGGGACCTCGTCGTGGTTCCCTCACCTCCTCAGGGCGGATCGACGGTCATTACGCTGCGCGAACTGCGCGAGGTCCTCACCGCCGCTGACATTAACATGGCCCGCACCATCGTGAAGGGTGCCGTCGAGTGCGGCGTGACCCGCCCGAGAGTCCTGTCGGCCGCACCGGTCGAAACAGCAGCGGCAGCCGCGGCGTCTGACGGAGCTTCCGAGGTCGTCGAACCTCAGACGCTCCGCGACGCGGTCGTCGTGTACTTCGAGGACGAGCTGTCGCGCTACGGAGGCCGCGTGCAGGTCGACTTCGGACCGCGGGCCGGTGGCGTGCTCGATCTTGCCGGCCCCCAGTATTCGTTTGCGGTTCGTCGTCGTTCGGGTCGGCCGTTGGGCCTGATCGACGTGCTGGTCGAGGTCCGCCGCGAGGGACGACTGCTGCAGAAGGTCGAGCTTCAGCCCATCGTTCACTTCTTCCGCGACGTCGTCGTGGCACGACGGGCGATCAACCAGCACGCCGAGATTCGGCCGGAAAGCGTGCACCTGGTGGAGATCGAGTTCGACCGGCTCGAGCGTCTGGGTCTGGGCGATCTCTCCCAGGTCATCGGCCAGCGGGCCAAGCGCTTCCTGCCGGCGGGGACTGCTCTGCAGGGACAGGACGTGGAGATGGTCCCGCTGGTCAAGCGCGGACAGTTGGTGGACGTGTTCTCCAGTGTCGGCGGGGTCAGCATCATGACCAGCGCCAAGGCCATGGAGACCGGAAGCCTGGGTGACCTGGTGGAATTGCGCAGCAGCGAGCGTAAGGGCCGCATCCTGACCGGGCTGATCACCGGACCGCGACGTGTCGAGCTGCGCCTGGGCGGCGCACCGGCCGAAGACAGAGGGAGTCCCCAATTGGCCGAGATGGGAGGACGACGATGAGATCACTCCGCTCTGCGGTGCTGGTGTTGCTGATCATGCTGCCCTTCGCTCCCCAGGCGATGGCCCAGACTTCGTCGCTGAGCAAGCGCGTCGCCGGGGCCGAACCCGCCTCGGCGGGCCCGCAGGCTCCCTCGGCCCGTGAGGCCAGCGAACCGCTCGGTAACCCGCTCCTCGAGCGGCATTCGTTGATCGCCGTCAAGGTGAAGCCGCCCAAAAAGTTCAAGGTCCACGACATCGTCACCATCATCGTGCGCCAGCAGAAGAAGTTCGAGGCCGACTCCGAGCTCGAGACCAAAAAGGACTTCGACATCAAGAGCGAGCTGGAGGCCTTCTTCAAGCCCATCGACGGGGGACTGGGCGCCACGACCTTCTACCGCGGCAAGCCCAACGTGGACTACAAGTTCGGCCTGGGACTCAAGACCGAGGGTGACAACACCCGCGAGGATCTCTTCGTCACCCGGATCAGCGGCACCATCGTCGACATCAAGCCCAACGGCAACCTGGTGATCGAGGCCGTCAGCCGCGTCCAGCACGACGAGGAGATCGCCCGAGTAACCCTCACCGGTCAGTGCCGCAGCACGGACCTGACGCCGGACAACACCGTCCTCAGCACGCAACTCGCCGGCCTGCGTATCGACGTCCAGAACGAAGGCGCGATCAAGGACGCGGCCACCCGCGGTTGGATTCCCCAGTTGTTGGATTTCCTGAAGCCGATTTGAAGGGCTGATTCGTGCATAAGACGTTTGTGGCCATCTCGATCCTGATTCTCCCGGTCGTCGCCCGGGCGAGCGTCACCGCCCGCGTGGGCGACGTCACCCGGCTCAAAGGTCAGGGCATCAACTACCTGACCGGCATGGGCCTGGTGGTCGGGCTGGACGGCACCGGTGACGGCGACGACTACGCCATGGCCATGAGGCCTCTCGCCCAGGCTCTGTCCGGCTTCTACGCCAACCCCGTCACCTCGATGGAAGAACTGAAGGACACCAAGAACGTGGCCATCGTTTTCCTGGAAGCCACCTTGCCGGAGAGCGGCGCCCGCGAGGGCTCCCAGATCGACGTGCAGGTCAGCACCTTCGGCAGTGCCAAGAGCCTGCGGGGTGGTCGGCTGCTGCCGGCTCCCCTGCTCTATCCGGACCGCAACGTGGACACGGTCTTCGCCATGGCCGCCGGCAAGGTGATGCTGCCCGACGATCAGATCGCCACCAGCGGCACCATCCAGAACGGTGCCGTCGTTCTCGAGGACGTGGTCCACGCCTTCACCGCACCGGGCCGCGATCTGCCCTTCTCCAACAGTTGGGTGCAGCCGCACCAGACCTACGTCACCCTGGTCATCGACGACAACCATGCCTCCTGGACGCTGGCCCGGGAGATCGCCCAGGCCATCGATTCGGCCCTGGCTCTGGCCGCGGACGTCGAGCACGTCGCCCTGGCGGCGGACCTCAAGAACGTGCTCGTGCTGGTGCCCGAATCGCAGGTCGGTGACCCGGCCGACTGGATCAGTCAGATCGAGGAGGTCGAGCTGCTCATCTCCTCGGGCGAGGCCCGCGTCGTGGTCAACCGGACCTCGGGGACCATCGTCGTCTCGGGCAACGCGAAGGTCTCGCCGGTGATCGTCTCGCACCGGGGGCTGACCATCACGGTCAGCACCATCCAGGACGAATCCGGGCTCACCCTGGCCGAGCCGCAGGTCCAGCAGTTCATCGCCCTGGACCCCGGCCGCAAGGGTGGCACCAACCTGTCCGACCTGCTCGAGGCTTTGAACCGGTTGAACGTTCCGATCGACGATCGGATCTCGATTCTGACGCAGATTCATGGCATGGGCGCCCTCCACGCCAGGTTGATTGTCAGGGACTAGAGATGTCAGCACTGAGCGCCATTCAACCGATCACCGCGACGACCGACACCGTCGGGCGGATGCAAACCCGCCTGCGGGAGACGGCCGACCAGTTGGTCGGCTCGGTGTTCTACGGATCGATGCTGCGGACCATGCGGGCCAGCACCCTGCAGGGCAAGTACGGGCACGGCGGTCGCGGCGAAGAGGTCTTCGCCGCCCAGCTCGACCAGATCATCGCCGAGCGGGCGGGAGCGGCCCAAAGCAACGACCTCAGCGGCGCCATCGTGCGACAGCTCGACCACCAGGTGCGGGCCATCGCCCGTTGGCGCGACGGCGGGGAGAGTGACCTGTGAAAGAAGACCGCGACACCGACTACTGCGATGAACTGATCATGGTGCTGGATCGGCTCGAAAAGCTCCATGGCGAGCTGGCCGAGGTCATCGACCGCAAGATCGACCGCATGCGCGTCTGCGACGTGCCCGGCATGAACGAGTGCCTGGGCCGCGAACAGGACCTGGTCGCTCAGGTCGGTGAGAAGGAGGGCCTGCGACGCGTGCTCACCGACCGCGTCGGGCGCTCCTTCGGCATGTCGCCGCAGAAGGCCCGACGGCTCACCGCGACCCAGATGGCCGAACGGCTCCCGGCTCCGCATGGCCGGCGACTTCGGGCCAGCGCCGGGCGACTTCAGGAGCTGGCCCGACGGATCGAGCGACGAAACCGGGTCGCCGGACGCCTCAGCACCGACGTGCTCGAGCACCTGGACACCGTGTTGTCGGCCGTGACGGCGCCGCCGGATCGCAGCAGCGCCTACTCCTTCGCCGGTCGGTCCGTCGCGACGGCCCCCAGGCGATTGTTCGAAGCCGTGGGATAAGAGTCATGGGACTGGTCAACACCGCCCTACACATCGGTCGCAGCGCCTTGGCGACGTACCAGAGCGCCATGCAGGTGCTCGGCAACAACGTCTCCAACGCGGGCAACCCCGACTACACCCGGCAGACCAGCGGCCTGTCGGCCGTACACGGCCCGGCGCTGCCGGAAGGGTTCCAGCCCGGCGCGGGCGTGGCCCTGACCGAACTCAAGCGTAACCTGGACGAATCGCTCGAGAACCGCCTCCGGGCCGCCATCGGAAATCTCGAATCGACCTCGACCGTGCAGCGGTCCATCGGGCGGGTCGAAGCCTATTTCGATGAGACCACCGGGGCGTCCATCTCCAGCCAGCTCACCGAGTTCTTCAACAGCTTCGACGCGGTCCAGAACGATCCCACCGATCTGGGGCTCCGCGACATCGCTCTGGCCAACGGCGCCCAGTTGGCCTCCTCGCTGTCCACGCTGCGGGCCGACCTGAAGAACCTGGGCGACGAGATCGACGGCCAGATCGCCGAGTTGGTCACCGAGGCCGATCGGCTTGCAGACCAGATCGCCGAACTCAACGGCGAGATCGGCACGGCCCAGGCCGGGCGGCCCGGAACGGCCCACGCCCTTCAGGACCAGCGCGACACCCTCCTGCGCGAACTGAGCGAACTGTTCGACATCAACGTGCGCCACCAGTCGGACGGAACCATCAACGTCTACATCGGTTCCGAGCCGTTGATTATGGGCGGGGTCTCCCGCGGCTTGACCACCGAAGAGACGGTGGACGGGCGGTTCGCTCGAACCGTTATCCAGTTCGCCGACAGCGGATCGCCGGTCGCGGTGCGCGGCGGTCAGATCGAGGGCTTGATCACCTCCCGCGATGAGCACGCCTACGGGCGGCTCGACGCCATCGACGAACTGGCCACGGCCCTGATCTTCGAGGTCAACCGCGTCCATGCCGACGGCCAGGGCCTCGCGGGCTTCACCGACGTCACCGCAACCTACGACGTCAAGGACACCGCGGCCGCCCTGAACAGCCCCGACACGGGACTGCCCTCTTCCCCCGAGAACGGCAGCTTCTTCATCGCCGTCACCGACGACGCTACGGGCACGGTCGTGGCCTATCAGATCAACGTGGACCTGGACGGCATCGATGACGACACCACCCTGGAATCGCTGGCCGCCGACATCAGCGACACGGTCGACGGCGTGACCGCTTCGATCACCGCGGACGGCCGGCTGCAGTTCCAGGCCGACGTGGGCCTGAGCTTCACCTTCGGCCACGACGGCGAGCAGTTCCGCCAGGACACGGCGAGCCTGCTGGCCGCCCTGGGGATCAACACGTTCTTCGATGGTCGCGGGGCGGCGGACATCGCCGTCAACCAGGCGTTGAGCGGGTCCCCCTCGATGTTGGCCGCCTCAATGGTGAATCTCCAGGGGGACGGATCGAACGCCGGACGTCTGGCCTCGGTGAGCGCCGCCGCCAGCGACCTGCTGAGCGGAAGCTCGGTGACCGAGGGCTACGCACGGATCGCCAACGACGTGGCCGTCGCCGGCGCCAATGCCCTGGACGACTTCGAGGCCACCGATGCGGTGCTCACCGCGCTGCGGACCCAGAAGGAAAGCATCAGCGGCGTGAACCTCGACGAGGAGGCGATTCAGTTGTTGAAGTTCGAGCGGGCCTACCAGGGCGCCGCTCGATACGTGGTCACCGTGGACCGGATGCTGGCGGAGCTGTTGGCCCTGGTGCGCTAGCACCGGGCCCGACCCGAAACGCCTGGTGAGATGACTGGCCTATGGCTCTGAGCCCCATCAACCTGACGCGAGTGTCCTTCAACCAGCAGACCACGACTCTGCTGGAGTCGCTGCGGCGAAGCACGCTCGACCTGCTCACCCAGCAGAACCGTCTGGCCACCGGACGAGCCTTCGGCGCCCCCAGCGAGGACCCGGCCGCCGCCACTCAGGTCCTGCAGTTCGAGAACGTCACCGGGCGACAGGACCAGATCCTCGAGAACCTCCAGCACGCCGGCAGTGTCCTGGACGTCACCGACGCCGCCATTTCGGAGGTGCACGGACTGCTCTCCGACGCCCACGCCATCGCCAGTCAGAACGTCGGCGCCTTGGCCAGTGCCGAGGAGCGGGAAGCGGCGGCCGAGCTGATCGCCGACATCGTCGATCAGCTCGTCACCATCGGCAACCGGCAATTCAACGGGAGCTTCCTCTTCGCCGGTCGCGACACGCAGAACGCGCCGTTCCAATCGATCCTGGGCGGCGTGGCCTACACCGGCGATACGGGCGACATCCTCGCCCGAGTGGCACTTCTCGAAGAGGAACCGGTCAATCTCAGCGGGGACGCCTTGTTCGGTGCCCTGTCGGCCGGCGTGGCCGGCGCCGTCGATCTGAGCCCGCGACTGACGGCCGACACCCGGTTGGAGGACGTTGCTCGGGCCGAGGGCCTGCCGCTGCAGCTGGGTTCGCTGGTGATCGCCCGCGACGGCGATCCTCCGATCACCATCGACCTGACCACTGCGGACAGCCTGGGCGACCTGGTCGATCTGATCAACGATGCGGCCGGCGGGCTGGTCAACGCGTCACTCGGCGACGACAGCATCACGCTCACGCCGGTGGGTGGGCCGGTCACCGTCCGCGAGGTCAGCGGGGGCCGCGTCGCCGCCGATCTGGGCCTGTTGACGCCGGACCCGACCGCCGACCCGATCGAGAGCACCTCGCTGCGTCGCCGGTTGACCCGCACCACCGCGGTGGCCGACCTGGCCGGCGGGGCGGGCCTGGATCTGACCGGCGGGCTGACCGTCACCAACGGCGGCACCACCGCCACAATCGACCTGAGCGCCGCCGAGACAGTGCAGGACATCCTCAACGCCATCAACAACGCCGGTCTGTACGTCACCGCCCGGATCAACCAGTCCGGAACCGGCATCGACGTGATCAATCAGGTCTCCGGGGCCAACCTCAGCATCGCCGAGGACGGCGGGACAACGGCGTCGCAGCTCGGCCTGCGCACCCTCGACCTCGATACGCGCCTGGCCGACCTGAACTTCGGACGGGGCATCGAGACGGTCCAGGGCCAGGACGACCTGCGCATTACGGCCAAGGACGGCGCCACAGTCGACGTCAACCTGGACGATGCCGCCACCATCGGCGACGTGATCGATGCGATCAACGCGGCCGCGGACGAGGCCGGCGTGGGCATCAGTGCGTCGCTCTCGGCTACCGGCAACGGAATTCGCGTGGTGGACGGCACGGGTGGCGACGGCCGGTTGTCGATCGGCCGACTGAATCTGTCCTACGCGCTCGACGACCTGGGCCTCAGCGGAGCGGTCGAGGACCCCCAGACCGAGCTGATCGGCGACGACGTGAACACCACGCGCACCGACGGCGTGCTGACCGCCCTGATCGACCTGGAGCGGGCCCTGCGGGCCGACGACACCCGCGGCATCACCGACGCGGCCTCACGCGTGAACGGTTTCATCAACGAGGTCAACCGCGTGCGCGGCGTCGTCGGCGCCCGGGCCCAGGCCATGCAGAGCCGCCGGCAACAGACCGAGAACGCCGTGCTCGCCACCCAGCAGCTCGTCTCCGAGCTGCGCGACCTGGATTACACCGAGGCGGTGACGCGCTTCCAGCAGGCTCAGACCGCTCTGCAGGCGGCCCTGTTGACCGGCGGCCAGTCACTGAATCTCTCACTGATGAACTTTCTGGAATGACAAGGTGATGACACCAACATCCTACATCACGCTTGTCCGACCGGCGTTGGGGAATGAAGCCGCGGTATCAAGCGGAGCATCACACAGCCTCGTAGGCGGGACAGCAGTCCGCTCGCCGCTACGGGGATACGATCGTCCCGCGTGGAGACGCCGGGCCGCGGGTCGCCAGCCGATCCGCCGGCGATCCCGGGGGCGTGCCGGGAATCGGCCGTCGGTCGGCCGACACCCCTCGGACGACGATCGAACAGGAAGGACTGCGGGAGTAACGCGATGATTATTGAAACGTCGCGATTCGGACAGCTCGAGGTGGACGAACGGCGGCTGATCGACTTTGCCGACGGAATCCTCGGCTTCCCGGAGTACCGTCGCTTTGCCCTGATCCAGACCGGTCAGGACAGCGGGTTCTACTGGCTGCAATCGACCGAGTGTGCCGGACTGGCCTTTGTGGTCACCGACCCCCGGCTGTTCGTGGCCGACTACCGCGTTCCCGTTCGGGGGGAGGAGCTGGAGCGGCTCGGACTGGACTCGGTCGAGGGCGCCCAGGTCTTCATCATCGTCAACAAGGTGGACGGGATGTTGACCGGCAACCTGCAGGGGCCGCTGGTCATCAACGTAGCCACTCGGGCGGCGCGGCAGTCGGTGCTCAGCGACCAGCGGTACTCGACCCGCCATCCGCTGACGCGGATCCCGGCGCCCGAGACGCTGGCCCGAACGGGATGAGCCAGCGGTGGTAATTCGGCGCCGCCGCGGCCTATAATCACGTGCAGTGCACGTCAAGAGCCGTGGCTGCCCGATTCCGCGTTTGGAGCCACCCCCGGCTCTCCGCTGCGGTCGCCGCTCCGCCGGATGCGCGTCGGCACAGCGGATCGGCCCGCCAAGCTCGCCGGAGGCGGGTCGCTTGCGGGGTGAGCTGGAACGAGGCATCGGCATGACCAAGGAAGGAGCCATGGATGTTGGTGCTATCTCGAACACGCGATGAGACGATCATGATCGGCGACGACGTCCAGATCACGATCGTGGATATACGCGGGGACAAGGTTCGCCTGGGCATCACCGCACCCCCCGAGGTGCCCGTGCATCGCAAAGAGGTCTATGACGCCATCAAGCGCGAGAACGCCCAGGCCGCCCAGATGAGTCCCGACGAGATAAAGGACGTTGTTAAAAGACCCAAACGACAAAAGGACGCCCCGAACAACAACCGGAACAAGAAGGAAGAATGAACGCCGTTGTGCACCCGGTGGGACGGCTCCGACCGCCTCACTCGCGCGGACCGGCGCACTCCCGGGCACAATAGGGACAGCCCTTCGCGGTACGGCCTCACCGGTCAGACCCGAAGCAATCAGGGAGGATTGTGATGAGTACCATCAACACCAACATCCCGTCCTTGGTATCCCAGCGAGGCTTGCGACGCTCGCAGTTTGACCTGGGCCAGTCACTCCAGAGACTCTCCACCGGGTTGAAGATCAACCGCGGTGCGGACGACCCGGCCGGCCTGATCGTCTCCGAACGCCTGCGCAGCGAGATCGCCGCCTCACAGCAGGCCATCCGCAACTCCCAGCGGGCCATCAACGTCATCGCCACCACCGAGGGCGCTCTGGACGAGGTGTCCGCACTGCTCTCCGACATCCAGGCCAAACTCGTTGAGGCCGCCAACACCGGGGCCTTCTCCGACGAGGAACGCGACGCCAACCAGTTGCAGATCGACTCCGCCATCGACTCGATCGCCCGGATCGCCAACACCACCACCTTCGCCGGGCGAAAGCTGCTGGACGGCGGTCTGGACTACGTCACCAGCGGCGTGGACACCACCATGCTGGCCGACGTCAGCGTCCTGGGGGCCAGTTTCGGCACCCGCGACTTCATCCCCGTCGAGGTCGAGGTCAGCACCTCGGCGCAGAAGGCCCAGTTGACCTTCCCGGCGTCGGCCATAAGCACCGCCGGGGGCGTGACCATCGACGTGCAAGGCGTCGACGGGATCATCACGCTCAGCTTCCCGGCCAGCGCCAGCACGGTGGATATCATCGACGCCATCAACGCGGAGCAGGACGCCACCGGCGTGACG
>DATKXO010000262.1:0-5755 GCA_035528995.1 Phycisphaerae bacterium | reverse complement strand
ACCAGACCATGAGTAGGACAATGGGAAAACGGAACGTGTCGTGGAAGTGTGCTTGCCGATTCCTCGCGGTGGTTGCGGCGGGCTTGGCCGTTTCCAGCGCTGCGGCTGTCGGCGCCGAGGTTCTCTGGCGATCGGGCCCCGCCCAGATCACGCCCGTCGATCGGGCCGATCTCGAAGCGGCGGTGACCGATCCGATCGCCCGCCATGTCGTCGTGCAGTTCGCTGGGCCCGTCGACGCGACCCAGCGCAGCCGGCTCCAGCAGGCCGGCGTCGATCTGCTGCGCCCGCTGGGCAACGGCGCCTACTTTGCCTCGCTGGCGGGCGGTGGAATGGACGCAGTTGCCGTGCAGAACGTGGCACCGGTCATCGGATTACAGACCATCGACCCGGCCTGGAAGCTCGATCCCCGCATCCTCGCCGGCCAAGTGCCCCAGTGGGCCGTCCTCGACGACGAGCCCACCGGCTGGCGAACCGTGGCCGTATACGTCCTCTTTCACCAGGACGTGCCGCTCTTCGCCGACGCCCTGGACGCCGTCCAGCGCCACGGCGGAACGGTCCGTGACCATCTCCAGGCCGTCAACGGCCTCGTCGTCGAATTGCCCGAGGCCAACCTCCAGACGTTCGCCGACGAGGACGCCGTCCAGTGGATCGAGTGGCCGCTGCCGCGCATGAGCGTGGTCAACGACAGCAACCGCGTGATCACCGAGGCCGATGTCGCCCAGGCCCCGCCCTACAACCTCGACGGAGCCGGCATCACCGTCCTGGTCTACGACGGCGGTACCGCCCGGGCCACACACGTGGACTTCCAGGGCCGCTGCACCGTCCACGACGCCTCCGGCATGCACTATCACTCGACGCACGTGGCCGGCACCATCGGCGGCGCCGGCGTCGCCAATCCCGCCTACAAGGGTATGGCCCCCGGCGTCACCCTCGTCTCCTACGGCTTCGAGTACGACGGCACCGGAATCTTCCTCTACAGCAACCCCGGCGACATCGAGAGCGACTACGCCCAAGCCATCAACACCTACGGGGCCGCCATCGCCAACAACTCCATCGGCACCAACACCGAGACCAACGGCTTCGACTGCACCATCCAGGGCAACTACGGCGTGACCTCCCAGCTCATCGACACCATCGTCCGCGGTGACGGGTCGAACCCGTTGTTCACCGAGCCCTTCCGAATTGTCTGGGCCAACGGAAACGAACGGCAGGGCTCCCGCTGCGACATCGAAGGCTATGGCGATTACTACAGCACCGCACCGCCCGCCGGAGCCAAGAACCACATCGCCGTCGGGGCCCTCAACTCCAACAACGACTCCATGACCACCTTCAGCAGTTGGGGCCCGACCGACGACGGACGGCTGAAGCCGGACATCTCCGCCCCCGGCTGCCAGAGCGATGGCGATGGCGGCGTCACCTCCTGCACATCTACCAGTGACACGGCCTATACCACGCTGTGCGGCACCTCGATGGCCGCCCCCACCGTGTGCGGTCTCTCCTCACTGCTCCTCCAGGATTTCCGCGCCCAGTTCCCCGGAGATCCCGACCCCCGCAACTCGACCCTTAAGGCCCTCCTGGCCCACAACGCCGTGGACCTGGGCAACTCCGGTCCCGACTACATGTACGGCTATGGGTCCGTCCGCATCGCCCAGACCATCGACTTCATGCGGGCCGAGAACTTCTTCGAGGCCGCCGTCGATCAAGGCGCCACCCACTCCGTCCTGGTCGTGGTCGAACCCACCGACACCGAGTTGAAGGTCACCCTGGCCTGGGACGACTACCCCGGCACGCCGAACGTGGACCCCGCACTGGTCAACGATCTGGACCTGCGGGTCTTCGATCCGTCAAACGCCCGCTACTACCCCTGGACCCTGGATCAGTTCAACCCCGGCGCCAACGCCACCCGGAACCAGGAGAACCACGTCGACAACCTCGAGCAGGTGCTCGTCAACAACCCCGACCCGGGTGTCTGGCGCGTCGAAATCCACGGCTTCGCCGTGCCCCAGGGGCCGCAGCCCTTCTCGCTGTGCGCCTCGCCGCTCCTGGTCAACTGCTCCTCGGCCGGCACCGTCGCCCTCGACGCCTCGGTCTATCCCTGCACGGCCACGGCCGCCGTCCAGGTCATCGACTGCGACCTGAACACCGATGACGGAACCATCCAGACCGTCACCGTCTCCATCGACTCAACTACCGAGCCCACCGGCGAGACCGTGCTGCTGACCGAGTCCGGGGCCGCAACGGCCGACTTCCGCGGCTCGATCTTGCTCGACACCGTCGATGCCGCCGGCGTCCTCCAGGTCGCCCACGGAGACACCGTCACCACAACCTACATCGACGCCGACGACGGCCAGGGAGGCATCAACGTGCCCGTCACCTCGGTCGCCGGCGTGGACTGCGTCGTACCGCTGATCAGCAACGTGCAGGCCACCGACGTCGCTTCGCACACCGCCGTGGTGCAGTTTGACACCGACGAACCGGCACTCGGAACCGTGCGCTACGGCCTGTCCTGCGCTGCCCTGACCGAGTCCGCAACCCAGCCGGGCGCCCTGACCGCCCACGCGATCGGGCTCAGCGGATTGACCGAAAACACCACCTACTTCTATGCCGTCGACGCACAGGACTCGGCCGGAAACGGCGGCACCGACGACAACGGCGGAGCCTGCTTCAGCTTCGCCACGCTCGACATCCCCGATTACTTCACCGAGCTCTTCGCGTCCGACAACGACCTGGACAACATCAGCCTGGTGTTCACGCCAAACGGCTCCGTCGACTTCTACGGCGGCTGCGCCCAGTCGATCGCCGACCTGCCAACCGATCCCGCCGGTGGAACCCCCCTGGTCTTCACGCCCAGCTCCGACGACGGCTACGACACCATCACGCTCAGCGGCGGAGATACGGTGTCACTCTATGGCACCAGCTACTCCACCTTCTACCCCGGCACCAACGGCTACATCACCTTCAACGCGGGCGACACCAACTACACCGAGTCGCTCGCGGGCCACTTTGATTTGCCCCGGATATCGGCTCTGTTCGACGACCTCAACCCCGGCTCCGGCGGGACCGCCACTTGGAAGCAGCTCGCCGACCGCGCCGTCGTCACCTGGCAGAACGTTCCCGAGTTCTCCGCTACGGGCTCCAACACCTTCCAGATCGAGATGTACTTCGACGGCACCGTCGTGGTCAGTTACCTCGCCGCCAGCGCCGCCGACGGCCTCGCCGGCCTGTCCGCCGGCAACGGCCTCCCCTCGGACTTCGAGGAGAGTGACCTGTCCGCCATGGCCCTCTGCGCTCCGAGCTGCACCAACGGCCTCCAGGACGACGGCGAGGATCGCATCGACTGCGGCGGCCCCTGCCCGCCGTGCGACTGCCTCTCCGACGCCGAGTGCGACGACGCCCTCTTCTGCGACGGCGTCGAGACCTGCGATGCCTACGGCCACTGCCAGCCCGGCACCACCGTAAACTGCGACGACGCCGTGGGCTGTACCATCGATTCCTGCAACGAGACGACCGACGCGTGCGGCAACATCCCAGATGACGCTGCCTGCGACGACGCCCTGTTCTGCACCGGCGTCGAGACCTGCGACCCGGCGCTCGATTGCCAGCCCGGCGCCGATCCGTGCCCGGGTCTGGACTGCGACGAGGACAACAATGTCTGTGTGCAGCCCGACTGCGACTACGACGGCACCTGCGAGCTGGGCGAGGACTGCATCGGTTGTCCCGACGACTGCTTCAGTGGCAGCGGGGCCGTCTGCGGAAACGGCATCTGCGAGATTGCCGATGGCGAGGACTGCCTGACCTGTCCCGCCGACTGCAACAACAAACTGGGCGGCAAGCCCAACGGCCGCTTCTGCTGCGGCGACGGTACCGCCGCTTACGGTGTGACCTGTGCCGACAGCCGTTGCACGGACGCCGGCAACATCTGTTCGAGTGACCCGGCCGTCCCGTCCTGCTGCGGCGATGATGTCTGCGAAGGCACCGAGGACGGCTTCAACTGTGCCGTGGACTGCGGCGCACCGCCCGTCTGTGGTGACGCCACCTGCGATCCGGACGAGGACCAGTGCAACTGCCCGGAGGATTGTGGCGCGCCGCCGCTTACGGAGACCGACTGCGCCGACGGCATCGACAACGACTGCGACGGCCTCACCGACGGCGCCGATTCAGACTGCGCCTGCCTGGCCAAGGCTGAGGCCTGCACGCTGGACGACGAGTGCTGCTCCGGCTGGTGCCACAAAGGCGCCTGCAAGTAGCCGCCCCGCGCAAGTGTGCGGTGTGCCACTCCTTACGAGCAGTGGCGACCGCTGACGAGCCGCAAGATCAAAGGGCGGGATGGACCAACTGAGTCCATCCCGCCCTTTCGCGCGCCCGTGGGCTACTGCGTTCGGACTGCATGCATCGCACCCTCAGCCCGCCTCTCCCCTCATCATTCGCTATTCGCAATTCGCCATTCCGCTGTCTCCCCCACTGCCGGATGGCGGCAGCGAAGCGCAACCCACCGGTCCTCCCAAAGGAACTGCCTGCCATCCTCAGGAGCCGGGCCGGCCGAGCTTGTCGTTGATCTGCTTCAACAGCTCGACCATCTCTCCTGTGTTCGCCTCCAGCCGATCCATGTACTCCAGGGAGCGATCCTGGAGTGGGCGCTGGTACCGGGTCAGGAACTTCCAGACCAAGTACCAGACGACTACGAAGACAAGCACCCAGGGGAGTATGCTCACCAGGATCTGCACCCAGAGCGGGGCCGTCTGCCCCGCATTCTCCGCTTGCCCGAGCAACACGAGAGCGCCGACAGTCGGGTTCATGGGAAATCCTCCATTGACCGAACGCCCGACACCAGGTTCCAATCGACAGCCGCCAACCGCCCGCCCCCTCCGGGTGCATGACACTTCAGGCGGGGCCACACAGTTGAAAGTCCGCGGAGCGGACGAGGGAATATAGCCCAGGGCGATGCGAAGCGAGCCCTGGGTCGGCAGTGCCGATACGAAGGGGAGCCCCTGGAAGGGGCGGCGGAAGCGGGCGGGTGGCACTGGCACTGGCAGCTTGCCTGCCAGTGTTGCTCCACGCGCCCACCCGAGAGACCGCACGGGCGGACAAGCCGCCCGTGGCACCCGAAACCGAATGTCGCCGGAAGTGTCACAGACCCGCCCCCTCCTTCGCTATTCCGCCCCCCTGGACACGACAAGCCCCGCGCGGTATGTAGAGGTGCAGCCCGAGGTACTCGGTTGCACCCAGTGCCCCGTCGTCGGTGGCGGCTACCGTCCCCAAATGCACTGCTGCGCGCAGGAAATAATGACCACTGCTCAGCGAGGATTGGGAATCCGGCTAAACCCTTGGCTTATAGAGACTTAGAAAAAAAATCGGCGAAAGCGGCGCGGATTCGTTTAAAAACGCCACAGGCCCGATCCGGGGCCATTTCGGGCAGAATTGCAGTGGGAGTGCGAGGCGGGCGGGTTGGGCCGCGAGCGTTCAAGTCCTGTTCAAAGCGTGGGTTACGTGCCATTTCGGCAGTCTATCCGAAGGTAGACTTGGGCGGCAATGCGGCAACGTTGCGGCAACGTTTCGGCGGTCATCCGGCACGGGATCGGTCCCTCTCCCTCTGTCCGCTTCGCACGGCCCACGCGCCACGGCGGGTGCCGTAGTGCCGCTCGTTGTAGCGGTTCGTGGTGTGGTGGTGGTGGATGACCACCGGGGCGGCCCCGCCCTGGGTAGTGCCGCCGTCCTGGCCCGGCCGCTGGAACCGCTCAAAGAGGGTGTCGGCGAT
>DATKXO010000261.1:0-10254 GCA_035528995.1 Phycisphaerae bacterium | reverse complement strand
TCAACTGGAGCGGCTCGCCGCCCCCAAACGGCATGACCCACAGATCCCACTGGCCGTCGGCGAGCGATTGGCCTTCGGCGACCGAAGAGTAAACGAGACAGGATTCGTCCGGCGACGGGCTCGCCTGGGTCACGCGTTGGGTGAAGGTCAGTTGCGTCGGGTCGCCGCCGTCGATGGGCAGCTTCCAGACATTTGCCGTCTTGTCTTCCGGGTTGATCAGGCTCGCCAGAAGGCAGTTCTCCTTTTTCGACCAGTGGAGCGGCAGGGCGATCCTGGCATCGTCATGGTAGACCTTCGAAAACCCTCCCGACGGAAGGTCCAGCACGTAGACCGTGTGGAGGGAACGAAAGGCGATCTTCTCCCCGTCGGGTGACCAGACGGGATTGGCGCTCCTCTCGACCGGGATCGACTCCGGCACGATGCGGATCGGCACGCCGCCATCGGACGGTATGATACGCACGACCGTGCCCTTGTCTCCGTCGTAGACGATGTACTTGC
Source organism: Phycisphaerae bacterium (assembly GCA_035528995.1). Taxonomy (GTDB): domain Bacteria; phylum Planctomycetota; class Phycisphaerae; order UBA1845; family UBA1845; genus DATKXO01. The sequence continues at coordinate 9,756 of DATKXO010000261.1, read as the reverse complement.
CATCCGGCGAGAAGCGCCCGTGGTGGCCGTTGCGCTCACTGACCTTGACAGACTTGCCGCCGTCCGGAGAGACCCTCCAGAGGTGATAGACCTCTCTGGCCGACGTGTAGATGATGGACTTGCCGTCGGGCGACCATTCGGAGTAGCCGTTCAAATAGCGATCATCGGTAAGCTGTTTGAGCTCAGGCGGCGCTGCCCAGGCCTTCGCAGGGCTGAAGCAGAGCGTCCCCAGCAATGCGATCAGGGTGATTCTGCTCATGGTTTCCTCCTGACCTGCAACCTGCTCTCCAACCCACCACGGCCGCCCCGGCGAAACCGCGCCGGGCCACGTCCACCTCGACCTCGATCGGAGCAGCCTCAATGCCAAGGAATGCCGCGCCCTGCAGATGGCCGATCATGGCGCCGGGATTCTAACCTCGCCAGCCGATCCAGGCGAGTGCCCCCGCCAGTCCCACCAGTGCCGGTTGTCGGCGACACCTGCGTGGCCTACTGCGACGGCGTGTGCCCGGTCGTCCCGCGCCTCCTGCCGCCCGCCGCGACGTACGGGAGAAACGCTCAGCCCGGGCGATTCGCAGCCCACAGGCCGAGGAGATTTCTGTTGACATTTGAGGTCCGATTTGATAAAAGTGACTGCATCTCAGGAGCCATTCCGGCGATAGATCGTATCGGCGGACATTTCTGGCGCGCGGCGGAAGCGCGCGGGGAATCGCATCTTCGTTGCGGATTCGTTTCGTTAATGTCTCTTCATCGGAGGTCCGATTCTGCGGACAGGCACATCTTTCTTGTTATGGGAGGAGCGAAGTCATGAGGAAAATGATTCGAATGTCGAAGCCCACTTACGTGTGGGCGGCGGCGGGTTTGCTCGCCCTCGCGATGGGCGTGCTGGCCTGGTCCGCCTCGGTTGAGGCCGAGGGAGTCAACCCCGAAAAGGTCCAGGCCCCGACGCCGGCCGAGGCCGCACCGGTGACGGCCAACGTAGTGGCGGACACGGGGGAGCATATCGTCATCGACTACAGTTTTGGCGGGTTCGCTCAGCATGCGGTCGACATCGGGACCGAACAGTACCTGGAGATCACCCTAAGCGAGGAGGGCCAAATGAAGGAGCTGGTCGGGGCCCCGGAGTTGCCCCACGTTTGCCGCAGTATCATCATCCCGGATGATGCCGCGATGGCCGTCCGCCTGCTCGAGTCCAAGTACTACGACATCGAGGACGTCGACGTGGCCCCCTCCAAGGGCTTCATCCCGCGTACGGTTAACCCCGCGGACGTGCCGTACACCTTCGGCGAAGCCTACGAAACCGACGCGTTCTATCCGGCAGAGGTAGTCACCCTTCGCCAGCCGTACATCCTGCGCGACTATCGCGGAGTGGTGGTGAAGCTCCATCCGTTCCAGTACAACCCGGTCGCCCGGACCCTGCGCGTCTACACCAGCGCGACCGTGGAAGTCTCGCAGACCGGGCCCGGCCAGGTGAACGTCCTGGATCGTACCCTCCGGGGCGGGGAGATCAGCCTGGCGTTCCACCAGATCTACCGGAATCACTTCCTCAACTACGCCTCGGAGACGCGTTATACGCCGCTGGATGAAACCGGCGACCTCCTGATCATCTGCTACGATTCCTGGCTCTCCAACATTCAGCCGCTGGTGGATCACAAGAACGCCATCGGCCTGACCACGACGGCCGTAGGCGTCTCCACCATCGGAAACTACGTGACGGCGATCCAGAGCTACATCCAGAACGCCTACGACACCGGTGACCTGGCCTTCGTCCTGCTGGTGGGCGACGTGGCCCAGATCGCCACGCCGTTCGCTTCAGGCGGAGCGGCCGACCCGACCTACGCCCTGGTGGCCGGCGGAGACAGTTACCCCGACATCATGGTGGGACGTTTCTCGGCTCAGACCGCCGCCCAGGTGGACACCCAGGTCCTGCGGACCACCGAGTACGAGACCATGCCCGCCACCCAGCAGGCCTGGTTCAAACGCGGCACGGGTATCGCCTCCAACCAGGGGCCGGGGCACAACGGCGAGTACGACAACCAGCACATGGACCTCATCCGAAATGATCTGCTCGCCTACGGCTACACCCTGGTGGATCAGATCTACGATCCGACCGGGACGGATACCCAGGTGACCAACGCCCTGAACGCCGGACGCGGCATCGTCAACTACTGCGGGCATGGCAGCGCCACGGCCTGGAGCAGCACCGGGTTCAACAACGCCGACGTCGATAACCTGGCCAACGACAACATGCTCCCCTTCATCTTCTCCGTGGCCTGCAACAACGGCGAGTTCGACACCTACAGCACCTGTTTCGCCGAGGCCTGGCTGCGGGCGACCAACGGATCCGAGCCCACCGGGGCCGTCGCCATGTACGCCTCCTCCATCGTCCAGAGCTGGTCCCCGCCGATGGATGCCCAGGACGAGTTCGTCGACCTGCTGGTGGCCGAGCAGTACTTCAGCTTCGGGGCCCTGTGCTTCGCCGGATCCTGCAAGATGATCGACATCAACGGCGCCGGCGGAGTCTCGATGTTCAACACCTGGCACCTGTTCGGTGATCCGTCCGTGCGCGTGCTTGCAGGCGGAGCCACCTGTAACGACGGGATTCAGAACCAGGGCGAGGACCGGATCGATTGTGGCGGCCCCTGCCCGCCGTGCGATTGCCTCTCGGACGGCGAATGCACCGACGGCCTGTTCTGTACCGGCACCGAAGCCTGCGATGCCTACGGGCACTGCCAGGGCGGGAGCGATCCCTGTCCGGGCCAGTACTGCGACGAGGCCGGCGACGTCTGCGTCGAGTGCCTCGAGAACGCCCATTGCAACGACGGACTGTTCTGCAACGGCGCTGAGACTTGCGTGAGCGGCGCCTGTCAGCCCGGCACCGATCCTTGCCCCGGGCAGGGATGCGATGAGGTCAACAACGTGTGCACAGCGTGCGACGACGACGGCACCTGCGAGCCCGGCGAGGACTGCCACAACTGCCCGAACGATTGCATCAGTGGTGAAGGCGGCGCCGTCTGCGGCAATGGCCTGTGCGAGGCTGGCGACGGCGAGGATTGCCGCAATTGCTCGGCTGACTGCAACGGCAAGACCACCGGTTCACCGTCAGGGCGTTTCTGCTGTGGCGCCACCGAGGGCTGCGGCGACAGCCGCTGCAACGACAGCGGTTGGACGTGCACGACCACGCCCCAAGGTGAGCCGTACTGCTGCGGTGACGGCGTCTGCGAGGGCGCTGAAGACGTGCTCAACTGCGCCGTGGATTGCGGTTGCACCGGACCGGAGGATTGCGACGACGGTAACCAGTGCACGACCGACGCCTGTGTGGACGGCGTGTGCCAGTATGCGCCGGTGGCGGACGACACGCCCTGCACCGGCGGCATCTGCTGCGACGGAATCTGCGATGCGCCGGTCTGTTCGGTCAGTGCCGACTGCAACGATGGCCAGGCATGCACCGCGGACACCTGCTACGACGGCGACACCTGCGCGGCCTACTGCGACAGCGAGTGGCCGGCCTGTGGGCTCGCGGACGGCTGCTGCGGCCCGAGCTGCGCACCGGAAACCGATCCGGATTGCGCCTGCGTGCCTAAGGGCGATCCTTGCACGTTGGACAGCGAGTGCTGCTCTAACCGATGCCACCGAGGGTATTGTAAGTAGCAATTGGGTGACGCTGGCACGTTTGCAGCCGGCCGGGAAACGAGAGAACCAAGGGGCGGGGCGATTCGATTCGTTCCGCCCCTTTTGTCGCCCGTCGTGAAGCACCGGCTGCAAAGCACCCGTTCATAAGCGACAGGCTGACCGTTCCACTTACCCTGCGAACATTCCGCTCGGGCAGACAGCCAAACGCTTACAACAACTTACACGCCTTCCACTTGGAATGGAGCATGCGATCGAGGTACCATACCAGTCAGCAAGCCGATCAGTGTGAAACGGCGGTTCAATCCGGCAGAGCGATTCCGCTCGGCCGCGTTCGTCTTGCGCGTGATCACGTGTTCTGTCAAATCTCGTGTAGGAGGTGGCAACCATGAGGAACCCATGTCTAGTTTCGGCTGCGCTCGTGTTGATGCTCGGGGTGTTGGTCGGCGATAGCCGCGCCAACGTCCCACCGGATGTGGAGACCGCGATTCAATCGCTCCAATCGCAGGCGCCGCAGGTCAAGTTCATTACCACGGGCTCGCGGGTCACCCGGGTCTACGGTCAGCCGTTGTCAACCGCAACGACGGCTGAGGGATCGGCCGAGCAGTTCCGGCTCAATCAGGCGGGCGTCTTCGGGACCGTGCCCGACGAGCTCCAGCCGCTGCCGTTCACGGTGGGCGGCCCGCTCGGCCAGCCGGTCATGTATCAGCCGGAGACGGGCACATACAAGTTCACGCTGTTCCGCTATGGGCAACAAAAGGACGGTATCCCTGTCTTTCGGTCGAACATGCGGCTGCTGGTCTTCAACGATGCCGACTTCCCGCTCGTCCTGGCCGCTTCGTCGCTTCGACCCCTGGGCGATTTCGCGGTCGATGCCTCGGCGCTCGCACAATCGTTCGCGCCCAATACGCTGAACACCAGCATGGAGCGGTTCTCGCAACCCGAGACGGTCATCTGGGCCGGCGCGGGCCTCGAGGACGTCGAGCCGGTCCTGGCCAGGACCTTCATCGGTGAGCGGGGCTCGATGGCCGCCCGCAACTACGAGAAGTGGTTGTTCGTCGTCGATCCCGCCAGCGGCCGGGTCCTCTACCGGGAGAACCGGATCATCCAGACCGACGTGACCGGCAACGTCAGCGGGCTGGCCACCGAGGGCCCCAAGGCGGACCTCTGTGCCGACGAGGTTCTCACGCCGATGGCCTGGGCCACCGCTCGGATCGTGGGCGGCAGCACGGCCTACGCGAACGCCAACGGCGACTTCGTCGTTCCCAACCCGGGCACCACCGCGGTCACCGTCGAGTCGCCCCTGAACGGAGACTACTTTGCGGTCAACTGCTTTCTCGGATCCCAGGACATGCTGAGCCAGTCGGTGACGCCGCCGGGGCCGGCCGACTTCGTCCACAACGCCGCCAACAGCAGCGAGTACGTCCGGGCCATGACCAACGGCTACATCCAGGCCAACGTAATCCGCGACTTCGCCCTGACCTACAACCCCGACTACCCGACGATCTCGACCGAGACCGACTTCCCCGTCTGGGTCAACCGGACCGACAACTACTGCCCGGGCAACGCCTGGTACGACTATCACTCCATCAACTTCTGCGCCTCGGGAGGCGGCCATCCCAACACCGCCTTCTCCGTCATCGTCCACCACGAGTACGGGCACCACATGGTCCAGTGCGCCGGCAGCGGGCAGGGCCAGTACGGCGAGGGCATGGCCGACTGCGTCGGTGTACTCATCACCGATGAGCCCGTCCTGGCCTACGGCTGGGACCTGGACTGCAACGCCGGCATGCGCACCGCCGACAACGACTATCAATACCCATGCGTCGGTGAAATCCACGACTGCGGCCAACTGCTCTCCGGCTGCATCTGGAGCACGCGGAACGAGCTGATGGTCAACTATCCGGCCACCTACCTGGACATCCTCTCCAACCTGACGGTCAACTCCATCCTGCTGCATACCGACAACCTGATCACGCCGCAGATCGCGCTCGACTTCGTGACCCTGGACGACGACGACGCAGACTTCGGCAACGCAACGCCGCACTGGAACGAAATCTGCGCGGGATTCGGCGCCCACGGCATGGACTGCCCCGAGATCATCCCCTGCTCGGTGCCGGCCGACTGTAACGACGGCTCGTTCTGCAACGGCGTCGGCGACTGCTACCTGGGCATGTGCGTCTACTACGAGTACCCCTGCGACGACCTCAACCTCTGCACCATCGACGAGTGCGACGAGGAGACGGACACCTGCACCAACACCCCCGACAACAGCGTGTGCCCGCCGATGCACTGCGCCAGGGGCTGGTGCGATGCGGCGATGGGCTGCGTGTACGTGCAGGACGATTCGGTCGGCTGCGATGACGGCGTGTTCTGCAACGGGGCCGAGTACTGCGATTTCGGCGTCTGCTACATGGGGCCGGACCCCTGCCCGGCGCCCGGAGCGGGTTGCGACGAAATCCACGACCTGTGCGTCCTGTGCGACGACAACGGAACCTGCGAGCTGGGTGAGGACTGCGACAGCTGCCCCAACGACTGCTTCAGGACCGGCATGACCTGCGGCAACGCGGTCTGCGAGGCCGGCAACGGCGAGGACTGCTACTCGTGCCCCGAGGACTGCAACAGCTCGATGAAGGGGCAACCCCCTAAGTGGTTCTGCTGCAGCGACGGCTCGGCCCCCTTGGGCGTGACCTGCGACGACCCGCGCTGCACCGACGACGGCAACACCTGCACCATGGTGCCGATCCCCAGCTCGTGCTGTGGCGACCTGTTCTGCGAGGGACCGGAGGACGGCGGCAACTGTTCCATCGATTGCGAACCGCAATGCCAGAGCGGGACCGAGTGCGTCGACGGAGACCCCTGCACGGACGACGTGTGCCAGAACGGCTTCTGCGTCAATCCGCCCATCGACTGCGGCGACGGCGACGCCTGCACGGACGATACCTGCTCCGGCGGCGTCTGCTTGCACGATCCCGCGGTTTGCAACGACAACGACGACTGCACCGACGATACCTGCGACACCGTCTGGGGCTGCATGTACTGGCAGATCGACTGCGATGATGACAACGTCTGCACCGCGGACACTTGCCGCGACGGCGAGTGTATCTACGCCGAACTCGTCTGCGATGACGAGAACGAGTGCACCATCGACACGTGCGATCCGGTCACCGCGTGCGTCTTCACCCCCATCCCGGGCTGCGGCGCGTGCCTGCCCAAAGGCGAGCCCTGCTCGACGAACGCCCAGTGCTGCTCGAACCGGTGTCAGAGAGGAGCGTGCAAGTAGCTTACCGTCGACGGTGAGCAGGCACGCCGCCTGCTGACAGACAGAAGATACGAACCCCCGGGGGGCGGGAGCCTCATCCCGCCCCCCGGCCGTTCTCCGACCTCGACGACGCCCGGTCCCGGGCGCTCAATCCCCACGATCCGGCGGCGTCACGATGTGCTCCGGGTGATAGTCGGAAGACTCCGAGCTTTGCGTCTGAGCAATCTCTTGCCGAGTGTCGCTCCGCGCGCAGTCGAACGCCCCGGTCTGATCCAAGGGCACATGCTCCAACGGAGGCACCGGGACGTGGTGTTCTACCGCAACGCAGACTGTCTCTGAGAGATGGGTCTTACAGCCGTCAAGACGGACTGCCGGCGGGTCGACACAATACGCGCACCCGCGACGTGCCCGCACTCACAGTGACGGCGCCCTTGCCGCAGCGATGCTGATCATCGATGGCAAAGACCGCGTACTGCCCCGCGGCGATGCTCTCGAAGCGGGTCTCTCCCCAGGAGCCGCTCACCCCCTGCTGTGTCACGGGGCCCGATACCTGCACGCTGGCTCCGACGATGGGCTCACCGTTCCGCCCGTCAACCAGGGCCACGACCAAGTCGCCGGTCGACGGACTGGTCTCCTCGGCCGCCGCGGCGCCGCGACCTCCGTCTCCGGCGGGCAGCGAGAAGGGATGATCTCGCATCGTCAGACGCTCGCGTCGCCACTCGAACGTCAGAACCGACTGGCCGGATCGACCGGCCGCATAGTACTTGGCCACCGGGCCGAAAAACTCCCTGGCCTCGGCGGGCGCGCAGGACGGCAGAAAGGAACGCAACACCCGTGGATCATAGAAGCGAAACCGATACTTCTTTCCCCCCTCGTCCTTGACCAGCAGAAACTTGCGCAGGTGTCGGCGAACCTTGTCAAACGCCGCCGTGGACTGCAGGAGGATTCCGTGATTGCCGTCCCAGCGGGTGAACAGCCAATCGGCGAACTGGCCCTCAAGAGCGAACGTGGACAGGTGCGGCGCCACGTGGTCCAGTCTGGCCCCCAGTTCTCCCGCGTAGAGTGACTGCATCCGCAGGCCCGAAGACCGGGCCAACCCCCGCGCGGTGTCGTCCTGGGCGGCATCGATGACCGCAAACCACGCCGCCCCGGCGACCGCCTCCCGGCCGAGGACCGAACGCAACCCGGGTCGCTGGCTCGTCGCGTCAACCATTCGCGTCAACCGCTCCGTCCTGCACCGGCCATGCTCACTTCACTCACTGTCGCGCCTGCCGGGCCGGATCGATCACCAGTACATCCGATTTCTCTGTCCCCACCACGCAGAGCACGAACACTCGTTGGGCCGGCTCCGTCCACTCCACCAACTGGCGCAGGCTGAACTCGAAGAAGCCCTCTTTCGCCTCGATGGCCTCGGCGGGCACGCCTGCGCTGCACCACTGCAGTTCGCGGTTGCGATGCCCCAACGCCATCACCGTCACGTACGTGGGCGGTTCGCCCTCTTGCGGAGGCTTCTGCGGCAGCAGCTTCGGATCGAGCGCCCCGTAGACGTCGATGCCGGCCACTCCCGCGGCGCTCGGGTCGGTCTTCCGCCAGCGCAGCGCGATCGGCGAGCCCTCCAGCTTCGGCGAATGCGCCGACCGCTGGAACCGCAGCGTCTCCACGTCCACCCAACCCGGCGGGTGACCGCGGGTCTCCGGCCGGTCCTTGTTCTCGGGAACGTCAACGCTGTGCACCGACGAGGTCATCTCGTCGAGCCACGCGAAAGCCGAATAGCCCGCTTTCTCCGGCGGCAGCCCGAGATGCCCGGCAAAGTCCGCGTTGAACAGGCCCTCCACGGCCACGCGCTGCACCGCACCCGGCTTGGGCGGCTCGGGATCGGGGTCCATGGCGTGTTTGAGCGGCGCGGCGTCGACGGTTTCGCCGGTGTTGAACCACAGCCGCCCCGTGGCCGGGTCGATACCCACGATGTTAATCGCCCCGGGGATGCGCCCACCGTACATGTCGCCGTAGCGCCCGGGCAGACGATAGGCCCCCAGCAACGCCACGGTGGGCTTGTCGTCGCGGCGGGCGGCGGAGAACGCGACTTCCAGCGCAAACTGGTCATCGCCGATCTGCGGCGACGGGGCCTCCCTCTCGTACCAGGGCGACTGCTCAATGGTAATGGGTGCGGCCATCAGAGATCCCGTCAGTAGCTCGCCGAGCCGGTAATGGGCAGGCTGGCGAGGTTCCTTCCTCGACACGCATCATTGCACTTGCCACAGAAGGCGGTTTTCTGGGAGTTCGTTTCCCACATCACGCAGGTATTGGTCCCGACCTTGCAGTGGTGTCCGTTCTTGAAGTAGGTGGTGCCCAGGACGGTGCCGTCGGGCAGCTTGGTCGCGGCCAGACCCAACGCGTGACCCGTCTCGTGAACCATGGTGTTGAGCGTGGAGTTGGTCAGTTGACCCCCGGCCATGGACCGCTCGCGCCAGCGCACCCCGATGATCGTGGCCGGACCGCTCTGGAGGCCCGAGAGCTCGGTCCAGGTCTTGAACTTCAGTTTCACGTCCACCTTCTTCCTGGTCGGGTTAATGCCCGCGATCCCGCTCAGGTTGATGGACACCTTGTACTTGTCGAAGGGGCTGTCGACCGCGAGCGTGAAGTTGGCTTTAGTCAAATTGCCCGACTTGGGGTTCGCCCCTTGCTCCTTGTACGTCGCGCTGACGTACCAATCCCGCGGATCGATCGTGTAGCTGCTCGCGGGGAGGCTGACGTCGGCCGTGGTTTGGGCCAGGGCGAAGGTCTCGGTGGTCTCTTTCCGGAACGCGCCGATCGTGTCCAGCAGAACGAGATGGAAGTAGCGCGGCTGACCGGACCCGCTGCGCAGA
>DATKXO010000260.1:0-6892 GCA_035528995.1 Phycisphaerae bacterium | reverse complement strand
GATTTCCCGGTCAGCGAGAACACCGCCCGCCGCATCCTCTCCCTGCCGGTTCACCCCATGCTCACCGACGACGACGTGCAATACGTGGCCGCATCCATCGCCGACTTCTACAAAGGGTAAACGGCGCGCCGTGCAATCCCTCGCGCCCGCGGCGCCGTCCGGCATGCACTCAACTCGAACGAAGGGGTCAACAAACCGGGCAGGTGCCGGCCTACCGCATCTCTTCCGGCGGGGCGTGGATCGTCTCCCACCATTGCCGCAGCCGCTCGAGTTCGTAGCTCTCGATGCGCTCGCGGATCATGCTGACCAGCGGGCCGACCTCGAACGTCCGGTCGAACTGCCCCACCAGAGGAACCTCCCGACCCAGGACCCGGACCGTCAGAATAGTCCGGCCGCTGCGCCCGTGCGTGCCGTAGACCCGAAGCGTCTCGCCCTCGATCACCAGCTTGACGCCGAGCCGGGCGTACTCGATGCGCTCCGGAAGAATGCGGGCCACGTCGAAGCCCAGCAGTTCCTGCGACGCCCATTCCAGCAGGCTCCGGTCGATCGTCCCGCCCGCATCATCGTCCGGCGGCACGGCGATCAGGTCCACCTCCGCCCGCTGCAACTGGTCGTCCACCACGCGAAGGTCGTGAATCTCGACCTGCAGCCGGCCGGTGATCGTGCCCCGCCCGATCAACGCGCTGATCGCTTCCAGCGACAGATCGGTCGCCTGACCGGTGGTGCTGAGGTACTCGACCGTGCTGCCGCGCAGCACCCCCTGATGCACGCGAAGCTGTACCTGCGACCGCAGCGTCGAGCTGCGCAGGAAAGGAACCAGTTCGGCCAGACTCAGATCGCTGAGCCGCCCGCTGAAGCGCAGCACGTCCAGCCGCCGGTCGACGAACACGGCCTTGTCGATGACCACGTCCACCCCGCCGCGGAACGGCCCGCCGATCACCGGCTCGGTCAACTCCTCGAGCCGGGCGTCCTCCAGCGCGCCGCTCAGCTCGACATACTCGTGCCCGTTCGACTCGCGATAACCCAGGCGCCCCTCGAAGACCCCGTGGCTCACCTCGCCGCGCAAAAGCTCGTCGAGCCCCAGGCGGCTCAACGGGATCGCCGGCACCTCGAGCTGCACCTCGTGGAACCGCAGACCGGCCCCGGGCGTGAACCGGGCGATGATCCTGATGGGCTCCTTGACCGGTTGACCGTTGAGGTCGTAGGCGATCAGCGACGCCCGCCCGTTGCCCTGGTCGTCGTAGACGATCTCCCCCACCGCGTCGCTGGTCTTGAGCGTAAGATCAGGATGCCACCACTCCAGATCGACCCGGTCCAGGTGCACCTGGCGCAGGTGCAGAGCGGCGAAGTCCTGACCCAGCCCGGACCGCAGCATGCTCTCATAGTCGGCCTGCGACCACTGGTGCGTGCCGACCAGAAGCCAGCCGTCCACCAGATCGAGCGTGAACCGCGGCCGGCCGTCGCTGCTCTCGTCGTGCCACACCGCTTTCGCGCAGCGGAAAACCTCGTCCTCCCGCGTGAGCATGGTCACGCGGATGTCATGGAACGCCCGGCTGGTCGTGTCCAGGGCCCGAACCCGCCCGACGCCGACGCGCAGACTCAGCCGCTCCGTCAGATCCCGCTGCAGCGCAACGCGATAGCGGTCGCTGCGCAGGTACAGCCCGTACCCCAGCGTCGCCGACAGCGAGCCGCCCACCCCCAGTATGGTCACCAGCAGCAGGATTCGTCGGCGCCACAGCATCGGGCTACTCGTTCGCGTCCGGGTTGGCACCCAGCCGTCGGGCGGTCGTGACGTAGTAATCGTAAGCCGCCCGCACCTCGCCCAGCGTGTCGCCGGCGAACTTCTCCAGCAGCGCCCGGGCGATCTCGAACGCCGTCACGTTCTCGGCCACTACGCTGGCGGCCGGAACCGCGCACACGTCGCTGCGTTCGTAGTCGGACCGCTCGGCCTGCTTCGTGTTCAGATTGACGCTGTCCAGCCCGCGGAGCAGCGTGCTGATCGGTTTCATCACCCCGCGCAGGACGATCGGCTGGCCGTTGGTCATGCCCCCTTCCAGGCCCCCGGCGTTGTTGCTGCGACGGACGAACCCCAGCGACGGCCTGTCGCGTTGCGCGGCATCGTAGTCGATCTCGTCGTGAACCTGGCTCCCCGGACGCTCCGCGCAACCGAAGCCCAGCCCGATCTCGACGCCCTTGAACGCCTGGATCGATCCCACCGCCTGCATCAGCCGCCCGTCCAGCTTGTCCTGCCAACGCCAGCAACTGCCCAGCCCCGGCGGCACACCCAGGACGCGCACCTCCACGATTCCCCCGCACGTGTCCTTGTTCTTCTTGGCCTCGCGGATGGTGTCGGTCATCGGTTTGACCACCGTGCGATCCGGGCAATAGACCTCGTTGGCGTCGCGGGCCTTGCGCAGCTCGTCGGCCGACAGACCGTCGTCCGCATGGGCGATAAACGACCCGATCTGCACGACGAACCCGACGACATCGATCCCGAACTCGTCGAGCAGGCATTTGGCAATCGCGCCCGCCGCGACCCGACCGGCCGTCTCGCGAGCCGACGCTCGCTCCAGCGTCTCGCGGCAGTCGGTGGTCAGCCACTTGACGCTGCCGGCCAGGTCGGCGTGACCGGGGCGCGGACGATGCACGGGTGGGGCTTCGTCGATGCGGTAGTCGCGATTGGTGATCCGCGCAGCGATGGGCGACCCGATGGTCCTGCCCTGCCGCACGCCGGACAGTACTTCCAGGGTGTCCTGCTCGATCCGCTGCCGCCCGCCGCGCCCGTAGCCGCCCTGACGACGGCGCAGCTCCGCGTTGACCTTGTCGACGTCCAGCGGCACGCCGGCCGGCATGCCCTCGATCAACACGACGACCGCCGCCCCATGCGATTCACCGGCCGTACGATAATCCAGCAAGCCCATGCCCGCCTATCATAGACACGTAGCACCGGGCGCCAATGCAAGTCTACGACATCAGCCGCGCCAGCGCCTCGCGGTACCTGGCCGCCGTGTTGCGCACGATCTCCTCGGGCAGCTCCGGCCCCGGCGCCGTCTTGTCCCATCTGCCGGACTCGACCAGACCCATCAGGTAGTTCCGCACGTATTGCTTGTCGAAGCTGTCCTGGTCGCGCCCGGCCTCGTACTCCTCCGCCGGCCAGAAACGCGACGAGTCCGGAGTCAGAACCTCGTCGATCAGGATGTATTCCTCTCGACCGTCGGCGCCGGCCGCCTTCCCCCACTCGAACTTGGTGTCGGCGATGATGATGCCGCGCGATCGGGCGTACTCGGCCGCCCGGCGGTAGATCGCGATGCTCCGCTCGCGCAACAGTGACATCACCTCGTCACCGACGACTTCGCACGCTCGCTCGAACGGGATGTTCTCGTCGTGTCCCTCGGTGGCCTTGGTGGCCGGCGTGAAGATCGGCTCGGGCAGTTGCTGGCACTGTCGCAACCCCCGCGGCAGATCGATCCCGCACACGGCGCCCGTGCGCTGATAGTCCTTCCACCCCGAGCCGGCCAGATAGCCGCGGACCACGCACTCGATCGGCACCACCTCGGTCTTCCGGCAGCGCATGGTCCGGCCGCGAAGCTGGTCGAGGTGATCCTCCAGACCGGCCGGGGCCCGCCCCTCGATCACCTCGATCAAATGATGCCGCACCGACCCCCCCAGCCAGTCGAACCAGAACCCGCTGATCCGCGTCAGCATCACCCCCTTCCCGGGAATCGACGTGGGCAGCACCACGTCGTAGGCGCTGATCCGATCGGTGGCCACCAGCAGAACCTCGTCCCCCAGGTCGTACACGTCGCGCACCTTGCCCTGCCGTCGCTCCAACCCGGGCAGGTTCGTTTCGCACACAACCGTATGCTCGTCGGCCGTCATACTGCCGTCCCTCCGCATGCGTGACATGGTTGTCGCGGGCGCCTGCGTCCTTATACTCGACGCCGATTGGATGTCCCAGCACTCTATGAGGAAACCGACCATGGGCTACAACGTCTTCGTGTTCGTCCCCATCCCGCAGGCCGGCATCGACCTGCTCAAACCACACTGCACGACGCTCGACGTCGGCCCCGGAGACCGCCCGCCCACCAAAGCCGAGTTGATCGAGGGCGTCGGCGGGCGCGACGGCGTCCTGTGCACCATCGGCGAGCGGGTGGACGCCGACGTACTCCAGGCCGCCGGACCGCAATGCCGCGTCTTCGCCTGCTACGGCGCCGGCACCGACCACATCGACCTGCCCGCCGCCCGACGCCTGGGCATCGCCGTCACCAACACGCCCGGCGTGCTGACCGACGCCACGGCCGACCTGGCCTGGGCCTTGCTCCTGGCCGCCGCCAGGAGAGTGGTCGAGGGCCACCGCTTCGCACTCACCGGTGAGTGGACCGGATGGAGCCCGATGCAGATGCACGGCCTGCCGATCGCGGATACCACGCTGGGCATCGTCGGCGCCGGCCGAATCGGAACCGCCGTGGGCTTACGCTCCACCGGCTTCCGCATGAACGTCCGATACGTCGACGATCACGATAATCCGAAGCTGGACGCCATCGGCGCTCGACGCGTGGACCTCAACACCTGCCTGGCTGAAAGCGATTTCGTCAGCCTGCACACGCCCCTGACCGACGACACCCGGCACCTGATCTCCAAGACCGAGTTGCAGCAGATGAAACCGACGGCCGTTCTGATCAACACCTCCCGCGGGCCGGTGGTGGACGAGCAGGCCCTGGTCGCGGCCCTGAAAAACGGGACCATCGCTGCCGCGGGCCTGGATGTGTATGAACGCGAGCCGGCCATCCCCCCCGAGTTGGCCCAACTCGATAATGTGGTCTGCCTGCCGCATCTGGGCAGCGCCACCGGCCCGACGCGCTCGCGGATGGCCAAGATGGCCGCCTCCGACCTCCTGGCCGTCCTGTCCGGGCGCAAACCCGATCACCCCGTGACGTGAGGGCCGAGCAGGCCTTTCACGCCCCGCACCCGAGCAACCCCGGCGTTGTACAAATTTGTCCGCCGGGACTCGACGATCCGTCGCAAACCAGGCATAATGGCATGTCATGGGGAGCCCGGACCACCGGGGGAGCCAGAGGCAGCCGGAAGCTTGCGGTAACCCGGCCTCATAGATTGTCATAACTTTTTATCTGAAGGCCTCCAATGCTCCGCTTCCGGGTTTTCTCCGACGGCAAACCGGCCGACTCGGTTGACCTTACCGGCGCTTACCTCCTGGGCAGCGACGGGGTCCCGGTCCGCGCCGACATCGAGTTCGAGGACGGCGAGATCCGCTGCAACAAACGGGCGGCCGGACCGGCCGGTCTGGCCATCGTCTGGCCCGTCAAGGACCTCGGCCGGATCATGCTCGACACCACCCGCCTCCCGGAACGGGACAAGCCCTACCTGCTGCAGCTCGAACTTGCCCGCAGCCGACTGATGCGACTGTCTCACAAGCAGGAAGACTGGGAAATCGACGACCCCAAGTGCGCCGAAGCCCTCACCGAGCGGGTCGCCCACTGCCGCGACCTGCTGATCAAGGCCCTGCAGGCCGACGACGAGGTCACCGCCTCCCGCCTGGCCGACGAGTCGCTCGCCCTCAGCATTCAAGTGGCCGAAGACCTCAGCCTGCAACACGCCGGAACCGGGCTGGCCCGCAGATGCGAGAACGGCAGCTTCGGAAAGCTGCTCTTCGGATGCAAGGTCGATCTGCTCAGCCCCTCCGAGACCTACCGCAAACAGCTCGCCGCCGCCTGCGACTTCGTCACCGTGCCCATCAGTTGGCGACAGATCGAGCCCCAGGAGGAGGAGCTCAACTGGAAGCCGCTGGATTCCTGGGTCGAGTGGCTGGCCAAGAAACGCATCCCCATGAAGGGCTCCGGCCTGGTCGACTTCACCGAGCAGAACCTCCCCGACTGGCTCTACATCTGGGAGCACGACTTCGAGCGCATCCGCGACCTGGTCTACGATCACATCCGCCGTGTCGTCAACCGCTACGGCCAGTACATCAATACCTGGGACGTGGTCAACGGCATCCACGCCACCAACTCCATCAGCTTCAACTTCGAGCAGCTCATGGAGCTGACCCGCATGGCCGCCGCCGTCGTCAAGCAGCTCCTGCCCCAGTCCACCACCATCGTGGACATGGTCGCACCCTGGGGCGAGTACTACGCCCGCAACCAGCGCACCATCCCCCCCATGCTCTACGCCGACATGGCCATCCAGAGCGGAATCAACTTCGACGCCTTCGGGCTGCAGTTCTACTTCGGCCTCGGGCTCGACGGGATGTACGTTCGCGACATGTTCCAGGTCTCCTCCATGATCGACCGCTTCAGCGGACGCGGCAAGCCCCTGCACATCACCGGCGTCCAGGTGCCCTCCAGCACGACCGTCGACAAGGAAGACGCCTGGGGCGGCACCGTGTCCATCGACAACGGCGGGCAGTGGCGCGGGCAATGGAGCGAGGAGCTCCAGTCCCGCTGGTTGCAGACCTTCTACCAGATCGCACTGTCCAAGCCGGCCGTCGATACCGTCACCTGGCGAGACCTCTCCGACACGCAGGGACACTACCTGCCCCACGGAGGACTGTTGCGCCGAGACCTGACGCCGAAGCCGGCCTACAAACAGCTCGTGGCCATGCGGAAGAAACTTCTGGGCAACGGTCGCTGACTTGAAGCCCGATTCCAGCCCGAATCCGCCAACTCGGGGCGCTCACGCCCGGTGCGTGGACCAGACCCGCGATCTGCGCCGCCCGAATCGTTCGTCGGCCCTGATCGCCATCCTCTTGCTACCTGTCATGGGATGGGGAATCTACCGGCTGGCGGCGACCGAGCCCTTGCCCGCCCAACCGTCCTCCTCGAACACCGGACCGGCCGATATCCTAATGATCGACCCGAACGAGGCCCCCTGGTGGGAG
>DATKXO010000259.1:0-7339 GCA_035528995.1 Phycisphaerae bacterium | reverse complement strand
GCAGGATTCAACCGGGCGTCGTCACCACTGTGACGGCGCCCGGTTTCCTTTTTTCTTTCTGACCGCAGGGGTTCGCCAGGGTCGCCGACGTATGCCCAGCGACGCCAATCGCAGCAGCTCGCAGGGCCAGATCCTGTTCCTGGCGTGCGGCTCTGCGGAGGAATCGGCGGGAGGCACAAGGGGCATAAGGGGGTCAATCGCTGCCTCGGTTGGGGCGCCGGGGCGGGCGGAGGGTCGATCGATTCGAGCTTCAGCCGGGCAGCCGGGCGACGGGCCGGTTGAGCATTTGACAGGCGATCGCTCCGCGGTCGATGCGTGGGCGTCCGGGGATGGTGACAGGCTACCGCAGGCCGGGCGGGCCGTCACGAAGTAAGCCTGACCGCCGTCTCTCCCAAGGCAGGTCATTGACCTGCCCTACCGGGCTGGGCAAATGGTTGATGCAGCTCGTTGACCTGCCCTACCAGGCTTTTGATGACTTACTCGCAATCGAGCGACGGGCGTCAAGCGGCTGATCGCTTGCGGCGCCGTAGTCCAATCAGGCTGCCGGCGATGAGGATGGTGAGGGTGGTGGGCTCCGGAATCCGGGCCATCCAGGCCACGTAGTCGCCTTCGGGACTTGTGCCCCCTCCGACGATGAGCGTTCCATCCGCGGATACGCCGAACGCGTTCTGGAGGTGCCAGCCCATGACGTTGGTCGCACCTCCATCGATCAGGACGTCGGAGACGCGCCGCATCCCGCCCTCGGGCGTCCAGACGAACCCAAAAATGCCGGAATGGCCCACGATCACCGAGCCGTCGGCCGAGACCGCGGCCGCATTGCTGGGCCCGTCACCGTATTCTGGCGGTAAGTAGCCAAGGCCAACCATGCCCGTCGCGGCGGTCCAGCGAAATGCTTCGGTGCCCAAGTCGGTCCGGCTGCCTCCGACCACCACCGAGCCATTCGCAGAGACGTCATTCGCCCCGCCGGAATAGGTGCCGCCCGGCAGGTCGCCCAGCCCGACCATGCCTCCGCTGCCGGTCCAGCGGAAGGCCTCATAACCGGAAGTGGACGCGGACGAGCCCACGACGACCGAGCCGTCGCCGGAAACCGCACTCGCCCCGCTCCAATAGGCGCCGCCCGGCAGGTCGCCCAGCCCGACCATGCCGGTGGTGCTTGTCCAGCGAAAGGCCTCGCTGCCCAGGCCGAAGTCATGTGACCCGACAACCACGAGCCCGTCGGGCGACACTCCATCGGCGCTGCCATCGCCCAGGCTGACCATGCCGCCGCCCGGCGTCCAGAGAAACGCCTCGCTGGCGCCTGGAACTGACCAGTTCTGGCACCGACCCACGACAACGGAGCCATCGGCGGATACAGAGGCGGCCCAACTGGAATTCCACCCCGGCAAAATCCCTAAGCTGACCATCCCGCCGCCCTCGGTCCACCGGAACGCCTCCGGTCCTACGTCAGAGTCACTCCGGCCGACAACGACGGAGCCATCGTCCGATACGTCGTCGCCAAAGGCCAGCGGTCCTGTGCCTGGCAGACGGCCCAAGGGCGTAAAGCTGGCCGTCGCAGCCAGAGCATGCATCGGGGCAATAGCGGTACAGAAGGTCATTAGAAGCGCATTGCAGAGGCGTGGCATGATATACTCCCACCGGGACGGCCGTGCGGCCATCCTGGCACTACTCCATAATAACGGTCGACGACCGCGAACTCAAGGTCCTTATCACACAGAGGCATCAATGGCGCGCTCTGTGCCCATGTGCACGGTCCGTCCACTCGATGTCCATTCCGTCTGCGGGCATGACAGGGGAAGTGCATCATAAATCGTTTTGTGAATTGGAGTTACGGGGGATGAGAGGCACGGATGAGAGGGTCGAGCTTACTTCTTCCTGGCATCGCTGGCTCGCTTGGGGCGCCAGGGCGGGGAGAGGGTGGGGGCGAGCGGTGTCCGCTCCCTGATCCCGACGTACGTCGGGACGGTACTGAAAGGCAGGCGGTGGGTTGCGCTTCGCTCCACCCACCCTACGCCGCTGAAGGGTCGCGGTTGGGAATGACGGGGCGGCGTCGGTGGGCGCTCCCTGACGGTCGCGGCTCGGACCCTTGTGGAACGCCGGGCGAGCTGAACGCTCGCGGCTCGGACCCTTGTGAAACACCGCGCGAGCTGAAGCTCGCGGCTCGGTCTGTGCGGGACGGTTCTCTGTGAGTGCGACTTGTTTAACAGATTAGGCGGGGGCGGTCGAAATCACTGGAAACTTCTGGAAGCTACCGGAAGTTACCGGCGGTTGTTTCGGAACCAGATTAGGGCGTCGTTGGTCAGGCCGCTTAGTTCCTTGCGGTCGATGGTGCCTACGATGTCGTTGAAACCGTCGCCGTCGACGTCGACGATGAGCAGGGCGTTGACCAGGGTGCCGGTGGTCTCGAGCTCCTGTGCGGCCGGCTGCTGGGTCTCCTGGGTCACGCCGGCGGCGTCGGCAGCCGGGTCGGTGGCCGGCTCGGATACGGCAGCGGTATCGACCACGACGACGTCGGGCGGTCCCTCGTCGACGATCAGGTTCTCGCCCCAATGGTCGTACACGCTCGGGGCGGCCAGCGAGTCGAACCAGACCACGGCGCCCTCGGCGGCGATGACGGCCTCGACCTGCCCGTCGCCGGTGAGGTCGCCGACGGCCATCCCTTGCGGCTGGCGTTCGGTGAACTGGGCCAGGGTGTACACTTGCCAGGGATTGCGGATGAAAGTCGTGGAGGGCACTTGGGGACCCTTGAACCACTGGACGACGCGGCCGCCGCTGGAGCGGACCATGACGTCGCTGATGCCGTCGTTGTCCACGTCGCCGATGGCCAGGGTGTCGGCGCCGGTGGCGATCTGTCCGATGGGAGCGAAGAGGTCCCAGGCCTCGGGGTTGGCCACAGCGTCGGCCCCGTCCCTGTTAAACGGATTGGGAAGCCAGAAGACCATGGCGCTCTTGGAATCGGGGAAGGTGCCCACGATGTCGTAATCGCCGTCGCGATCGACGTCGAGGACGGCCACCGACTTGGCGGTCGGGAGGTCCTCGAAGACGGTGGTCCGTTCCCAGGAACCGTCGTTGCGTGAGGCTTCGCCGCCGGGATTGACGTAGATGTCGATGCGGTGGACCTGTGGGTCGCCCTCGGCGCTGTTGAAGGCGACGACGAGGTCCGGCCCGAAGCGCCCGTCGAAGTCACCGATGTCCAGGTCGGTGTAGCCGCCCTCTTCGGGCAGCTCACCGTCGGTGCCGGCCCGGAAGGAATTGAGCAGCGTGGTGGGCTCCCAGACGTCGGCGATGGGGTCGGGGGGGTTGTAGAAGATGACCAGGCCGCCGTCGATGGCGCCGGAGACGACGCCGCCGTTGTCGGTCACGTCGCAGTCGTCTCGCTCGGGGTCGCAGAGGGCGACCAGGCCGGTGTCCTTGATCAACACGACTAGGTCGGGTCGGCCGTCCACGTCCATGTCGGCGATCTTGAGGCCGGAGGCGCGGGCGATGGGTGTGGTGCCGCCGATGGGGAGGGTCAGGAAGTACAATGCACCGTCGGCGTCGCGGCGCTGGAGATGGACCTGCAAGGGCTGGGACTCGTTCCAGATGCTGGCCAGGTCCATGAGCCCGTCGCCGTCGAGGTCGGCGGCGTCGACGAGCTGGGGCCCGGCGGAGTCCTCGCTTCGGGGGTCCACCTGAACGGCGGTGAAGAAGCTGGCGGTCTGGCCGGTGGTGACGAAATCACCCAGGCCGGGCGTTGTTCCAGCCCCGTCGTCGAACATGGTCTCGCACCCGCCCGCGACCCATACGGCCGGAACGATCAACAGCGCGATCAAGGTCCACACCCGTCTCATGATCTGTTCTCTCCGCAGCGGGATCGGTTGGCCCGACCCCCTGGCGATTACTCAGCCCCTTCGTCGGCCTGCTCGCCCAACGTGTTCCGGAACCAAAGCAGGGTGTCGTCGTTGAGGCCGCTCAAGGTGCGGCGGTCGAAGGTGGCGATGACGTCGCCCCAACCGTCGCCGTCGATATCGACGACGGTGACGTTATAGACGATCGTGCCGGCGTCGATGAAGTCCGGGTCGCTGGGGTCGTCGGTGGTGCCCTGAGCCTTGGTGTCGTCGACGACGAAATTCTCACCCCAGGACTGGTAGGGGCTGTCGACCAGGCCGGCGTCGTACCAGTAGACCACTCCACCGGCCGCGATGATCACCTCGTTAAAGCCGTCGTTGGTCAGGTCGCCGATGGTGATGCCGGCGGGCTCGTGGAATTCGTACTCGGCCATGGTGTAGACCTGCCAGGGGAAGTTGAAGCGGTCGGGGACGACATCGGGCGGGGGGAAGATGGGTTCGAGGTCGGCCGCCCCCGGGTGGCGGAACCACTGGACGATGCCGCCTTCCCTGGAGCGGACGAGCACGTCGTCGAAGCCGTCGAGGTCCACGTCGCCCAGCTCGATCACATCGGCGAAGGTGTTGACGTTGCCGACGGGACGATGCTGCCAGGTGGCCTCGCCGCCGTGGACGACATCGGGCCCTCCGGCACCGCCTACGCTGTGGGGGACCAAGGGGTTTCTGGCCCAGGAGATGTTGGACGATATCCGGTTCGGGTAGGTGTAGAAGATGTCGGCGTCACCGTCGAGGTCGACGTCGGCGATCTCGACATCGCTGACGCGCGGCAGATCGCCCTCGATGCGGATGGGCGCCCAGACGCCCGAGGTGATGACGATCAAGGCCGAATCGGAGCCGGTTCCGTCGCTGACGGTGACGCGGAAGCGGAGTTCACCACTGGCCTGGGAGGCGGTGAAGCTGGCCGTCCCGGTGGCTGTTGTATTCAGCGTGACCGGATTGCCGGCGGTCTGGTCCCAGGTGTAGTTCAGGTTGGCGGTGTCCGGATCGGTGGCGAAGACCGACATGACGACGACGGTGGCATCGGGATCGTCTACATCGGGCACTACGGATTGGTCGCCGCTGGTGGACTCGATGGTGGGCGGCAGGTTGGCAGGCTCACCCACCACAACGTTGACCAGGTCGTTGTCGGCCGCATCGCCCGAGCTGACGGTCAGGCGGAAGGTCAGGATGTTGGACGTTAAGGGGGCAGCGAAGGTGGGTGCAGCGAGGTTGGCGCCGGACAACTCGACGTCTGGTCCGGCGATCTGCTCCCACATGTAGGTGACACCGCCGTAGAAGCCGTCGGCCAAGCGGGAGTAACTGCCGGAGCCGTCGAGAACGACGTCAACGGGCTCGGGGTTCTCTTCGGCTGGATCAGGCACGGGGATGGGCTGGTCGGGCCCGGCGTTGGCCACCGCGGCCCGGGGGACGGCGCCCTGATCGAAGGTGGCCGCTCCGCCGGGGTTGGGGTAGAGTTCGACGCGGTTGATCGGCGGCTCGTCGCCGTAGAAGACACATTCGACGGGGTTGAAGGCGACGACGATGTCGGGGCCGTTGATGCCGTCAATCTCGCCCGCGGCGATGCCGGTGTACCCGTTGAACTCGGGAAAGGTGCGTGCTTCCTGGACTTCGACGTCCTCGCGGCCGGGCAACCAGGATCGCGAGAGCCTGAGGAGTTGCCAGGCGTCGCCGTCGGTGATGTCGTCGATGTTGCCGGGGTTGAACAGGATCTGAATCTCGGCCTGGAGACCCTTGGGCTCGTAGGGGGGGAGGGCGCCGGGCTTGGGGCATATGCCGACCGATCCGGTGGTCTTTGCGGCGACGGCCAGGTCCAGCCAGCCGTCCTGGTCGAAGTCGGCAACATCCACGCCGCCGATGACGGCCAGGGGCGAGGTTCCGCCCAGGTTGACGGAGACGAAGCTGATCCGGCCGTCCATGTCGCGGCGCTGCAGGTGAAGCTGGATGGGCTGGCTCTCGTTCCAGCCGGTGACCAGGTCGGGCAGGCCGTCATTGTCCATGTCGAAGGACCGGATGTACTTGGGGCCGGCGCTGTCCTCTCGGGCGGGGTCGATCTGAATCGCCCGGAAATTGCTGGCCGTCTCCTCGCCCTCCTCCTCGACCACGACGGGCTCGGGGCGTTGGTCGACCACGTCACCGCCGACGTCGACGAAGTCGCCGCCGCCTGCGGTGGAGGACTCGCTGGTGGAGTCATCGGTTGTGACGCCGGTGCCGGCGTCGCGGTCGGCACCGCCACCGGAGGGGGCCCGGAACATCGTTTCGCATCCGATCAGTACCGCGGCCGCAAGCGGGCACAGCACGAGCGTCAGTCGGAGCCACCTTGTCATGGCATGTCTCTCCAAACCTCAGCCGCGACAGCACGCAGTTGGGCTAGTTTCTTTGGAGGTTATCGGCTCGTGAGGGCTGAGACTTGCGGCCGGCTGGCGTAGGGGAAGGTCCGATATTATAGTGTGGAGGTTGGCTTGCCCAATCCGCCGCATCCTGCGTAGGATAGGCAACATGGGAGAACATGAATCCCAACGTGGTCGGCCCAAGCGGGGGCGAACGCAGCGGCGCGCCGACGCCGGGCGGGCGCAGTCGGACACCAGTCGGCCGGGTGGACCGACCGACCTTACCGCGGGCGCGGAGCAGCCGGTGGGCGGCACGCGCCGCAATGGCGAGCCGAAGTCGGACTCGGGCGAAGTCGGTGTCGAGGATTCCGGTCGTGCGCTGCTGGGGCTGGATGACCGGGCGCTGCTGGCCAGGTGCGAGGTGCACACGTACAAGGCGAGCGGGCCCGGCGGACAGAAGCGCAACAAGACGGACTCGGCCGTTCGCCTGCATCTGACGGGTACGGGGCTGATGGTGCGGGCCACGGAGAGCCGCAGCCAGCACGAGAACCGGGCCCGGGCGGTGCGTCGCATGCGACAGGCCATCGCGCTGGAACTGAGGCATACGCTTGACCGGGAGCACTACCGTCCCGGCGATGTGGCGCGAAGCTGCCTCACGAGGCGGTCGCAGTTGCAGGTCGGACAACGTGATGCGCGTTACCATCTCGTGGTCGGGGAGGTGCTGGACGTGATTGCCGCATGCGATGCCCGGCTGTCGGAGGCGGCGGCGCTCATCGGCATCACAACGGCGAACCTGACCACGTTCCTGCGGAAGGACCCCAAGCTGCTCAATAGCGTCAACCGGATGCGGCGTAAGCGCGGCATGAAATCGATCCACTGAAACGTCAGGCGAAGCCGGGAGGCGGTCGTGGCGGGCGAGACACACCAGTCCCAGATTGTCACCGATGTTGCGTGTGCGGTGCTGACGATCAGCGACACGCGTACGACCGACACCGACACAAGCGGGCGGTGCGTTTGCGACGCGCTGACCTCCGGCGGTCACCGCGTGACGGCGTACGAGATCGTGCCGGACGATCCGCCGTACATCCGCAGATGCCTGGAACGGTTCGTGGCCGATCCGGCCTGCCGGGC
>DATKXO010000258.1:0-47789 GCA_035528995.1 Phycisphaerae bacterium | reverse complement strand
ATCACCGACCATCTGGAATACGAGATGATCGGCGGGTGGGACATTCCCGAGGTGGTGCTGAAGCGCGGCAGCGGGTCTTGCTCGGAGTACACCTTCTCGTTCGTGGCGCTTTGCCGGGCGGCCGGCGTGCCGGCCCGATATCAGGGCAGCATCGTGGTCCGCGGCGACGACGCCAGCATCGACGAGGCCTTCCACCGCTGGGCCCAGATCTACCTGCCCAACTACGGCTGGGTGCCGGTGGACGCCAACCGCGGCGACGCCAAGGCGCCGGCCGACCAGGCCCGCGGCTTCGGCGAACTGAGCAACCGGTTCCTGATCACCACGCAGGGGGGCGGCGACTCGGCGTTTCTGGGGTGGAGCTACAACTCGTTCGCCCGGTACAAATCGACCGGGTACTGCAAGGTGGAGGAGGACAACTTCGGCTTCTGGTACCCGCTGGAAACGAGCGAGGCGCAACAGAGCAACGCGAACGCCCCGCCGGGTGAGTGCACCGGAAAGGCGCGGTAGCCCGCGTCTGAGACGACTACAGCGGTCCGCCCATCAGAAACTGGAACTCGGCATAGTCGGCCAGGTCGATCGTGCCGTCGCCGGACAGGTTTCCCGGCTCGCAAGCACCGGCGGCCGGGGCGGCGAAGCAACGCTGGAAGGCGTCGTAGTCGGACATATCCACGTCGGAATCGGCGTCGAAGTCACCATCGCCATAGGCCACGCAGGTGTCACCGGTTTCGTCGCACCAGGTGCCTGCCGAACAGGCCGGGCTGCCTGGCAAACAACCTGACTGAGTGTCGCAGGTCTCGGAGCCGTCGCAGTACAAGCCGTTGCCACAGACGGCATCGTTGGGCACGTTGTCGCACGAATCGGTGGTTTCGTTGCAGGAGTCGTCCGTGCAGGCCACGGCGTCGTCGCAGTCGACCGGGGTGCCGGGCTGACACTGGCTGGCCACGCAGGTTTCGGCACCGTTGCAGTACAGGCTGTCGTCGCAGTCCGGGTCGCCCGAGCAACCGCAGACACCGTTGTACAGGCAGTCCACCCACTCGGGATGATCGACGAAGGGGTTACGGTTGCCCTGGAAGCTGAAGACGACGTCGTTCCTGTTGCGCTCGAGGTCGTCCACCGGGTCCTCGAGGTGCCATTGCAGCAGCACGGACAGTATGCCCATGTAGGCGACGTGCTCGTTGTTACCGGTGTTGCTGGCGTCGATCAGGGCTTCGCTGTTGGTGAGAATCAGATCGGGCTCCCAGTAGCCGGTGACGCCGTGGACACCGCCCTCGTAGCGCACGTCCAGGTAGAACTGGGCCCGGGCAATGTCGCCGCGACGTCCGATCCAAACCTCCCAGGTGCCCTGGGTGTAGGCTCCCGAGGTCCAGTTCGAGTTGCCGGGATAGGTTCCGCTGCCGCCGCCCTGGCCGAGGTTGAAGTCGGTCGTCTTCTCACTGCAGCCGGCGCTGCAGTTGCGGAAGGGCTTGTTGCTCCGAGAGGAGTTGTAATCGGCGTCGCACAGGTGTAGCTGGTGGCAGTCGGTGTAGGGGTAGTTTCCGCCGCCGTCGTCGGGGAAGCCGTAGGACTTCGGCCAGGTGTGCTCGCGGTTGTATGGGCCGACACCTCCGCCGATCTTGGTGTAGCTCCTGTTGCGATAGATGTCGATGATTTTGCCGGGGTTGCCGGGGTCCTGTTGGGCGGACTCGAGGATGTTCCAGGTGTCGGTGCTGGAGGCGGTGTAGGGGAAGCGGGTGTGGTCGTCGATCACGTTGTGCAGCGTCGATCGCAGGCCGGCGGCGGTGGTCGTGTCGACCGTATTGTAGTAGCCGGGTGGAGGGTCGGCCGCGGCCCGTTGCGCCGAGCTCAGGCCGACAACCAGGATGGCGACCAACAGGACAGCCGCAATGCGGCGCGGCGCGCACCGGGCGCGACTCTGGACGAACAGTCTGGCATCCTCGTTCAAGGAACTCCTCCCGCAAGGCAAGTTTCTGCGCCCGGGAAACAAACCGACCCCACCAGGCGTGCATTCAACTCCGGGGCCCCGGCCCATAACGGCCCCGCCCTCGACCCATCCGTCACCCCGGTCGCGGGCAACCCTGAGTCTTATGATAGGCAAACGGGTCGCTAAAAAGAAATCTGTCGGGTGAGGTTGCGGAGGTGAAGGGTGCCGGGCGTCCGGTTTCACTGTATCTTGTCCGCGGCACGTGGATTCGGTAACGATATTCGGGATGCTATGCGGCCAGCGGGCAGGAGTGATCCTGCCGGCCGGGGGCGGGCATATCCACGCCGGGCGAGTAGAATGCCCGCCCTTGCGGCAGCCTCAAGACCGCGACACGGATGGTTACTTTGTACTACCGAGGAGACACCCTATGTTGACCCCAAGACGATATGTCTCGCTCCTGCTGGTCTGCGCATCCGGGTTGGTCGGGTGCGTGCACACCGGGATGCTCTACAAGGCGGTTCCGCTGATCCCGCGCGAAGTGCTGTTCGGGAATCCGGACAAGGCCAGCCCGCAGATCAGCGCCGACGGCACCCGGCTGGCCTATCTGGCTCCGGTCGACGGGGTGCTGAACGTCTGGGTCGGGCCGATCGATAACGTGGCGGCGGCCAAGCCCGTCACCCAGGATACGCACCGCGGGGTCCGCATCTATTTCTGGGCCTACACCAACGACCACATCATCTACATTCAGGACAAGGACGGCGACGAGAACTGGCACGTCTACTGCGTGAACCTGGCCGGCGGTGAGGTCAAGGACCTGACACCGATCGAGGGCATCGCCGCCCAGATTCAGGAGGTCAGCCCGAAGTTTCCCGATGAGATCCTGGTCGGGCTCAATGACCGGACGCCGCAGTTCCACGACATCCACCGGGTCAACATTCGCACCGGGCAGCGTTCGCTGGTGCTGGAGAACAACGAGTTCGCCTCGTTCGTCACCGACGACAACCTGGCCGTGCGGTTCGCGTCACGGATGATGCCGGACGGCGGCAGCGAGATGCTGCGCCGGACGGCCGACGGCTGGGTGCCGTTCGCCACGATCGCCAGCGTTGACAACATGACCACCGGGCCGGTGGGTTTCGACAAGTCGGGCCAGGTCCTCTACATGCGCGACAGCCGGGACCGCAACACGGCGGCCCTGGTCGGCATCGACCTGCAGACGGGCCAGAAGACGGTCATCGCCGAAGACGCGAAGGCCGACATCAACGGAACGCTGCGGCATCCGACGGAAAAGACGATCCAGGCCGCCGGGTCAAACTACATGCGGCAGCGGTGGCAGTTTTTCGATCTGCGCGTGCAGGCCGACTTCGACGTGCTGCGCTCGATGGGGAACGCGGACGTCAACATTCTGGACCGCACGCTGGACGACAACCACTGGATCGCGGCGCTGGTAGTGGACGACGGCCCGGTGCGGTACTACCACTACGACCGCGTCGCCCGCGAGGCCCACTTCCTGTTCGCCAATCGCCAGGCTCTGGACGGCCTGAAGCTGTCCAGGATGCACCCGGTGCCGATCAAGGCCCGCGACGGGCTGGAGCTGGTGAGCTACCTGACGCTGCCGGTGGGCAGCGATCCGGACGGCGACGGCCGGCCGACGACACCGTTGGCCACGGTGCTGCTGGTCCACGGCGGGCCGTGGGCTCGTGACGCCTGGGGCTACAACCCGTACGCGCAATGGCTGGCCAACCGTGGCTACGCCGTGCTGCGGGTGAATTTCCGCGGCTCGACGGGCTTCGGGAAGGAGTTCGTCAACGCGGGCGACAAGGAGTGGGCCGGCAAGACGCACAACGACCTGGTCGACGCGGTCGAGTGGGCCGTCGAGCAGCGGATCGCCGACGCGGACAAGGTTGCCATCATGGGCGGCAGCTACGGGGGATACGCCACGCTCGTGGGGCTGACCTTCACACCGGACGTGTTCGCCTGCGGGGTGGACATCTCCGGCCCGTCGAGCCTGATCACGCTGCTGGAATCGATCCCGCCGTACTGGGCCCCCATCCTGGACGTGTTCACCAACCGTCTGGGTGACCATCGCACCGAAGAGGGGCGGGCGCTGCTCAAGGCGCGTTCGCCGCTGACCAACGTGAACATGATCAGCAAGCCGCTGCTGATTGGACAGGGCGCCAACGACCCGCGGGTCAAACAGGCCGAGGCCGATCAGATCGTCCAGGCCATGGAGGCGAAGGGCCTCGCGGTCACGTATCTGCTTTATCCCGATGAGGGGCACGGGTTCGCCCGGCCGGAGAACGCCATGTCGTTCAACGCGGTGGCCGAGGCGTTCCTGGCCGAGCACCTGGGTGGACGGTACGAGCCGATCGGCGACGACTTCGCCGGATCGAGCATTACCGTCCCCGCCGGGGCGGACGGTGTGGCCGGGCTGAGCGCGGCGCTGGCAGACATGGAGACCGGCGCGTCCGACGCGGGCGGATAACGAGGCCTCGATCAATCGATATCAGTGCCCGCCCGTGGCCAAGGTGAAGACAGATCGCCTGGTGTCCGCGAGCGGCAGGGGTCCGGGGTCGACCTACGGTTTGGGCGGCTCTTCCTCCTTGGGTATCACCGGCAGGAGCACGTGGGAGGGGTACTGGGCGCTGTGGTGGATGGTCTGCTCGGCCGGGACGTATTCGGTGTCCATCTCGTTGTGGCCGCCGGTGTTGAGGTTGCGGGAGAAGAGCGGGAAGGAGGCCGAGGCCACCTCGACGCGCAGGCGGTGTCCCTCCGAGATGGTGATGCCGGTCTGCCATAGATCGAGGCGATACTCGTAGACCCGGCCGGGTTCGAGGAGTTCGGGCACGGCCATGGAGTCGCGGAACCGGGCTCTTATCTTGCCCTCGACCAGAGGGAAGAGCTTGCCGTCCGGCTCCACCTCGATCAGCCGGACGAACCAGTCCGTGTCACGACCCGACGACGAGGCGTACAGGACGGCCGAGATCGGGCCGGCGAACGTCAGCGGCTCTTTCAACGGCTCGGAGGTGTAGACCAGGATGTCCTGACGGGACTGGGTGACGTTCTCGTGGTGGGCTTGGCGCTCCTTCTTCTTCTGCTCGACCGATTTGACCTCGGCCTTCTCACCCTCGGGTTGTTCCGGCTCCTCGTAGAACCCGGGATTGGGCGTGGGATCGCCGGGGTCGTAGGTGTAGCGGTCGGGCGGCGACTCGGCCGATGGCGGTTCGGGTGTCAGGCGGCCGTCACCTGTGGACGTGTTGGCCTTGCCGTCGCTGTGGAGATGCCACTTCTCGAAACGGGTTTGCGGCAAGGGATAGACGTCGCCATTCAGCCAGTCGTTGGATTGCATGACGAAGATGCTGACCAGGGGCTCGTCGAGGATGCCGTTGTCGACGCCCTTGAGCCAGTGGTCGAACCAGCGCAGGTAGGCGGTCTGGAGGTCGATGATGGCCTTGGGGCCGAAGTCGCGGTCGCCCAGCCGGCGCTGGGCCTGTGGCGTGTGGCCCCAGGGCCCCAGGACCAGCTTCTGATGAGGGTGCCCGTGGGACCTCATCTTGAGGTAATTGAGCTTGGAGCCGATGCCGTCGCCGTCGAACCATCCGGACTGGTGGAACACCGGGATGCGGACGTCCTGGAGGCGGTCGAGGAAACTGACCCGTGCCCAGTAATCGTCGTTGACCGGATGCCGGATCCACTTGCGCCAATAGGGGTTCTCCTTGCCCAGCACGGCCTTGTCCAGTTCGATGACCGGCAGGGAGCGAAGCAGCTTGCCGTACTTCTTCTCGCCGATCTTGCTGATGGCGGCTCCGCTGAGGTCGGCGGTGGCCTCGGTTTCCAGGACATCGGCCCACCAGATGGCCCCCACCAGGAAGAAGGCGCCGTACTCGTAGGGGATGTTGTAGAGCGGGTCGGGCGGGGCGACGTTGGGGATGATGGTCACCAGATGCGGCGGGTTGCGACTGGCGGCCCACCACTGCACCCATCCGAGGTACGAAGCCCCGATCATGCCGACCTTGCCGTTGCACCAGGGCCGGACCGCCAGCCATTCGATGGTGTCGTAGCCGTCGTCTCCCTCGTTGACAAACGGCTCCCACACTCCGGGTGACGCGAAGCGCCCGCGACAGTCCTGGATGGCGAAGACATAGCCCCGGCGGGCGTAGTAGCGGGCCTGCAACTCGGACATCTCTTTCTTGTACGGGGTGCGGACCAGGATGGCCGGGAAGGGACCCTGGCCGTCGGGCCGGTAGACGTCGGTGGCCAGCTCGACGCCGTCGCGCATGGGGACACCGACGTTGGCCTGCACCTCGACCTCGTGGTCGGGTGCCGAGAGCTTGGCATCGGCGACCGGCGTGACCCGCAGCGAGCCGTAGCCCTCGCGGACGTAGGCCGCGTGCTGGGCCGGAACGTCGCCCAGACAGATGCGCTGCTGCCGGTCGACCCAGATGATGACGTCCACGCCGGGCACACCGTAGGTGTAGCGAGTGAACTCGACGTCGCGGCCGTCGATGGGGCGCTGGACGGTGTCCATGCGTTCGAGCGTGGCCTCCATGACCAGGCTGGGGATGATGAAGAGCGGGAAGGTCTGCCTGCCGCCCTCGGCCTGGTCGTATTGCAGCACGGCCTGGGTCATCAGGGCGGGGGAGAAGTTCTGAAACAGGACGGTGCCGGGCTTCATGTCGATGGTTTCGACCTTCTCCTTCATCGTCCGGCGGGCCACGCCGCCCTCGCGTTCGAGCGTGATCGGCCCCAGCGGGGAGTCCTGAATCATGGTCTTCCAGCGACCGTCCGGGGCGGGGGTGATCCCGAAGTGCCAGGTCACGCTTTGACCGGCCATCGCAATCGTGTAGGTGTTGTGAAACGCGCCGTCGGGCTTCCACTCGAAGTCGATGGCAACCAGGGGCTCCTCGTTGACGTAGAGATCGAAATGGCCCTGATCGCTGAAGCCGGCCAGGCCGGCCGGCAGCGCCGCCGGCGCGGTTGTCGGGGCTGCTTCGTCCTGGGCAAACGCCGGACAGACCCCCACGGCCCACAAGGCCAACGAAAGGACGCACACTGTTCGAGCGCGGCGCCAGGTTCTTGCATTCATTGTTTTCTCCTCCTGCGACATGCGAGGTGACGGAACGGGTGCGGGCGACAGCTTACAGGAGCGACCCGCGGTGGTCACGCTGCCGGGCAAAGCTCCATTATAAGAGCGTGGTACACACAAACCAGGAATGGAGGAGGCTCGCCGGGCGGTCAGTACAGGATTGTACAATTCCGACCGCAGCCACCCGGTCGCGGGGCGCCCTTCCCCAATGACCGCACCTGGGCTACTCTGAGGGCGTTATGCCCCTCGAGCGCAAGATACCGATCGTTGTCGCGGCCGTTATCGAACGGCAGGACGGCTTCGTCCTGATCTGTCGCCCCGAGACCGAGGACGGGCCGCGGCACTGGGAGTTCCCGGGCGGCGAGGCCCGGCAGGGCGAGTCCCCCGAGAAGGCCGTGCGACGCACGGCGTCCGAGCGGGCCGGTGTCCACGTCGAGATTCACGTCGGGCAACCGCCACTCCGCGTCGAGCGCGACGGGCGCGACGTCGAGTACCGCTTCTTCTTGTGCGGGCTCCAGACGGGCGAAGCCTGCGCGGAGGACTACGCCGAGGTCCGGTGGGTGGCCAAGGCCCAGCTCTGCGAGTACGACTTCGAGCATCCAACTTGCGACGTGGTCCAGTGGCTCGGTTCTTCAGGGCAACAATAGATAATTCACACCCCAAAGCGCACGCATGCCCCAAGTAAGGCTCGGGCATGACGCACCGATCATGCGCCCGGGTCGGCAAGGGGACCGGCCGAAATCGATGTGGGTCAGACAGGCATTGTGCCGACCAACTCGCAGGCCGCCTTGATAGCGGTCTTCTTGGTGGGCAGCAGTTCCGTAGACAGCAGAACCGCCTCAGGGTCGCCATCGACGGTGATGACCATGGGCCGGCCGGTGGCGCGCAGCTTGCGGAGGATCGGCTTCGGGTCGCGGACCAAGTCATCGAGGCTCAGAATGTCTTCGCCAACGTCCATCGCTCAGTGCTCCGAAATGGAATTAGCGTGCCCTGAACTATGACCCTTAACTTACCACTTCGTCGCCGTTCGTCAACGAAAATTATGGCTCACCCGGTGGGCGTCCCGGGAGCGCCTGACGCCTGGGGGGCCACAGGGGGCAAGCGGGCGGGCGGTCACTACTCCCACTCGATGGTCGCCGGCGGCTTGGTCGAGATGTCGTAGACCACCCGGTTGACGCAATCGACCTCGTTCATGATCCGGGTCGATATCCGGCCCAGGACCTCGTAGTCGATGTGCACCCAATCGGCGGTCATGAAATCGCTGCTCTCCACGAAGCGGATGGCGATGACGTTCTGCCCGGCGTAGCTGCGGCCGTCACCCATGACCCCCACCGTGCTGACCGGGATGAGGACGGCGAAGGCCTGCCCGATCTTGGGATACCAGCCTTCGGCCTGGATTTCCTGGGTGACAACGGCGTCGGCGTTGCGCAGCAGTTCCAGCCGCTCGGTGGTCACCGGGCCCAGGATGCGGACCGCCAGCCCGGGGCCGGGAAACGGGTGGCGCCAGACGATCTCCTCGGGCAGGCCGAGGTGCTCGCCGATCCGCCGGACCTCGTCCTTGAACAGATCGCGAAGGGGCTCGATCAACTCGAAGCCCAGCTCGTCGGGCAGTCCACCGACGTTGTGGTGCAGCTTGATGTTGGCGGCCGTTCCGGCGGCGCCGTGGCCCGACTCGATGACGTCGGGATAGAGGGTTCCCTGAGCCAGGTAGCGGGCGTTCTTGATGGTGACCGCTTCGGCCTGGAAGACCTCGATGAACTCGCGCCCGATGATCTTTCGTTTCTGCTGTGGGTCGGCCACGCCGGAAAGTGCGTCTAGAAAACGGTCCGCGGCGTTGACCACGTGCAGGTCGATCTTGAAGTGGTCGCGGAAGGTGGCCTCGACCAGATCCACCTCGCCGTGCCGCATCAGACCATTGTCCACGAAGATGCAGACCAGCCGATCGCCGATGGCCTCGTGCAGCAGGGCGGCGGTCACGCTGCTGTCCACGCCTCCCGACAGGCCGCAGATCACCCGCTCATCAGGCCCGACGCGAGCGGCGATGTCGTCGATGGACTTGCGGATCACGCTGCCGACGCTCCAGCCGCCCTGGCAGCCGCACACCTCGAACAGGAAGTTGCGGATGATCTGGGTGCCACCGAGTGTGTGGGTGACCTCGGGATGGAATTGCAGGCCGTAGAACGGGCGCGTCTTGTGCCGGACGGCGGCGTAGAGGCACGATTCCGTCCGAGCGAGGGGCACGAAACCCGGACCCAGCGCGTTGACCACGTCGCCGTGACTCATCCATACCGACGTCGGCGTGGGCACATGGGCCAGGAGGGGGTCGTCGGTCAGGATATCCAGCGGCGTTCGCCCGTACTCGCGCGATTTGGTGGGCTGCACCTGGGCACCGAGCATCGAACAGGCCAGGTGCATCCCGTAACAGATGCCCAGCACCGGCAGACCCATCTCCAGCAGTTGCGGGTCGCACCCAGGGGCCTGATCCGCATAGGCGCTGGCCGGCCCGCCCGACAGGATCAGGGCGACGACGTTCATCCGCCTCAACTGCTCGACTGTCACCGATGGCGGGCACAGCATGCTGTGCACACGCAGCTCGCGGACGCGGCGGGCGATGAGCTGGGTGTATTGACTTCCGAAGTCGATGACGGCCACTGTTTCGGGCGTCATGTCAACGACCTACCACTGCATGTGCAGGGACAGGGTGCCCGCGTCATGCAGTAACGACAGGCCCCAAACGGACCCGGCGATCAGTGCGGCTGCGATCAGCGGCATCCACAGCCCGCAGAGCGCGGCCGCCTTTCTCCGGGAGCGTACCGGCACGGTCGCAGCCAGGCGCAACAGACCGAACCACCACATGAACACGCCCAGCAGGGCCATCGCGGCGGCCAGCCCATACACGATTGTCTCCGGCGGCTGAACGGGCCAATCGGCCACGGCGACCAGGCGACAGACCGGCAATAGGGCAAGGATCAGGCCGGCCGGAATCAACGGTAGACTCCAGGCGGTGGCGTAACTCAGAGCAGCCGCCAGCCGGCCCTGCTTCCGGTAACGCCGCTTCAACGAGCGCTCCAGGCCCAGGCGGAGGATGGCCATCAAGACGGCCATCAGGATCAGGGCGGCCAGGAACGCCAGCGCCGCTCCGATCAAGGCCTGTGGCGGGTTCCACCACCAGGCGATGATGCGTCTGGGACCGCTGTGGCCGATGGGCGTGCCGGCGGGGAGTGAAGCCAGTTCATACCAGCCCTTGCCGGACGGCGACTGAGGTGCGTTGTCCGGCGCGTCGGGAACGATCTCGACGGCGTGCCAGCCGGAGAGGGTCAGCCCACAGACCGCCACGACCAGAGCCAGGAGCAGCAGGTTGATCCGCCCGAACCGCCGCGAGGCCGGCGAGGGGCGCATCAACCCCAGGTGGGCCAGCCGCCCGGCGCCGGCACCCCAGACCCACGTGCACATGGCCCACCACGCTTTGCGCCCGAAGTGCTCGGACTCGGCGTAGGGGGAGTGGTCCGCGTTGGTGACCGGCTCGTCGGCGATCACGTAGTCGCACAACGGGCAGCAACCATGCACCAACTCGGTCAGCCGGTGCCCACAGGCGGGACACCGCGCCGGCACGTCGTTCGTGGCTCGCAGGTCGGCCGTCGATCTTGTCATCGCGAGGCCCGATGCTACCTCAGGCGACCGGCTGGTGCGAGGCCAAAAATTCAGTGGCAGGTCACCGTCCATTACAGCGCCGGTTGATTCGACCGGCACAGATCAGGCGATTTTCATAGGCCCCGCCTGCCGCCGAGCCGTTGACCGGCACATGCCATTGGACTAACAGGAGCGCATGGCCGTTCGATTCATCATTGGCCGAGCGGGCGCTGGAAAAACCGATCATTGCCTCCGAGCCGCTCGCGGGGCACTGGTCGCCTCTCCCGTCGAGGGGCCGGCCCTGATCCTGCTGGTGCCCGAGCAGGCGGCCCTGCAAACCGAACGGACGCTGATCGACGCGCCCGGGCTCGGCGGGGCCCATCGGGCGGCGGTGGTGGGCTTTCGCCGTCTGGCGGCCCGGGTGCTGGCGGCCTGCGGCGTCCGCGAGCGGACAACGCTGTCGGCGAACGGCCGGGCCATGACGCTACGGTACCTGCTGGCCCGGCTGTCGGGTCGGCTGCAGTACTACCGGCGCGTCGAGCGCCTCAGCGGGTTCATCGAGCGGCTCTCGCAATCCGTGGGCGAGCTGTTCGACGAAGCCGTGGCACCCGAGGACCTGCGGGAGGCGGCAGCGGCGGCCGCTGACGATCCGGTCCGGTCCCGCAAGCTGGCCGACCTACACCTGATCTACGCGGCCTATCTCGAACACCTCGGCTCCGACCGGATGGATCCCTCGCAGTACCTGGAATTGGCCCGGCGGCACGTGGCCGGCTGTGGCTGGCTTCGCGAGGCCCAGGTCTGGGTGGACGGGTTCGCCGGGTACACGCGGCAGGAGACGTTGATGCTGACCGCGCTGGCCCAGACGGTCGGTCGGCTGGAGATCACGGTCCTGCTGGACCCCGAAGCCATCGACCACGATCATCCACCGGGGCACGACAGCGCGGACCTGTTTGTCAAACCGCTGCGAACCTACCTAGATCTTCGAAGTACCTTCGCTGCAGCCGGCGTCGAGATCGAGCATCCGGTGTTGCTGCCGGCGGATCGGTCCGTGCGGTTTGCCTCCAACGCGCAACTGGCCGACCTGGAACGCAGGCTGTTCACGGGCGGGGCACCTCTTCGCCAGCCGAACACAGGCTCGGAAACGCTCCCGGTCGAACTGGTCGAGCTGCCCGACCGTCGGATCGAGGTGGACTACGCGGTGTCGCGGGTCTGCCGATGGGTGCAGCGCAAACAGGACCCATTGCGCTATCGCGACATTGCTCTGATCGTGCGCGACCTGGACCCCTACCACGACCTGCTCAGCGCGGCGCTGGCGGAGCGCAACATTCCGTTCTTCATCGACCGGCGCCGGCCGACGGCGCACCATCCGCTTGTGGAACTCCTGCGGGCTCTGGTGATGCTGGCGGCCGACTCGCTGTCGATCGAGTCGGTGCGGCTGGCCCTCAAGACGGGTCTTCTGGCCATCGACGACGAGGATGCCGACGAGTTTGAGAACTTCGTTCTGGCCCATGGCATCGCCGGATTCGAGCTGTATGCCGCGGGTGACTGGTCGCCGATCGCGCGGGAAGACCGGATCGGCCCGCTGGATGTCCAACCCGACGCGAAACAACAGACGGAAGCGCAACGCCGAGAACTGGCTCGCGTCAACGCGACGCGACGGACCTTCCTGGACCGGATCGGCGGGTGGCTCAGCTTCGCCCGCGCCACCGACGCGCCGGACGGTCGCACCTGGGCCGGGAAGCTGGCCGACGCACTACAAGCTCTCTCCGTGCCCGATCAACTGGCCCGCTGGGCGACCGAAGCCGAGGACGAAGGTGACCTGGACGCGGCGGAAGAACATCGGCAGATCTGGCGCGACACGACGGCATTCATCGACGATCTGGCCGACGCCCTGAGCGATCAGCCGATGACGGTGCGTGAGTTGGCGGCGGTCCTCGACGCGGGGCTGTCGCAGTTCACACTGGGTCTGGCCCCGCCGATGCTGGACCAGGTGCTGGTTGGGGCGGTCGAGCGCAGCCGTCACCCGGACATCAAGGCCGTCATAGTTTTGGGATTCAACGACGGCGCGTTTCCGCGCACCGGCTCGGAGGACACGATCCTCAACGACGAGGACCGGGCATTTCTGGAGGCGAACGGCCTGCCCGTCGGGACTCCGCGCCGGCGACGAATCCTTGAGGAACGGCTGCTGGCTTACGTAGCCCTCACGAGAGCGAGCGAGTGCGTCCTGGTCACCTACCCGACGGCCAATGAAGCCGGAAAGCCGCTGAGCGCGTCGTCCTACGCCGAAGACCTGCGGGCCGCGTGCCCGAGACTTCGGGTCTGCGCCATCGACGCTCCGGTCCACAGTCGTGAGATGTGGCCGCTGATGTCGTCGGACGATCTGGCGGCCGGGCTGGCTTTGGAGTTCCGATCCCGCCCGGCTTCGCCCGAAGCGGACACCCCGCTCCGGGGGCGGTGGAACGGCCTGTACGAACGGGCTCGCACGGACGAGCAGCTTCGCGGGCGGCTGAGCCGGGCTCTGGGCGCCCTGGCGTACGTCAATCAGGCCACGCTCTCCGGTGAATCCGTCAGCCGGATGGTCCGGCACACGTTGGAGGCGAGTGTCACGCGGCTGGAGACGTTCGCGGCCTGTCCGTTCCAGCATCTGGCCCGCTACGGATTAAAGCTCAAGAAGCGCCGGCTGGCGGTAATCGAGTCGGTGGACGTCGGGAAGCTCCACCACGCCATTCTGGAGGACTTCGTCGCCCGGCTGGTGGACGAAGGCCGGCCGATGGGACAGCTCGACGATCGCGAGGTTCTCGACCGGCTGGCGCACAGTTGCGGGCGGATCGGCGTCCGGCCGTCGCTGAGCGGCGAGCCTTCATCGCCGCGTGACGTGTACCTGATGCGTCGCGGTCGGTCCGATCTGGCCAAGGTGCTGCAGGCACAACGCAACGTCTCGGCCCTGGGGCGGTTTCGGCCACGGCAATCCGAGATCCCGTTCGGGTTCGACAAGGAAGGGTCCCTGCCGGCGCTGGAGATCGACACACCGGCCGGTCGCCGCGTGCGACTCCGCGGGTACATCGACCGGGTGGACCTGGCCGAACTGGCCGACCAGATGCTGGGCGTGGTCGTGGACTACAAGCGGACCGGGCGCGAGCAGAGGCTCGACCTCTCGCGGGTCTTCCACGGTCTGTCTCTGCAACTGCTGGGTTACCTGCTGGTCCTGGCCGAGCACGGGCGGACAATGGGCGGTCGACCGGTCCAGCCCATCGGGGCGTTTTACGTCAGCCTGCGCACGGGCTATGCCAAGCTGGACCATCCTGATGACTACGACGAGGCGAAGGACTCGCCCCTGCGCCGCCATCGCCCTCGCGGCGTGCTGGACGTGGAACGGATTCAGGACCTGGACGCCGGCTTCGACGGCTCGTCCGACACCTTTGTCGTTCGGACCAAGGACGGGAAGATTCAGTACGCCGACCGCTCCGACGGGGCCGACGCAGGGCAGTTCGCCGCTCTGCTCGACCACACCAGGCGCACGCTCGGCGCGCTGGCCGACCGCATTCTGGACGGTGACGTAGCGGTGGCACCGTATCGACTGGGCGATTTCTCGCCGTGTGCCTGGTGCGACTATCGCAGCGTCTGCCGGTTCGAGTTCGGGCAATCGGGTATGCGTCTCCTGGAAAGGTTGAACCGTCAGGAGGTTCTCGCCCGCCTCACCGGCGGCGCCGATGCGGAGACCGAGGCGTGATCGACTTCACCGACGACCAGCGACGGGCCATTAAGACGATCGACCGCAGCGTGATCGTCACGGCCGCCGCCGGTTCAGGCAAGACGGCCGTTCTGGCCGAGCGATGCGCCCACCTGGTCTGCGACCTGCCGCCGGACCGCTGCTGCGGGGTGAACGAGTTGTTGGTGGTCACTTTCACGGAGGCGGCCGCCGCCGAGATGAAGTCGCGCATTCTCGAGGCCATCCGCCAACGCCTGCGCGATCGGCCGGGGGACCATCATCTGGCAGCTCAAGCGGCGCTGATCGACACGGCGCAGCTTTCCACCCTGCACGCCTTCTGCCTTTGGATGCTGCGCCGCTGGTTCAGCGAGGCCGGTGTCGACCCGATGGCGGCGATCCTGGACGAGGACGAGGCCCGGCTGTTGCGCAGCGAGACGCTCGAGGCCCTGCTGGCCGAGCTTTACGCGGCCGACACGGATTCGAGCCGGGGCTTCGTTCGTTTGGTGGATGAGTACTTTCTGGGCAACGACGGTCCCTTGGTGGACCTGGTGCTGCGGCTGGCCGACTTCCTGCGAAGCCTGCCCGATCCGGAAGCGTGGCTGACCCGCGCCGCCCAGGTCGTCGGGCCGGGTGCCGACCAGACCGTTGCGGCCTTGGAGGACGAGCTACGGGCCGAGATCCAACGTCAACAGACCCATGTCACCGAGGTCGCCCAATTCATCGAGCGGCACCTGTCCAGCGGCGCGTTTTACGGGCAGAAGCTGCGGGACTACGCCGAGCAACTCCGGCTGTGGTCTCAACCGGGGAATGAAGCGAAGGTCCGCGAAGAGATTGCCGGGTTCGGGATCACGACACGCGGTGCGCCTCGGTTGTCCAAGAATGCCGGCCAGTCCGCGCGTAACGAACGGGATGCGGCTCGCGATCTGCTCGACGACGTTCGCAAGCGGCTGGTCGATCGCCTGCGCCGATTGGCCCGGTTCACACCGGAGGAGATGCGCCAGGGGCTGACCGCCGTCGCACCGCACGTGGACGTATTGATCGGGCTGGTCCGCGAGTTCGAGCGGCGCTACACCCGGGCCAAGCGATCGGCCGACGTGCTCGACTTCTCCGACCTGGAGCGCGGGGCGTTCAATCTGCTGCACGACGAGGACGACCCGGGCGCAGCGTCCGCCATCGCCCGCGAACTCCAGGGCCGCTTCGCGCATGTGCTGGTGGACGAGTTCCAGGACATCAACCCGTTGCAGGAGGCCATCCTTCGTCTGGTGAGCCGAGAATCGGACACCGACCGCAGGGCCAACCTGTTCTGCGTGGGCGACGTCAAGCAGAGCATCTACCGGTTCCGCCTAGCCGAGGCCGAGATCTTCCAGCGGCGGGTCGAGGTGACGGACCGGGGCGACGACGCGGGTGCCTGTGTTCGGCTCCAGGACAACTTCCGCAGCCATCCGCACCTGCTCGAGGGCGTCAACCTGCTGTTCGAACGTCTGATGTCACGGCGGACCGGCGGCGTGGACTACGACGAGTCGGCCCGGTTGCGGCGCGGCAATCCCAAGCTGATCGGCACACCCGCCCATCCGATCGAATTGCACCTCCTGCAGCGCCGGATCGAATCGGCCCGCGGTGAAGATGACCAGGACGAGGTACAGGCCGTCGCCGACCCGGACGATCCGGCCCAATGGAAAGTGATCGAGCGCGAGGCCTACCTGATCGGAACGCGGATTCAGGCGTTGCGGCGGGAAGGTGTAACCGTGGACGACCGTCCGCTCGAGTGGCGTGACGTGGCGGTGCTGCTGCGTGCGGCCGCCCACAGCGCCGGGCGGATCGTGGAGTTCCTGGCCCGCATGGGGATTCCGGCCTACACGCCTGCGGGCGGACAATTGCTGGAGAACACGGAAATCCGCGACGTGCTGGCCCTGCTGCAGGTTCTGGACAACCCGCAGCAGGACATTCCACTGGCTTCGGTGCTCCGCTCGGGCGTCACGGGTCTGTCATTCGACGAGGACGACCTGGTGGCCATGCGGTGCACCGATCGCGAGGTGCCGTTTCACGAGACGGTCCGGCGCTACGCCGCATCCGGTGGCGACGCGGAACTGCGCGAACGGTTGAGCCTGCTGCTCAGTCGTGTGACGCGTTGGCGGCACGAGGCCCGCCG
This sequence comes from Phycisphaerae bacterium, assembly GCA_035528995.1. GTDB lineage: Bacteria > Planctomycetota > Phycisphaerae > UBA1845 > UBA1845 > DATKXO01. Next base: position 31,297 of record DATKXO010000258.1, on the reverse strand, counting down.
GCGCCCGCTGGCTGACGTGCTCTGGAGCATCTACCGGGATTCCGGCTACCTGGCCCACACCGGCGGTCTGGACCGCGGCCCCGCTCGACGTGCCAACCTTCTGGCACTGCACGAGCGGGCCAGACAGTTCGGCGGCTTCACCCGGCAGGGGCTGCACCGCTTCCTGCGGTTCATCGAGTCGCTGGAGTCGGCCGACCGCAACCTGGCCGGCGCCCCACCCACCGGGAGCACACAGAACGCGGTCACGGTCATGACCATTCACGGCGCCAAGGGGCTGGAGTTTCCCGTCGTCTTCGTCGCCGACCTGGGACACCGCTTCAACCTGAGCGACTCCTCAGGGAGGATTCTCTTCGACCGGCGCTGGGGGATCGCGCCCCGGGTGGTGGAGCCGGAGCGGATGATCGAGTACCCCTCGGCCATCCACACGCTGGCGGCCCGCTCGACCGAGTCGGCCGCCCGTAGCGAGGAGCTGCGCATCCTGTACGTCGCCCTGACGCGGGCCGAGCAGCGCCTGATTCTGATCGGCTCGGCCGACCTGCAGCAGGTGCAGCGCCGGCGGGCGTTGCACGGACAGGGCAGCGGGCCGGTGTCGGAACTGACGGTGCAGTCGGCTGGTACGCCGCTTGAATGGTTGATCCCCGCCCTGGCTTCGGCCCCGGCCGGTTCGGTCGTCTGGGCGGACGCGCCAGGGCAGGACGACAGCGGCACCGCCCTTTGGCGCGTTCAGCCGCACACGGAAGAAGCGATGGTCGGGTGGCGTCTGGAAACTTCCCCCACGGTGGCGGAAAACCACGCACTGTCCGCCGCGGCCGCGTTGGCGCCGCTGCCCGGCGACGAGCCCGCGGGTGTCGAGGGCTTCGATCCCGCCGAGGTGCTGGGCGCGGTGGACTTCCCCTATCCGCACCTGGCGTCGGCATCCATCCGGGCAGTTGTGGCCGCCAGCGAGGCCAAGCGTGCCGTCGATCCGTTTGAAGACGAGCATCAGGCCCGCGCCCGGCCGTACTACAGGCCGTCGTTCGATCCGCCGCGTGTGTTGACCGGCGTTCCGGAGGTTGTGGAGTTGACGCCCCAGCAGCGGGGAACACTGATCCACCGGGTGCTGGAGCACCTCGACTTCTCCCTGCCGGTCGATGCCGGAATCCGTCGGCTGATCGACGCCGGCGCAGTGACGGACGAGGAGGCCGACGCGATCGACGCGGATGCACTGACCTGGTTCCTGGAGAGCCCGCTGGGGCAGCGCATCCGGCAGGCCGGCGATGCGTACCGGCGGGAGTTCATCTTCATCTCCACCGAGGCAGGGGCGGTGTTTGACGCAGCCCTGACCGGCGCCTCCGACGACACCGTGCTGGTGCGCGGGATCGCCGACGGCGTCCTGCCGACCGATGGCGGGCTGGAGATCGTGGATTACAAGACGGACCAGGTGGACGACGCGGGGGCCGAGGCTCGGGCGGCGGAATACGGCCTGCAGCTTCGGCTGTATGCCCGGGCCGTCGCCCGGATCTGGCACCGGCCCGTGGCCCGGTGCTGGCTGGTCTTTCTGACGCCGCGCCGTATCATCGAGGTGCCAGTGGAGCAGAGCGTGTCATGACCTCATCGGCCTCGTACGAACACCGCATCCGCGAGATCGGCCGGGAAATCTTCGAGCGCGCCCGGGCCGCGGCGCCGCGCCCGTGGCAGACCGCCTTCTGGATCGACGTGGCCACCGGCTTCACCATGAAGGACGACAACCTCAAGGTGCGGGCCTTCCGTTGGGTGGACACGCTGCCGATGATGCGCGGCGACGCCGATGTGGCCGGACACCTGCGGGAGTACCTCGATCCGGCGCAGGTCGATCTGCCCGGCCCGGCGAAGCTGGCCCTTTCGTTCAAGAACCCGAACTCGTTGTACGCCCGGACGCTGGGCTCGGTGGCGAGCCGGGTCGCGTTCGAGGCGGCCAACCGGTTCATCACGGGCTCGAATCCGACCGAGGCCATCGCCGTGGCCGAGAAGCTGCGACGCAACGGCAAGGCCTTCACGCTGGACGTCCTCGGCGAGGCGACCATCAGCCCGACCCAAGCGGACCGCTACACGCAGGCCTACATCGACCTGATCGAGTCGCTGGGACCGGCCGCCAGGGACTGGCCGGAGATTCCGCTGATCGATCGCGACGGCAAAGGTTCGATGCCTCGGATCAACGTCTCGGTCAAGTTGACGTCGATGGACACGCACTTCGACGCGATCGACCCGGTGCGGGCCCGCCAACGGGTCAACGCCCGGCTGCGACCCATCCTGCGGGCCGCTCAGAAACACGGCGCGTTCGTCAACATCGACATGGAGTCGTTCGCCGTCCGCGACCTGACACTCGAGCTGTTCAAGACGCTGCTTAACGAGCCGGAGTTCCGCGACTGGCCCGACATCGGGATCGTGGTTCAGGCCTACCTCGAGGACGGCGAGAACGACCTGCTGGGTCTGCTGGACTGGGTCACAAAGCGCGGCACGCCGATCGGCATCCGGCTGGTCAAGGGGGCTTACTGGGATCACGAGACCATCCTGGCCGAACAGAACAGCACGGCCATTCCCGTATGGACCAACAAGTGGGAGTCGGACGCGTGCTACGAACGGATGACGCGGGTCATGCTGGCCAACGCGGACAAGATCCGGCCGGCGTTCGCCAGTCATAACGTCCGCTCGTTGGCCCACGTGATGGCCTGTGCCGAACATCTGGGTCTGACCGTGCACGACTACGAACTCCAGATGCTGCACGGCATGGGCGACCCGTTGAAGGAGGCCGTGCGGCAGATGGGCCGGTGCCTGCGGATCTATTGCCCTTACGGAGAGCTGATTCCGGGGATGGCCTACCTGATCCGGCGGTTGCTGGAGAACACCTCGAACGACTCGTTTCTGCGGCAGGGCTTCAAGGAACACCGCTCGCAGGAGCGGCTCTTAACTGACCCGACGATCACGCGCCCGCCCAGTATGCAGCCCGCCAAGCGGCATTACGCCAACACCGACGAGGAAGAAGATGCGATGACTTCGTTCCGCAACGTGTCCAACACGTCGTTCGGCAACGCCGAGAACCGCCAGTGCCTGACCGACGCGATTGCGTACGTCCGCGGCGACGCCGGCCGCCACTACCCGCTGGTCATCGACGGGGTGAACATCGTGACCGAGGACGCGTTCAACTCGGTCAACCCGGCCAAGCCGTCGGAGATCATCGGGCGGGTGGCCCAGGCCACGCCCGCACACGCCGACAAGGCGGTAGCCAGCGCCAACCGGGCGTTCAACGAGTGGCGGCGCACGCCGGCGCACCAGCGCGGCCGTCTGCTGCAAAGAATCGCCGACCGGATCGAGGAGAAGCGCTTCGAGCTGGCGGCCACGGTGATCCTCGAAGCCGGCAAACCGTGGCGAGAGGCCGACGCCGACATCTGTGAGGGCGTCGACTACATCCGCTACTACGCCCGGCGGATCGAGTGGATGGAGAAGCGGCCCCGGCGCCGCGATCTGCCCGGTGAGGACAACGTGCTGCGCTACGAGCCGTGCGGGGTGTGCGCGGTCATTTCGCCGTTCAATTTCCCGGTTGCTTTGTTGGCCAACATGACGGCGGCCGCCCTGGCGACGGGCAACACGGTGGTGCTGAAGCCGTCGTCGGCCGCGCCGGTCACGGCCGCCAGACTGATGGAGGTGTTCGAGGATGCGGGCCTGCCGCGCGGCGTGGTGAACTACCTGCCGGGCCCGGGCGACATCATCGGCGAACACCTGGTCAGGCACCCGGACGTGCACGTGATCGCCTTCACCGGGTCGCGCGAGGTCGGGGCGCCGCTGATTCAAGCGGCGGCGGCCGTGCGCTCGGGGCAGCGACACCTCAAACGCGTCATCGCCGACCTGAGCGGCAAGAACCCGACCATCGTCGATTCCGATGCCGAGCTCGACGAGGCCGTCATGGGCGTGCGGGCGTCGGCCTTCGCCTACGCCGGGCAGCGGTGCAGCGCGTGCTCGCGGGCGATCGTGGTGGCCGACGTGTACGACGCGTTCTGCTCGAAGCTGGCCGAGGCGGCCGGCACGCTGGTGGTGGGGCCGCCCGAGCAACCCGGCACCGAGGTCGGCCCGCTGATTGACGCGAGCGCGCTCAAGAGGGTGCGCGAGTACGTCGAGATCGGCCGCAGTGAAGGGCGCGTGCTGTACGAGGGTGACGTGTCGAACCTGACCGAAGGCGGCTACTTCGTCGGGCCGACGGTGATCGCCGACGTGGACCCCAAGTCGCCGATCGCGCAGGAGGAGATCTTCGGGCCGGTGCTGACGGTGATCAAGGCGAAGGACTTCGAGCAGGCGGTCGAGATTGCGAACGACTCACCGTATGCCCTGACCGGCGGGGTCTACTCGCGAAGTCCGGCCCACCTGGAGATGGCCCGGCGGGACCTTCGCGTCGGCAACCTGTACATCAATCGCAAGATCACCGGCTCGCGGGTGGACATTCAGCCCTACGGCGGCTTCGGCCTCAGCGGCACCGGGGCGGGCAAGGCCGGCGGGCCGGACTACCTGCTGCAATACTGCGTGGCCCGCAACATCACCGAGAACGCCCTGCGCCACGGCTTCGCCCCGGTGGAAGAGGAAGAGGCCCAGACCTCGGCCTGACACGCCCCCGATCCGAGCCGCGACCGCGACGGAGCGGGAACCGTCGCGGCGAATGGCCAACCCGTAGCGCCCGGCATTCCTACTGACCATTCATACGGCCGGAGACGACCGGCCAGAATTCGTATAAGGTGTCTATGACGCTATCGCAGGGTCCGTTGTACGGATCTGCATCGCGGCAGAACCACAGGGTTGCCGGTTCATGGCCAAGACGTATCGACGGGTCATTCTGAAGCCGCCGGAGGTCAGCGACGACCAGTGGTCGCGCCTGGGGAGGCTGCTGGCCGCGGCCGTCGATTACCAGCGCCGTCTGGCCGCCAAATCGCCGCACGTGCTGGGGCTGATGGGCGAGGTGCGACTGGCCGAGGGCGGCGGTGCCTACTACGTCGAGCACGAGCCAGCCAATCCCATCGGCATCAAGCCACTGTTCGACCCCGAAGGCCCCAAGACCGCGGAGCGGCAGCTTCTGGGCATGAGCGTGGCCCTGTTCGACGCGTTGCGGGTGGTTCACGCAGGTGAGGGTGGCGCGCTCAAGTCGCACGGCGGGCTGTGTCCTGGGGTGATCCTCGTTGACCCGGACGGCGTCGAGAAGGTAACGGACTTCGGCTTCGCGCCAGCGTTGTGTGAAGCGCTCGGCGTGGAGCGCTACGTCGAGCTGGCCGTCGGGCCGCGCGAGGCCGACGCGCCGGAGGTCCACATCACCGGGGCGTGGGAGGTGCTGGCACCGGAGGAGTTCGAGCGCCACGACCGCATCTGCGCGTTCATCGATCCGGAGAAGTACGGCCGGCGGAACCTGAGCACGTTCGAGTCCGGCTCCGACATCATCGCCGCGGGCTTCATCCTGCATCTGATGGCGGAGCACCGGCACCCGTACCTGGCGGGTGAGCCCGACGCCCACCGTCTGGCCGGCATGTCCGAATACATGGCCATGACCCGCTACACCGGCACGCGCCGCCAGGACATGCGCGAGTCGGAAAACCCGGCCGTCAAGGCCTGGTGTGAGCTGGTGGAGAAGATGCTGGCCCGGACACCGCGCGAGCGTCCCTCGGCGGCCGAGGCGTTCGAGGCGATGCGCGAGCACGTCAAGCTGGTGGACCCGGCCGAGATCGCCCGCCGGCGCCTGGAAGCGTGTGAGAAGGCGGTCCAGCAGGGCAAGTGGGAGGAAGTCTGCCGCATCGCCCGATCCGTCGCCGACAGCGAAGCCGCGCCTGCCGAAGTGGCCCAGCGGGCAGAGGAGCTCCTGCGTCAATCCGAGGCACACGTGCTGCTGCAAGAGGCGCTGGGTCTGCTGGATGGCGACGAATGGCCGCGGGCCCGCAGACTGCTCGACCGCGTGCGGGCCATGCCCGGGCTGGCCGACGACCTCGCCCAAAAGGCCGGCGAGACCGCCAAGGTCGTTCAGCAGAACGTGGCCATCAAACAGAAACTGGACGCGGCCCGGCGACGGCTCGACAAGGACACAGGCGAGGACCCGTCGGCCACGCTGGCCACGGTCAAGCAGTTGACCGGGCGGATCAACGACCTGCCACCGGACGACGAAATGCTGCCGGCGCTGCGAGCCCAGGCCAAGAGCATCCGGCAGGAGTTGTCCGAACGGGGCGAACGAGCTCAGGAACAGGCGGAGCGGCTCGAGCGCGAGCGTCAGCAGGCCGTGGAGGCCGACCGGGCCAAGGCTCAGGAGTGGCTCGGGCAGCTAGAGCCGGCGTTCGAGAAGCAAGAGTGGGACGAACTGACCGAACTGTTCGCCGCCCGGCCCGAGCTGCAATACTGGCCCGAGGACGTCGAGCGGCGGGCCGGCGAGATCAAGGCCGAGTTCGACGAGTACGCCGCCGAGCGCGAGCGCATGTCCGCCATCAAGGCCGACGTCGAAGCCGCTCAGGGCTGGCTGCAACAGCTCGGCCAGGCGGTCGAGGGGGAGAGCTGGGAACAGGCCGAGCGCATCCTGCTCGAGAAACCCAACCTGGCCCACGTCCCGGAAGGGCTGATCCAGGAGATCGACGTGCTGGGCCGCCGCGTGCAGGCCCTGGTCACGCACTTCGTCGAGGACATCCTGTCCGAGCAGGTCGCGGCGTTCGCTCCGGCCAACCGGTTCGAGATTTCGGTCGAGGTCGGCGAGTGGAAGACGCGCGACGACGTGCCGAGCTGCCAGACGGCGTTGAAGATCGCCTGCCCGACGCTGTCCCCGACGCCGGCCGCCATCGAGGTGCGGGTGGATCGCCGGGAGGACGACGTGGTGATCGCCGAGCCCGACCGGGTCAAGCGTCTGATCGGTGCCGGGCTGGCCTCGCTGGTGCGGGCCGCGCAGGAAGCGGCCCTTCAGCGCGTCTGCGAGCCGTTGCGGTCGGGCCTGTTCCCGGCGGCCGTCGCCGAGACGCGCCTGACCGAACCAAGCGCCAAGGTGGTCGCCACCATCCGGTGCCTGGACCAGGAAGGGGAAGGCGGGCGGGTCAAGGTTGCGCTGACCTGGGACGCGCGCAGACTGGTCTGGCACGAGCAGGAAGCGGACCAGTTGCGCGACGCATGCCTTGATCTGGCCCTGTTCGAGATTGACGCAGCGCTGCGGCGCGACGTGATCGAGGCCTCGAGCGTGCTGGCCGCCCATGCGGAAGAGCTCCGCTTCGAGATGGATCCCCCGACGGTGGAGGGCGAGTTTCCGACGCGGGTGCGGCGCGGCGGGGCGCTCGAGTTCACCCGGGCCAAGGACCGGCGAGTGTTCGCCCTGGAGCGTTTCGAGGCCGCGTTTCCGCAGGAACGCGTCAGCGGACTCTACGAGAAGCTCAAGAAGGCCGAGGAGACGCTCAAGCAGGCCCTGGCCGAGGGCGCCGCGGAGGAGGCCCGAGCCAGGGCGGCGCCGACCGAGGTCGAAGAACCGCCGAAGAAGGCCCGGCGTGTGCCGAAACTGATCCTGCCGGTGGCGGGTGTGGCTGTGATCGCGGCCGCTATCGGCGTCTGGGCGTTATGGTTCAGGGGCGAGCCGGCGCCGGCACCATCGCCCGGGCCGCCAATTCGCACGCCATCGGAAGTCCCTCTGACCGGGACCAACTCGGGCGCGCCGGAAGAGGCGGTGGTCGAGCAGCCGACAACGCCCGAAGCCAACACGGGAACGCCGACTGTCGCGGCGACGCCCGACGAGCATCCCACGCAGCCGCCTCCGGACGAGGCCACCAGCGAGGACGCACAGGCCGAGGCCGCGCTGGCCGCGGCTGTGGCCGGTCTCGAACAACGGTTCACTGCGTTCAGTGAGCAGCTCGAAAAGCCAACGCACGCACAGTTGGTGTCCCTGATCGATGAGGGCGGCCTGGACGGACTCGCCAACGATCTGCTCGCGATTCAGGACGAAGTGCCGCCGGAACAGACGGATCGGCAGAACCAGGTGGCCGAGTGGCTCCAGCAGACGTTGACCTGGAAGAGGAACCTGGATGACTACGGCCGCGTGTTGCGCATCGGCGGCAGGAATCTGACCGAGGCGGTCCAGACGGCCGCGGCCGCTTGGGCAATCTGGCCAACGGCGTACGTGGTCGAGCTGATCGACAAGCTCAACCGGGTCAACGAGCCTTACAAGCAGTTCAGCCGCTATCTAGAGGAGCGCAACTGGCGGGCGGCCAACTTCTTTCTGACCCTGGCCACGCGGCAGGCGGAGGAGGACGACCTGTACGGTGATCTGCGTCGCACCTTCAGCGACGCGAGCAGCCAACTGTCGGACGCACGGCAGGACACGCTCGAGCCCGCGTTGCAGGCGGCCCGGGAGTGGCTTCAACGGCAGGGCGACCCGTCGGAACTGCCGACCGACCAACTGAATCCGGCCCGCAACCAGGCCGGCGCTCGCGCCCGGGCCATCCTGGACAACATCGACTATCCGCCAAGCGTTCGAAGCGTGGCCGCGGACGAGCAGGAAGTTATCGACGGTCTGCTGAAATGGTCCACGTACACGCTGGCGCTGCCGGGCGGCGGCGACCTTATCCTGACCTACATCCCGGACGATCGGATCAACGCGATCGACGCGGTGTGGATGAGCCAGTACGAGATCACGGTCGGCCAGTACCAGGCCGTGGTGGGTGAGCTGCCACTGCCCGATGGGGCCGATCAGCCCGACGAGGAGATGGCCGGCAGCGAGCGGAACCCGGTCGGCTTCGTCACGCCGGATCAGGCCCGCCAGTTCTGCGCTGCGCTGTCCGAACGTTCCGAGGGCCAGCTGATCTTCCGGCTGCCGTTCGACGACGAATGGCACCACGCTCTGCTCACCGGTCGCGGGCGCGTGCCGACGGCCAACCCGGGCGCGTGCAAGTACGACGCGACCACCGGCGAGCCCGACCTGGACCCGACGACCGCCAACTTCGAGTCCGACGAGGGGGCCTTCTTCCCTCCCGGCCACAAGGACGGCTTCGGGCGATTCGCCCCGGTCGGCTCGTACGCCCCGAACCGCTGGGGGCTGTACGACATGCTGGGCAACGTGCGCGAGTGGGTCATCCGCCGGTCGGACTACAAGCCGATCACCAAGGGCGGCTCGTTCCGCGAGTCGGTGGTGGGCATCTCGATGCAGCGCGACCCGCGGCTGGACTTCGAGGTGGCGCTGGACACCCGCACACCGTACGAGGACAACGGGTTCAGGATCGTTGTGCTGGCGCCGTGACCACAGACACACGAACGCGACACCGGCTTCCAAACGACGATCGCTACGGCAATGGCCCGACGATCAGTATTGGTCTTCCAGCGTTTCTGGATCAAACAGACGAAATGTTAGCTCGGGCTGTCTCACGCACGCCAAGAAATCTTTTTTGTCGTACGTGGCGATGCGCATGGCGGGTTTGATCCTACAGCGTTTCGTAACCTCGGTCGCGATCCACGCCAAGAGTGCATCGACCAGATCGACCTGCAACTTATCGGTTAGCCGGCGACTCCGACGGAAGAGCTCATCACTTTCTGGAAACAGGACCGCATTCCCTGGACTACTGAGCCACGACAAGCAAGACAAAGCGTAATCGCGCCTCTTACGCGAACCGCACAGAAAACCCCACATCTCCACTACAACGCAAAAGGGAACCAAAAACTCAAAGTCCAGCTCCTGCAGTAGAGTTCTAGCATCGCAGTGTCTCGTATCACTTGGTAGGAATGCCGCAACGAGAATGTTCGTATCGAGGATAAGAGCATGTCTTGCGAAGTGAATATCGGTCGGCAAGACGGAGAAGCAGGGCACTACCTGATCTCCCCAACATCGATTCCCACCGCTTTGAACAGAAGACCGTCTATCCGGTCTTCGTACTCCTTCTGGCGGCGCTCGTCTTGTGCGGCACGCGCGCCTAGGACGCTCCCGACCAAGGCGGCGATCTCGTCGCGAAGCGCTAGCTCGGTAACAACCGCAGTCGGCACAGGTAATCGCTCCAAATGTTGCGGCTCAAACTTCTGAAAGCTCGCTCTGAAGGTCGGCGTCAGTTGACGCAGGTACCAATCCGCAAGGCTACTGTTCAGATAGCCTAGGAGGGCACGGAGAATGTCATCATCTTGCGGCACAACGGCCGTGCCCCCAATGAGAAAAACGCTGCCGCTCTCATCCAGGGCAAACGACGTCTGCACAGCAAGGTCGCGCATGAGCAGCTTCCTAGACTGCAGCCACCCTTCCCCTCGCTCTCTGACGAGCGCGTACCATAGCTGCCGCTCCCCTGATATGCTGGCGCGACCCTCCAAAAGGTCTCGGTAGCTCGCCAGGTAGTTGTACGTATGTGGATACCGGACCCGTAGCTTACGCTCTGCGATCACGTGCCCGCCTTCGTAAGGGTACACCAGGTACCTCTGCGGTACCAGAGCTTCGTAGCGCCCAATCTCTGACCCAAACGCCACCGGGCGTAAACACGCGCCCTCAACGAAGTGAACATCGCCTAATCCGTTGCGCACGCAAAGCGGTCGCGCGCCCACATCCGATTCCAACTCCACAACGAAGAGGTCGTTCGCACCCGTCTTGATCCCTTGGCGCACACCCGCGAGGGACGCCAGTGTCTCCGATCGCTCCTCCAATCGTAGGCGGGCTTCCCGCGCAGACCGAGAGAGAAGCATCCACGGATGCGCACCGCGCGGGTGAACCGCGTCATAAGCTGTCACATTGAGCTCTCGTAGGTGTTCGCTCGACTCATCCGCCACGAGAAGCCGCATCACCGGGAACCGCGCGGGCACTTCACGGACGCTTATAAAACGGACAGACTCCTTCCGTGCCTCGGCAGAAGCACGGCGAGCTACAAGGAGACCGACGTAGCTACTGGTCCCGCTAAACACCTCTGTTGAACCAAAATCAACCAGAGTTAATAGGTCCATCTCTCTAGTGAGGAGTTCTCGCAGCGCACTAGCATCACGATTGCGGTAGACTCGATTCGGTACTACGAGCCCGAGCATGCCTCCAGCGTGCAGCCGCGACACGCCGAGTTCGACGAAAAGGTACGAGTAATCGAACCTGCCGCGAGCGGTTCTAAACCGCCGCTGCAAATCGCCTCTGCTAGGCACGCGCGCAGTTGGCAGGAATGGTGGATTCCCCACAACGATGTCGTATTTCGAAGGGAGCAAGTGCCAAGTCCGTTCGCGGAGCGAGTCACCACAGACGATGAACCCGTTGAGCCGCGGCAGTGGCAGGGGATTCGGCTCCTGCGCGAGCCGCAGCCAAAGGGACAGACGGGCAAGCGTGACGGCCCGCTGATCAACGTCGATCCCCGCTATGCGTTTCTTATTGATAATCTCTCTACCCCAGTCTCGCTGTGGGTCCTGCTTACGTAGACGCGCGATGACCCCGTCGACAAGGGCCGTAAGAAACGAGCCAGAACCACAGGCGCAGTCAACAACACGTGGCATTCGACGAGCGCGCCCGGAACGAGATGCAAACCATTCGTCGAGGCACCTGTCTACTAAGTAGCGCACAACGAAGGAGGGCGTGTAATAAATTCCGCTGGCTTTGCGGCGACTGACTCGGGCTACTTCGCGTAGAGGTTGATCAAACAAATGAAGCTGCGGGTCCGGCACGCGTGACGGAATCAGCACGGTCGCCAGATATTTCTCGTAGGCGCGACCAAGGATGTCGGCGTCAAGCCATGAGAAGTTGTAGCGAGCACCTTTGGCCGGCACATGGCTGGGCGTATACAGGTCTTGGATTATCCCCCCAAGGATGGACGCTGGTATGTCCCGCGGGACGGTGATATCGAACAACTCAGACTGGATCACGCTCTTTGCAGCTCGGAAGATATTGCGAACTCGTGCTAGACTCGCAGAGCCGTCCTCTTGTAGAGCGTCCTTCAAGGAATCGATGCGAGGTGCTAGCCGGCGATCCTCGACGGCCCGTAGAACAAATAGCTGGGCAAAAAGGTCTTGGAGTTTCTGGTCGATGCCCTTCACGGACGAAGCGTGCCGAAGCGACTCGGCTCGCCAGTAGTCTAGCCGCTCCACAAGCGCATCGTCTACCGGCACCAGTTGCGTGTCTGGCTTCCGGATCCGCAACGCGACCGCTTCGATCAGGCCTTCACCCATCCCCTGCGGCGTAAGCGCCTCCCAAAGCTCGACCCGTTGCGCAAACTGGGCGGGGCGCAGCGGAGGCAGGGCAAACCAGCCCTGATCCTTCAGCCAGTGTGAATTGAACACGAGCGTTTCAACGGAATTAGTCAGGACTCCCCACTCTATCGAAGCGTGGTAAGCATAGAGTGCCACTGTGGGCAAGAGGTCGTCGCCCTTCGCGTGTTGGTGGCCCACAAAGACAACGGCAGGCTGTCTCGCGATTAGCCCAACGCAACCAGTCCCCGGAACGCCCACCGACTGCAAAGCACGGGTCGTCGCTCCACCCTCTGTCCAGAGCAATGCTTCCGCGAGTCGCTGGCCAAAGGAGGGACGTGGGCGCAGCACTTTGTGCCCGCTTAGCTCACGGCTGAGTTCCAAGATGTTCCGTGCCACCCTGCCCATCGTACACTGGGTATCGTACGGCAAGTGTGGGCCGACGCAACAGGTCAGGAGGCCAAACAGCGACCTGGACGGCGCGGGGCGCGACCCGGAGAGCATCTGCTATACTAGTCCAGCCACTCCTTCGGGTGTTTCAGCTTGTAGGGCACGTATTCTTCGGTGACGAAGCTCAGGGACTTGGAGCACATGGCCTCGACTTCCATCTTGAAGCCGTTGGCCAGCAGGCGCTTGATCTCGCGAAGCCAGGGGCCCTTGCCCTTGAACCAGGGGTAGTCGGCGATCTGTTTGGCCCGTTTGACGTCGTTGGCGTCCAGCTCGATCTTGACGTTGTCGGTCAGGCCGAATCGCTCGTAGTCGAAGGCCGACACGCCGATGTACTGGGCGTTGGGGATGGCCATGCGGCCGGACTCGAAGGCCAGGTTGATCGAGCCCTGCTTGATGACCGAGTAGATGTAGTACCCCCAAGGGTCGTTATCCAGCAGCACGTAGACGGGCAGCTTCAGCTCGTTGTGCAGCCGGTGGAGCAGCCGGCGGACGCCGCGGGGCGGCTGGCCGCCGCCGTGGGTCAGGATGCAGCGGTGCTGCTCCCAGAAGCGGTCCTCGACGAAGCGCCGCCAGACGGTGTCTTTTTCGACGTGCAGGACGAACTTGGCCTTGCACTTCTTGAACCGGATGACCTCGGGCTCGACGATGCTGGGGATGGCGTAGCCGCCGCTGCCCAGGCGCGTGGCGTCGATCGTGTCGCCGGAATCGACGAAGACCAGCTCGCCCACCAGGGCCCCGCGCGTGCTGGCGAAGACGTGCAGCTCCTCGCGCAGGGAATCGACGGCCACCTCCAGGTCCTCGAGGATGGGGTCGCACTCGGCCTGGTCGTCGAACGTCTTCTCCCGCGTGCCCTTGATGGTGTGCTTGGCCACGTAGTAGATCTGCCGGATGCTGGCCGTCTTGTCCTGGTCGACCAGGTCCTTGCACTTCGAGGCCACCAGTATGGTCTGCATGAACCGCTTGGCCTGGCCGTAGTTGAAGAAGTTGCGCCGCTGGGTGCGGTCGCCCATCTCGATGTAGCGGGTCTTCTCGTTGAAGCTGACGTTGCTCAGCGCCCGGATGGGAATGTCCACAAAGGGGTCGCGCTTGCGGAAGGCGTGCTCGGCGACGTCCTTGGCGAGCTGCTCGATCTTGCCGCCGGTGTCGGCCTTCTTGCGCGCTTTTCTGCGTTTGACGGTCTTCTTTCCGGCGACGGCTTTCTTGGCCATGGCAGTCGAATCCCAGTTGAGGCAAAGGGTAACGCTTCAGGTCATGCGGACAGCGAATCGAAGAGTGCCGGCGTCTCGGTGTCGTCGGTCTTGCCGCGGCGCTTGCGGCGACGCTGAACCTCCTCGATCCGCCGGCCGCTACCGGTGGGCGGTGCGGAGGTCAACGGATCGGCCGGGCCCACGAGCGGATCGCCCTCCGAGACCGTTCGCAACCTCCGGCGAATCTGCTTGACGTAATCGGGCGATATCTCGAATCCGAGGTACCTGCGGCCGAGCTTCCCGGCCACCGCCAGCGTCGTCCCGCTGCCGGCGAACGGGTCCAGGACCACGTCGCCGGCGTTGGAGCAAGCCCTGATGATCCGGCCGAGCAGTTGCTCGGGCATCTGGCAGCCGTGCCAGCCCTGGCGCTCCTTGAACGTGCCGCAGACGCGGGAGTAGTACCAGGTGTCCTCGTCCGGCGCGAATCCTTCCGGCACGTCCTGCGGGCGGAGGATCCAGGTGTCGTCGGGCACGCGGCCCTTGGAGACGGCCCGCTTATCGGCATACACAAGCTGCCGGGCGGAGGGGACGCGGACGTCGTCGTGGTTGAACGTGAAGTTCTTGGCGTCCTTGACGAAGTGGAACAGGTGCGCGTGGCTGCGGGTGAACTTGTACTTGCAGTGCACGCCGAAGGTGTAGTACCAGACCACCCAACTGCGACAGATCAACCCGCAGTCGTTCTGAAGGATGAGCTTCATCTCCGCGGCGTACTCGTCACCAATGGCCACCCAGAACGCCCCGGTCGGCGTGAGCGTCTCGACGACGGCCGCGGTCCATCGCCGGGTCCAGTCCAGGTACTGATCGTACCCCTTGCGGTCGTCGTAGACGTCGTAGTCGTAGCCGATGTTGAACGGAGGATCGGCGAAGGCCAAGTCGATCGAACTGGCCTTGACGCGCTTCAAGCCCTTGAGGCAATCCTCCTGGTAGACCCTGTCCAGCTCAATGGCCACCGGTGCCCTCCTTGCGCATGCCACAGATAGACGCCCCATCATAGCGCACTTGGAGCCGGCATCAATACTGAATGCTGTGGGCGGCCGGTGTCAGCGCTTGGCCGGCCTCCCGGCGGTCTTGCGTTTGGCCGAGGCGCGCTTGCGGGTCTTCGCCGGCTTGGACTCGTCCGCCTCGAACAGTGTCTCCGGGGCCGGATCGTCTGCGCTACGGTCGACGACGACGGTGTGCTCGAGCGCGTCGGCCTTCTTGATGACCCGCCCGTGGTCGTCCAGCTCCATGTCGGCGTGGGCGGTGTGGTGCTCGGCCAGGCTGGCCAGGGCTTGCCGCAAGGTCTCTTTGTTGACCGTGGTGATGGCCCGGACCGAATCGACCACCTCGCCGATGTAGCGGGTGAAGACGTCGCGGCGATTGGCGTATACGGTGCGGGTCTTCTTGCGGCGCAGCAGCGTGGCCAGGCGCCGGCCGCACTCGGCGATGGCCAGCTTGATCTCCTTGCGGATCTCGTCGTAGTCGGCGATGGCCTCCTTGGACTCGGAGGTGAACGGCACCCATACGCTGGCCATGTGCACCAGGATGACCATCGGTGCCGCCGGCAGGGCCCCTCGGGCCTGGGACAGGCCGTAGTTGTTCCACTTGGTGTCCAGAATGGCCTTGAACATGCAGCAGCCGCTCTGCTGATAGAGCAGCGGGACGCGATTGGCAAAGCGAATGACCCGGGCCTGAGCCTGGTTGTTACGGGCATTCCGCCCGTTGCCGCCCGGTTCCTGCTCGCGCGGGTCCGGCCCCAACTCGCCGCCGTAGGCCAAGCCGACCTCGATCTGGAACGGGTTGCCGCGATACACCGCCGGGCTCCGCGTGCTGGCCGTGTAGAACTCCGCTTTGACCTCCTTGAGCAGCCCGCTGAGGATGGCCTCGGCCCCGATCGGCACCAGGCAATCGGTGCTAGGGGCCTTGAGCTTGGCCTTCTGCAGGGCGTTGTACAGGCGCTCGGCCGCGTGCGAGTCCACGGCGTTGACCCAGGTCAGGGGGGTGATGCCGGCGCCGGCGCAGACCCGTCTGGCCATCGCAGAACTCACCCGCGAGAAGTCCTTCTGCAGGAACGCCCCGACCTTCTTGGCGGAGGTCTCCTTCAACATTTTCATGAGGATGCCCAGCTCGATGCCGTGGGGATGCGGTTTGATCTCCCTGGGTTGAGCGGGCAGCTCCTCGACAGCACGGGTGTAGTCAACCGGCTCACCGGCCGGCGGCGTATAGCGAATGTGGGCGTGCGGATTGGCGATGGCCGTCTGATCCAGATACTCGTCGATGCTCTGGCGGCCTTTGGCGTGGGAAGCCACCAGATGAATCTCGACGCGCGTGCCGTGCGGCCATTCGACCTCCATCTCCTCGTCCTGTACGACTTCGGGACGGTTCTTCTTGGTGTCGATGGCGATCTTGAAGTGGTGGGCGAGCTTGTTGGACCCGGTGCGGCTGACCACGCTGATGGGCGTGCCCGTGGTGATCAGGCCGTACATGCCGGCGGCGCTGATCCCGATCCCCTGCTGCCCGCGGGACATCTTGAGCCGATGGAACTTCGAGCCGTAAAGCAGCTTCCCGAAGATGTTGGGGACCTGCTGCCTCACGACGCCCGGTCCGTTGTCCCGAACGACGACCTTGAACCGGTCTTCCGCCGTCTGGGCGACGCGCACCTCCAGATCGGGCAGAATCCCGGCCTCCTCGCAGGCGTCGAGGCTGTTGTCCACCGCCTCTTTCACAGTGGTCAGGAGGCTCTTGCGCCGATTGTCGAAGCCCAGGAGATGCCGGTTCTTGGCAAAAAACTCGGAAACCGAGATGTCCCGCTGCTCGCGGGCCATGGTCTCGGCGGTGGCCACACGGACCGACCCGCGGGCCTTCTGGGTGCCCGCCGCCTTGGGGGCGGAGGATCGGGCATCTCCGCCGGGCGCGCGCCGCCGACCCGGCTTGGCCGTAGCGGTAGCACCCGAAAACGCGAATTCAGTCTGTCTTTCCGCTTGCATCTGGTGGGGGGGCTTCATACAGGCCGTCCCTGGCAGCGTGTGTACCCTCGGCAGGCCACCGAGTGACGGTTATGATACCGCAGCCGCGTGGGGCTTCAAGGATATCGTCGGCGGTCAAGGGCATTTTCCCCCTGGCGTTCGGCGGCAATCCCGGTACAATGGTGGGCTTGGATACCGGGCGAGGACGTGCGTCCTAAGCAATTGCCAAGAAACAAGTTACGCTCCTCTTCCCCGGCCGCCGGCTGGTGTGCGTGGCTCGTTGGCCGGCTGGTGACGGGACAACCTCGACGGCGACTATGACAGCGGCGCTCAAGACCGTTTGGGAGGACATTGTCGAGCAAATCCGGCTGAATCATCCGGACCTCGTCCGCGGATGGTTTGCCCAACTGGTGCCGCTTCGCCTGGATAGCGGCACTCTCCAGATTCGCGCCCAGAACCAAGCCCAGATCCGCTACCTTACCCAGCACTGCCACCGTGCATTCACCGAGAGCGCCCAGGCCGCGACCGGGCGGCTGGTGGCCGTTGCCTTCGAGGCCGACGGCTCGCAGGAGGAGGAAAGCGCGCCGCCCTTGTCGTTCGAGATGGAAGAAGGGCAGCTGACGCTCAACACGGACTACGTATTCAACAACTTCGTTACCGGCCCCTGCAATCGACTGGCCCATGCGGCGGCCCTGGCGGTGGCCGAGGCGCCCGGCAAGGCCTACAACCCGATGTTCCTCCACGGCGCGACGGGCCTGGGTAAGACCCACCTGCTCCAGGCGATCTGCCACACGATCAACGGCGGCCCTCGCCCGGGCCGAATCCTGTACCTCTCCTGCGAGACGTTCACCAACCATTTCATCGAGGCCGTCGAGCGTGGGGCTCTCAAGCAGTTCCGTTACCGCTACCGGCATGTGGACGTCCTGGTAATCGACGACATCCAGTTCCTGGCCGAACGAGAGCGGAGCCAGGAAGAGTTCTTCCACACCTTCAATACGCTGCACCAATCACAGCGGCAGATCGTGCTCTCGGCCGACTGCCCGCCATCCCAGATTCCCAGCCTGGAGGAACGGTTGATCAGCCGGTTCAACTCCGGGCTGGTGGCCCTGATGGAACGGCCATGCCTGGAAACCCGGATGGCCATCATCCGTAAGAAGGCAAAGCTACGCTGCATCGAGATCTCGGAGGAGGTGGTCCGCTTCGTGGCCTCGAAGGTGGACTCCAATATCCGGGAACTGGAGGGGGCGCTGATCAAGATCGACGCCTTCAGCCAGACGCAGGGCGGACGGATGAACCTGGACCTGGCCTACGAGGCTCTGACCGGCACGGAGTTGCAGCGGGTGACGATCCCGGATATCCTGGAGGTCGTCACGCGCCGGTTCTCCGTACGGCGATCGGACCTGCTGAGCAAGAAGCGGAACAAGTCCATCGCCCACCCGCGTCAGATTTGCATGTACATGGCCCGGGAGTTGACCCCGTTGAGCCTGGCGGAGATCGGCGGGTATTTCGGCGGTCGGGATCACGCCACGGTGTTGCACGCGGCCAGGCGGATTGCCGCACTGCGGACCGAGGATCCCCGCTTCAACTATGCGGTCGAGGAAATGCTGGACCAACTGAGGCACGAACGCCGCAATGGAGACTAGACGGGAGCACGCACCCTGTGGGTAATGCGGTGAGGAACCTGAGCAGATATCAGAGCGAACAAGTCCATCGGTCGGCAGGGCTGGTCGCGCGGGGAAATCCTGTGGCGCAGGTCACAGGATACTCACACGACCGTGCCGACCCGAGATGCGGCTAAGCACAGCCGCGTGCGATACTTAGCGGGGGTTCCCATCCCTGTGTACGGGTTTCTCACCGGACCTGATAGTAGGAAGTTTGAGATCTAGAGAATACAACCTCTTCAAAGACCCGGCGACCAACGCCCAAGAGACAGAGGATACGACCCCGCCGACCTAGCAAGGCGAAGGACCTGAACAGATGAAGCTGCGTATCAACCGACAAGAGCTGACCGAGGCAATGAGCGTGGCCGGCAGCGTCGCGGCTGTGCGGACACCCAAGCCGATCCTCCAGTGCGTGCTCTTTCGAGCCCTGGCGGATCACGTCGAGCTCGAGGCGACCGATCTGGAGATTGGCGTGCGATGCGTCGTCAGCCAAGTGGAGGTGGAGCACCAGGGAGAGGTCCTGGTGGCGGCGGAGAAGCTTGCGGCCATCGTTCGCGAGTCTGCCGATGAGCTGCTGGACATTCAGGCGGACGCGACGCACTGCCACGTCCGTGGTGCGGACAGCCACTTCCAGATTCTGACGCAGGACACGGCCGAGTTTCCGAAGGTGGCCACCATGTCGGGTGATCCGGACCTGGAGATCCCGGCTGGCGTGCTTCGGCGACTGGCGGAGCGGACCGTGTTTGCAGCGGCCCGGGAGAACACGCGGTACGCCATCAACGGGGTGCTCTGGGAGGCCGAGGGCAAGAACCTCACGCTGGTGGCCACCGATGGGCGCCGGCTGTCGCAGGCGATCGGTGAGGTCAGCTCGGGCAAGGGGCGGCAGTTCGAGGTGATCGTCCCCAGCAAGGCCATGAACCTGATTCGCCAGCTTTTCGGGGACGATGAGGAGCCGGTGGGCGTGCAGGTCACGGGCAACCAGCTTCTGCTGCGCACCCGGCGGGCCCTGATCAGTAGCGGCCTGGTGGAGGGGCATTTCCCGAAGCATCAGGACGTGATCCCGACAGACACCGACAAGCACGTCCAACTGAGCGTGCCGGAAATGCTCAGTGCCGTGCGGCGTGCAGCGTTGTTGACCAACGAGGAATCTCGCGGCGTGCGGTTCAGCTTCACCGCGAACGAGTTGGCCCTGTCGAGCCGGGCGCCGCAGCAGGGCGAGGCCCGCATCACCATGCCCATCCATTACGACGGCGAGGCGATCGAGATCGGCTTCAACCCCAACTTCCTGACCGACGTTCTGCGCGTGGTTCACGAGGATGAGGTGACCTTCGAGCTCAAGGAGCCGAACCGGCCGGGCGTGCTGCGCTGCGGAGGCGAGTTCCTGTACGTGGTGATGCCGGTGAACCTGTCGTAACAGCGACGAGGGACTAACGGGGTGAACGAACGGCAACTCGCCTGGGTGCAGCAGAACCGTGTTCCGGGCGGCCGCGCCGAGCGCGTCGGCCGAACGGCGAACCGCGTGCTGGACGGCATGTGCACCTCGACGGTCGGCCATCTGACGCAGTTGCAGCGGGTGATCGGGGCGGGTGCGGACGAGGAGTTTCGGAATCACTGCACACTGGGGTCGTTGCGGAGGAACGTCCTGACCGTCCTCGTCGATCAGGAGTCGCTGGTCTCCGCCATGCGGCTGGAGTGGTTTTCGGCGTTGGGGGAATTGATCGCCACGCAGTGTCGTGGGTTTTACGTGGGCGACATTCGGTTCCAGTTGGGTCGCAGCGAATTGGCCTTCAACTGTCCTGAGCCGAACGGGCGCCGGCACGAGGGGCAACATTGGGCATAGAGCAGACGCCAGAGACGCAGGAACAGGACCCGCCGCGTGGTCGCCAAGCGCAGGAGGAGGCGGAGGTGCTCAGGCCCGGTCCTCCGGCGGCGCGAGGCGACGTTTACGACGAGTCGCACATCACCGTGCTGGAGGGCCTCAAGGCCGTTCGCCAGCGCCCGGCCATGTATATCGGCGGCACGGGCCACAGCGGGTTGCACCACTTGGTGTACGAAGTGGTGGACAACGCCGTGGACGAGGCCATGGCGGGCTACTGCCAGAACATCCTGGTGAAACTCAAGGCCGATGGCAGTTGCACGGTGGTGGACGACGGTCGAGGCATTCCGGTCGGCCCCATGCCACACGAGAACCCACAACTCGACGGCAGGTCAGCCCTCGAGATCGTCATGACCGTGCTTCACTCGGGCGGGAAGTTCGACCACAGCAGCTACAAGGTCTCGGGGGGCCTGCACGGTGTGGGCGTCAGCGTGGTCAACGGCCTGAGCGAGTGGCTGGAGGTGGAGGTCAAGCGCGAGGGGCGGATCCACATGATGCGTTTCGGCCGCGGGGAGGTGGTTCGCCCGCTGCACACCGTGGGGGAAACCACCAAGACCGGCACACGTGTGGAGTTCCTGCCGGACCCGGAGATCTTCCCGGATTGTGAATTCAAGCTGGACACGCTGGTGTCGCGGTTGCGGGAACTGGCCTACCTCAACGAGGGTCTGCGCATCCGCGTAGTCGAAGAGGAGACCGGCAAGGAGGTCGAGTTCTGCTTCCACGACGGGCTGCGCGAGTTCGTCACCTACCTCCGCGGCGGGGCCGAGCCGTTGCACAAGGACGTCATCTGTCTGCGGGCCACCGACGAAGAACAGCGGCTGAGCTGCGACATCGCCATGCAGTACAGCGATGCCTTCAGCGAGAACATCATCTGCTTCGCCAACAACATCAAGAACATCGACGGGGGCATGCACCTCTCGGCCTTTCGCAGCGCGTTGACCCGGGTGGCCAACCTATACGCCCGTAAGACCGGGCTGCTCAAGGGCAGTCTCACCCCCACGGGGGATGACTGGCGCGAGGGGCTGACGGCCGTCGTGTCGGTCAAGCTGCCCGAGCCGCAATTCGAGTCACAAACCAAGGTGCGGCTGCTCAACCCCGAGATCGAGACCTTCGTCCAGCAGACGGTCAACGAGCAGCTCCGCAACTACCTGGAGGAGAATCCCTCGCAGGCCAAGCAGATCGTCCTGCGGAGCATTCAGGCCGCCCAGGCGCGGGAGGCCGCCCGCAAGGCCCGGGACCTGGCCCGCAAGAGCGTCATGGGATCGGCCGGGCTGCCGGGCAAGCTGGCCGACTGCCGGAGCCGCAAGGTTGACGAGACGGAGCTGTTTCTCGTGGAGGGCGACTCGGCCGGAGGCAGCGCCAAACAGGGTCGCGACGGGATGACGCAGGCGGTGCTGGCCCTGCGCGGCAAGATCCTGAACGTCGAAAAGGCCCGGGTGGACAAGATGCTCTCCCACGAGGAGATCAAGAACATCATCAACGCGCTGGGGTGCGGGATCGGACGCGACGGCTTCGACTTGAGCAAGCGGCGCTACGGCAAGCTCATCATCATGACCGACGCCGATGTGGACGGCTCACACATCCGCACGCTGCTGTTAACCTTCCTGTTCCGCCACATGAGACCGCTCATCGAGGAGGGCCGCGTCTATATCGCTCAGCCGCCGCTGTTTCAGCTGGCCAAGGGCAAGACGGCCCACTACATCCTCAACGAGCGATGCTTGAACGAGGAACTGGCCCGGATGGGTGTGGAGGGGACCCGGTTGATCGTGCGCGATTCGGACGGCGAGCGCGTCATCGAGGGTTCGGACCTGAGCCGACTGGTTTCCTGCCTGGACGGGATGGAGGCCAAGTCACGGCTGTTCTTCCGGCGCGGCATCAATTTCCGGGAGCTGATCTGCGATATACGCGATGCGAGCCTGGGCCTGCCGCGGATTCTGGTGCAGATCTTCCGTCCGGGCCAGGACGAGCCGGAACGGCGGTTCTTCCACGACGACGAGAACCTGATGGAATACCGGCAGGCGGAAATCGCCCGACATGGCGAGGTGGATGTCATCGAGGCCCGGCATTTGCGGGTGAACCAGGGAGGCAACGGCAACGGCGGCGACGCTCCGCTGCCCGAGCACCGGATCGTGCGCTACGAACTGAGCGAGACCCGGCGCCTGGAGAGGCTGATCCGCCAGTTGGAGTCGCTGGGGCTCTCGGCTCAGGACTACTTCCTGACCCGGGAGGAGAACATCGCCGGCGAGCTGCCGCCGGCCCGGTTCCTGCTGGTTCGCGGTGATCGCGAGCCGGTGGAACTGGCCAGCCTCGCGGACGTGGCCCGGGCCATCCGCGACCTGGGCCTGGAGGGCTACACGCTCAAGCGCTTCAAGGGCCTGGGCGAAATGAACGCCGACGAACTGGCCAACACCACCATGGACCCCCAGCAGCGCACCCTGCTCAAGGTCACGCTGACCGATGATCCCGACGACGCGGAGCAGATGGACCTCGATCTGCGTGAGGCCGATCGCATCTTCAGCGTGCTGATGGGAGAGGACGTCGACCAGCGCCGGCGTTTCCTGGAAGACAACGCCATCAACGCCCGCAACCTCGACATCTGAGCCGGAATCAGACTTCCAATTGCTCGAAGTGCCGGCCGCCCAGGCGCAGGGCGCCCAGGCCGACGGCCAGCGGTAGGGCGGCGATGGCCAGTACTGCGGCCACGCTGGTGGGGTCGGGGGGGCGGGTCGGGCCGGTGCCTCTGGCGTGGGCCGCTACGACGGCCATGCCGGTCAGCACGCCGACTACCAACGTGACCGAGGCGATCAGGTTGATGGTCCCGCCGAAGCCGTTGGCGATCCGGCCGGGATTGAGCTGTCCGAACATGGGCAGGCGGGCGCCCAGTCCGACGGCCAGGCCGCAGAGGCCGACGCAGACGCCCAGGATCACGACCACGTTCAGCAGAGCCCAGCCGGGGTGCATGTGCAGCGAGACAGCGGCCAGCACGATCACGGTCACCGAGACAATGGCCGTAATCGTGAAGGCGTAAGCGAACTTGGCGATCAGGATGCGCCGCCGCGGCAGTGGCAGCAGGCCGATGAGCCAGAGCTGGTGACCCTCCAGTGACACCAGCGGGAAGACGAAGCGGCTGGTGAAGGTGGCCAGGATCAGGGTCACCGCGCACAGGTTCAGGAAGGGCACCAGCGTGCCCCAGGACGTTTCCAGCAGGTCGGTGTAGAAACGCGGCAGGTTGAGCAGGTACAGGGCCATCAGGCCGAAGAGGATGGCCAGTTGGCTCCACTGCAACGGGTCGCGAAGGAAGGTCCGCAGGTCCTTGGCGGCCAGAAAACGCAAACGAGCCGGCAGATAGAAGAAAATCCTTTCGCACAGACCCTCGGCATTGGACCGGTTGGCCGGCTCGGCGTTGCGGGTGCGGCTCGACCCGGTGGTGGCCCGGTCGTAGGCCCGGGAGAAGCCACGGGCGCTGAGGGTGACGGCCAGCCAACTGGCAAACACGGCGTTGGCCAGCGTGACGGTCAGGTAACCCAGGGCGCGGCTGTGGTCACTGTGCAAGGCCCGCTCGATTCCGCGGGCCACCCAAGTGCTGGGCAGCAGGGCGGCCTCGACGAACTCCATCCTCTCGAAGAAGACCTTGGCGTAGCGCGGTGTGGTCTCCCCGATGTGCACCAGTTGGAGCGACCACAGGGCCGCCGCCGCCAGCACCAGGACGCCCACGGCCAACAGCACACCTCGTGATCCGCGCGGGGCGAATCGGGCGGCCACGTAGGCCAGCAGCATCCCCAGCGCCCCGGGGATGGGCACGAAGAAGAGGAAGAACGCCAGAAACAGGGGGTAGAAACTGGCGGGCTCCTCCTCACTGTTGGCCACGGCCAGCATCAACGGCAGACCCAGGAGGATCAAAGCCCAGCTCGCGAAGAACAGGCTCTCGAGGTACTTGACGGTCACCAGATGGATCGGCGGCACCGGGGTGGCCAGCAGGAACCCCGGCTCCCGGCCGCTGAACAGAGAGCCATACGCGATCACCGCGTTGGACAGGGTCAGCAGGATCAGCAACGCCAGAAAGAAGATGTTGAACATGACGGGCATGACGACGGCCCGCTCGAGCAGGGAGGTCTGCAGCGAGTAGAAGATCTCCACGAACAGCGTGTAGAGCCCCAGCCAGATCAGGGCGACGAAGCCGACGCTGACGGCCACCTTGAGCGGAGCTTCATCGACAGCCTGGCGCAGGAGATTGCGCAGGACGGACAGCTTGAGCCCGATCAGCAGACGCAGGCCGGGCGCCGCGGCGGCTCGCTCAGCGGGTGGGTTCATCTTCCTCCTCGGTCAATTCCAGGAAGATCTCTTCGAGGCTCTGGCTGCGGTCGGCCAGGGCCCGCAGCTCGGACATGGTGCCTGCGGCGATGAGCTGGCCCCGGTTAATGATGCCGATGCGGTCGGCGATGGCCTCGGCCACCTCGAGGGTGTGCGTGCTCATGAACACCGTGCCCCCGCGGCGCACCTGGCTGGTAAACAGGTCCTTCACCTCCCGGACGGTCTTGGGGTCCAGGCCCACCATCGGCTCGTCGATGACCAGGACCTCCGGGGCATGGAGCAGGGCGGCCGCGATCACCACCTTCTGTTTCATCCCGTGGCTGTAGTCCTCGGTCATCTTGTCCAGGAAGCCGGCCATCTGGAAACGGGTGTTGAGTTCCGTCAGCACCGCGTCCCGCCGCTCGGGTTTGACGCCGTACATGCGAGCCACGAAGTGCAGGAATTCCCGACCGGTGAGCTTGTCGTACAGGAAGGGTTGGTCGGGGACGTAGGCGATGACGCTCTTGGCCGCCTGCCCGTTGCGGTGCATGGCGTGCCCGCAGAGGTGGATCTCGCCGGCGTCGGGACGCAACAGCCCGGCGATCATCTTGATCGTGGTGGTCTTGCCGGCGCCGTTCGGCCCGACGAAGGCGAACAGCTCCCCGCGCGGTATGGACAGGGTGAGTCCATCCACCGCCAGCGTGTCCCCGTAACGCTTGATGACCGAGTCGAGCTGGATGGCTGCGCTGATGGGGTCCGGCATCGGTCACTCCGTTTTGGGTGAGGGCTCAGCTCGTGCGAAGCCGGCTCTGGCGTCGATCCGGGCCTGTGGATCAAAGGCCTCCGCCCGGGCGGTGATGGTCCCGCCGACGGGCAGCTCGGCCCGTTGCTCGAGAACCAGACCGTTCTCGTCCACCCAGGCCTTGACGTTGGGTGCTTCGACGATCAGGCATTCCACGTCCCGGCCGTCGGCGGTGGTGATCGTTTCCCGGCCGGTGACCCGCACGAGCAGCGTGATGAAGCGGTCGCCGAAGCCCGTCACCGCGGCCACGGGGTTGACCACCTGCATGCGCCACGACTGGCCCACCTCGAGGTCGGGCAGGGCGCCGAAGGGCCGAAAGACGTCGCCGATCAGGCCGGCCTGGCTGGCGGGGATCTTGAACGTCTCCCAGCGTACCGGGCCGGTGAACAGGGTGAAACCGTACACCGAAGCGAAGCGCTCGCCCCGCAGATGGACCTGGCCTTGGTCCTGGCCCGTGTTCCGGTCGACGATGGTGGGAAACGGAATCCCGTCGGCCCATACCGAGAGGTCGAACTCGTCGAGCTGTCCCTCCGGGGTGAAGGCCGAGTCGATCTCGACCAGGCAGCGGCCTAGCGTGGCGAAGTAATGGAGGTAGACGACGTCCTCGCGCTGGCGGGCGTCGCGTATGCCGCTGTAGGTGGTCCAGGCGGTGCCGATGCGCTGATCGTGGCGGTTGTAGAGCCCGACCTGGCAGCTGATGGGTTGAGCGCCATCGGTGTCCAGGACCGCGCTGGGCGGGTCGCCGGCGGTGAGGCCCGGCCAGACGTCCTGCCACACCAGCCAGGTCATGCTGGCCAGCCAGAAGAGGATGATCGCGGCACCGCTGAGGCGAAAGAGCATCGGTCGATTGCACCCTGAGGGCCTGTCGTTACCGCCAGATTATAGCCGCGGCCCGAGCGCACCGGTTGCGGTGCCGGCGGCTCCTGGAGTGGAGCCGCGAACGCTGTGATCCGTGCGATTGGGGTTTGCCTTCGCAGATGGGTGACCGGAGGGTGGCGCACCGACTTCTGCTTGGTAAGCTCATTTCATGGAATGGGTTGCGCGCAATGAGCGGATCGCGTCGTGGCGACGGGGAGAGCATCATTCGCCGCACTGCGCGAGCAGAATCCGAGCGGTCTGCGAAATCCTGCGGGCTCTTGTAGTAGCCGTGACGACGGGCCGTATGCGGGTTAGGTTGTCTGGAGCAGCCGAATCTCGTCGGCCGTTGGCGAATGGCCGCGCGGCGAGCTGTGTGGGGTGGTCATGAGAATCCTGGCCCTGGAGCCATACTACGGAGGGAGTCATCGGGCGTTCCTGGACGGCTGGTGCGCCCACAGCCGGCATGAATGGACGCTGCTGGACTTGCCGCCGTACAAGTGGAAATGGCGGATGCGGCACGCGGCCATCACGCTGGCCGATCGCGTGGCGGACCTGGTCGAACGCGGCCAGCGGTGGGATCGCCTCTTCTGCTCCGACATGCTCAACCTGGCGGAGTTTATCGGGATGGCTCCTTTGCCGGTGCAGTTGCTGCCGTCGGTCGTGTACTTTCACGAGAATCAATTGACCTACCCGGTGCGTCACGAGCAGGAGCGGGACTATCAGTTCGCGTTCACCAACCTGACCACCGCGCTGGCCGCAACCCGGGTGTGGTTCAATTCGGCGTTTCATCGGGACTCGTTTCTGAACGCCCTGCCCGTCTTCCTGAAACGCATGCCCGATTGCCAGCCGATCGAGGCCGTCGAGCGCGTGCGGGCCAAGGCCAGGATCGAGCCGCCGGGAATCGGCGAATTGCCGCAGCGCGGGCCCCGTCCGCCCGGCCCGCCGCGCATCCTCTGGGCCGCCCGCTGGGAGCACGATAAGAACCCGGACGCATTCTTCGAAGCGCTCCACAAGTTGCGAGATCGCGGGATCGCGTTTCGGGTCAGCGTGATCGGCGAGCGATTCCGCGAGGTGCCGCCCGTCTTCGAGTCGGCCCGGCAGGATTTCGCGGACGCCATCGACCGTTGGGGCTATCAATCGAGCCGTGCCGAGTACGAGTCGGCCCTGACCGAGGCCGACGTGATCGTCTCGACGGCCGACCATGAGTTCTTCGGCCTCAGCGTTATCGAGGCCATCGCCGCCGGCGCGTATCCGCTGTTGCCGCGACGGCTGGCCTACCCGGAGATCCTGGGTGCGGGCCGGACGCCGGGGACGGACGCGTTTCTGTACGACGGCGATGCAGACGAACTGGCTAGGCGGCTGGCCGCGTTGGCCCAACGTTGTACGCAAGGCGGGCTTTGGTCCGGTGTTTGCAGGGACTCCTTGCGTGCCGTCGAGCGGTTCTTCTGGAAACACCGCGGGCCGGCCCTGGACCGGGCGCTGGAGGAGGTCGGCTGCTCATAGTGACCGTCGGTACCACGGTCTGTACCAGGTCGAACGGTTGAGCATGGTTGAGTCATGTCGGACACCAACGTGATCAAGTGGCTCCGGGCGCAGGGCGTTGATTTCGAGGTCATGGAGTACGAATACGGCGAGCTTGGCGCCGAAGCCGCGGCCGAAGCCGTGGGGCGACCGCTCGAGACGGTGTGCAAAACGCTGATCGTCCAGGCGTCGGGCAAGGCCTTCTGGGTGGCCATCGTGCCGGGCGACCAGCGCTTCCAGCCGCGTCTAATGGCGGCCGCCATCGGAGAGAAGCACGCCGATCTGGCCGACCGGGATGAGGCCGAGAGGGTCAGCGGCTATCACGTCGGCGGGACTTCACCGTTTGCCATGCGACGCAAGCTCCCGGTGATTATCGAGGAATCGCTGCTGGCCCTGGACCGCATCTCGGTCAACGGCGGACAACGCGGTGTGCTCGTCGAGATGGCCACGGAGGACCTCGTCCGCCTGCTCGACGCCAAGCCGGCCGACATCTGCCGAGCCTGATGTGAGTGCGGACTGCGGGATTCGGAATGGGGTTTGCGGCGTTGGAGCGCCGGAGATTACGATGACAGAACGTGCCCCGCAAAGATGGGCACGATCCTGAGCGGCGTTCGAAAGGATGGTGATGCCCCCAACCGGCCTGGTTATGGACGAACGGTTCGAGCGGCACGACACCGGGCCCGGTCATCCGGAGCGGTCGGCCCGTCTGGTCGCCATCCGCAAAGCGCTCGACGAGGGTGACCTGGCGCGGACGTGTGAGCGGGTCGAACCCGAGCCGGTCGACCTGGCCGCCCTCTACCGGCTGCACGAAGGCGCATACGTGGACCGCCTGCGGGAGGCCTGTCGGCGCGGCGCTCCGTACATCGACGTGCCGGACAGCGCCATCTGTCCGGAGAGCTACGACATCGCCCTGCTGGCGGCCGGTGGCATCCTGCGAGCGGTGGACGGGGTCATGGAGGGGCGGCTGCGGAACGCCTTCTGCGCCCTGCGCCCGCCCGGGCATCACGCCGAGCGCGACCGGTCGCTGGGCTTCTGCCTGTTCAACAACCTCGCCCTGGCCGCCGATCGGCTGCTCAATCACTACGGGCTCGAGCGGGTGATGGTCCTCGACTGGGACGTGCACCACTGCAACGGCACGCAGCACACCTTCGAGCGGACGGCCCGGGTCTTCGTGTGCAGCCTGCACGGGCATCCGCACTGGGTTTATCCCGGGACCGGGTTCGCCGAGGAGACCGGGATCGGCGAGGGCCAGGGCTACACGCTGAACCTGCCCATGATGCCGGGCGACGTCGGGGAGGTCTATGACCGGGCGTTCGAGGAGAAGGTCCTGCCGGCGGCCGAGAAGTACCAGCCGCAGTTCCTCCTCATATCGGCCGGGTTCGACGCCCACCGGATGGACCCGTTGGCGCCTATTTGCCTGGAGACGTCGGACTTCGACTGGATGACCCGCCGGGCCATGGAGATCGCCGACCGACACTGCGACGGCCGCCTGGTCAGCACGTTGGAGGGCGGCTACGACCTCGGCGCGTTGGCGGACTGCGTGACCACGCATGTTTCTCTGCTGCGGGACTACTTGCGGGGCGACTCGCCCAACGCGTAGCGCCCGGCGCCCCCACTGGCCGCCGCGCCACGGGCGAGTGATGGTGAGCCACGCAGGGCACGTGCGTGACCTATCTGCATCTCTGGTTGGGCGCACAAAAGAAAGCCGACGGAGGGATTCGAACCCTCAACCCCAGCTTTACGAAAGCTGTGCTCTGCCATTGAGCTACGTCGGCGACAACCTCTGTATCGACCTGATCTTGTAGTCGTTTGCGTGAAATGCGTCAAGGCGGGGCGGGTCCGCCGGTGGGCACCTCCATGGGTCGCAGGGCCCGGATGCGTTCCGAAAGCCTGTTCCAGGCCTCAGCGGGGCTGGTCCCCTCCTCGATCCGCCGCAGGACGACCAGGTAGCGCCGCTCGGGATTCCCGTCCTCGAGCTCGACGGACATGAAGTCGACCACGTAGCGCTGGGCCGTCTGCCTGGCCGTTTGCCAGCGGCGCAACCATTGTGCCCAGCCGGCCACTCCGCGGGCCGACTGCGGTTCCTGCACAACCTGGAGAATCGTGGGGTTGTCCTTCAGGAAGTAGTGGAACGGCACCTGCTTGTCGTGCCCCGGCGTGGTGTCCTTGCCGGTGACCTCCCGCCTGGCCACGTCGGGCATGACCAGCCCGGCCATGTCGTAGATGTACAGCTCCGAGTAGTAGCCGACCGCGCCGATGAACACCAGCACGCAACTGTCACCGGGTCGAGTGTGTTCCTTGAGCGTCTTGCCGTACTCGCTCCACGTCCTGCTGTTGGTGCTCATGTGATGCCACATCTCCCGCTCGGATCGGAACTTCCACCGACCCCGGAAGTGGGTGCGCTCGCGGACGGACTGGGGCACCAGGTGGACGTCCCAGGCCGGCAGCAGGGCGATCGCGATCACGGCCACGCCCAGCACGGCCGCGACGACTCGCCCGATCGCTCGCTTTGTCCACAGGGCGTGCAGCAGCAGGCCCAGCAGCACCGCGTTGAAGACCACGAACCCCGGCACCAGAAACCGCCACATGGTCATGAAGTCCGCGCCGGTGACCACGCTGTAGCCCAGGCTCGCGACGGCCAGGAGCGCCGCCGGCAGACCCAACGACCGCGCGGACGGCCGCAGGGCGACGACGACGACCGCCGGCACGAACGCCACCGGCGTGACCAATGTCAGGAAGTACGCCCCGACGTATTTCAGGCCCCGCACAATGGCGCCGCTCGTCACGCCCACCTTGGCGTAGACGGTGTTCGGGAGGGGTTCGCCGTAGTAGACGTAGCGGCAGACGAAGTAGATGGCGAATCCGACGCACAGAATCGCAAAATACAGCAGCATTGGCCGCAGGGGTCGCTGAGCCGCGGACGGCGTGCTCTCTTCGCGGTCCGCCGGGGCGACCGCCGCGGGTCTCTTACGTTTTCGCCCCTTCTGTTTGCCGGCGGCGCGCTGCTCTTTGCGGTCTGGCGATTTTCCGGTGCGGGCACGTCGAGCGGCCCACCACGCCGGCAGTTGTCGCAGCGCCCCGAGCAGACCGATCAGCACCGACCAGGCGAAGCCCTCGGCCCGGATCAGTGCCAGCCCCAGTCCCGCCGCACCGCCGCCTATTCCCGACGGCCCGTCACGCCGCAGTACGATCCGCTCGAACGTCAGGAACGTCAGCAGGGCGTACGGCATCGTCTCCAGACCGCTGGTGGACCAGATGAAGAACGGCGGGAAGCAGCCCAGCGCCAGAGTCGCCAGACAGGCGGGCACGAGGTCCAGCTCGCAGCGCCAGCGCAACACGCGGAAGAACAGGTACAGCAGCAGCGACCCGCAGACGAATGAGACCAGCGACGGCCAGAACGTCACATCCAGGCCCAGAAGCTCGATCAGGGCGCAGAAGGCCGTCCAGAGGAAGTTGCTGTAGCCCTCCACCGGTGGATCGGAGCCGACGTTGAAGCGCAGTCCCAACCCGTCGGCCCAGTT
>DATKXO010000257.1:0-12372 GCA_035528995.1 Phycisphaerae bacterium | reverse complement strand
CCGGCTCGCGTTCGAGACGGTGCTCGAGTTCCTGCAGGAGTCGGATCGGCCGCAGAAGGTCGTCTTTGTCCTATTCGACAAACCCACTCATGCGGCGTTCTCGGAGGTCTGGGACGAGGTGCGCCGGTCGGCGGAGTGAGTTGCCTCTTCCCGGTAGCGTTCACCCACGGCACGCAAGATCTCGATGATTGACCACCTGCCGGCGAGACACTAGAACCCGGCGAATGTTTGCTTCTCTGGGGGCCAGCGTCTGTCGCCGGCCGTGGCACTGGCTGATCGGCTGGGTGGTCGTCGCGGCGGTGCTCTGGCTGAGCGCGCCTTCCCGGGAACGGGTGGCGCTGGTCGAGCCGGCGTCGATGATTCCGGCGGACGAGCCGTACAACGTGGCCACCGATCTGGAGCGGCGTGCGTTTCCGGCTCTGGCGTCACGGACACGGACGGTTCTGCTCTTCGCCCGCAACACCGGGCTCAGCGCCGACGATCACGCCTACCTGGCGGCGCTGACGCACAAGCTCGAAGTCGCCGGTGAAGGTGGTGGGGCCTGGCGGGTGCAGTCGCCGGTGACGCAGCCGTACTTGCGACCACGCCTGCTCAGCGCCGACGGTCAGGTCGCCATCATCGTCGTGCACACCGACGTCAACTACGTCACCCATCGCAGTATCGCCTATGTGGAGCGGATTGAATCGCTGGCCAAGGCCGGCCTGCCCGACGGATTGACGTTCGATGTCACGGGTTCGGGCGGACTGGGGCGCGATCTGGCCGCCGCGTCACAGGCGGCCCTGGCCCGGACGACGTGGGTCACGGTGGGGGCCCTGCTGCTCATTCTGGCTCTGGTTCACCGGGCGCCACTGGCGGCGGTGGTTCCGCTGTTGACGGTGGGCACGAGCGTGTACGTGGCCCTTGCTGCGCTGGACCTGCTGACGCTGGTGGGGTGGGGGATCAGCGACACGGAAAAGACCTTTGCGGTGGTGCTGCTGTTCGGCTCGGGCGTTGACTTCTCGCTGTTCTGGATGTCGCGGTATCGCGAGAGACTGGGCACCGGCGGGGCGCGGCGGGAGGCGTTCATCGAGGCCCTGGTCGCGACGGGGCCGGCGATCGCCACGAGCGCGGCCACGACGATCTTCGGCTTCCTGATGCTGCTGGCGGCGGATCTGCTGCCTTCGCACAACGCGGGTCGGGCGCTGGGGCTGGCGTTGGCGATCGCCCTGGTGGCGGCGGTAACGCTGGTGCCGGCTGTCTCGTGGCTGCTGGGGCGTTGGTTGTTCTGGCCTCGCCGGGCGCAGGCTCCGCCGGTGGAGGGGGGAGGCGGCCTGTGGACCTCGGCCGGGCGATGGGTCAGTCGTCACCCGGTGGGGGTCGTCGTGGTGGTGTTGCTGCTGCTGGCCGGTCCGGTGTGGTCGGGATTGGGCATACGGTACCGGTATGACGCCCTGGGGGTGGTTCCGACGGGTAGCGGGTCGGCTCGGGGTCGAGCGCTGGCCGAGGAGCACTTCGGCGCCAGCAGGCTGTTCAGTTGGTCGTGCCTGGTCGAGGCCCCGGGTGCGGTCGGTGGGGACGGGCAGGCGGAGTTGGAACGCGCCAGGACGCTGGCCTCGGTCGTTCGTGAGGTGGATGGCGTGACCGACGTGTGGAGTCTGGCGGAACCGCTCGGTGCGAGGTTCGCCGGCTCGTTGGCCGCCGCGGTGGTCGGATCGGGTGGCGGGTCGGCGCGGCCGTACTACGTCAGCGACGATCCGCCGTGTCTGCGTTTCGAGGTGATGCTGGGGGCGGAGCCGTTTTCGGAGCGGGCTATGCAGACTTGCCAGCGGGTGCTCGAGCAGGTGGCCCGCCGGGCGGAAGAGGTGCTGGGCGGTCCGGTGCAGGTCCATGCCACCGGTCTGACACCGTACATCATCAACGTCAGGGGCGTGTTCGACGCGGATCAGCGGCGCGTCACCGTGCTGGTGATCGCGGTGATCGGGCTGATCGTGCTGGGCTGGGTCCGCGACCCGGCCCTCACGGTGTGTATGGTGGCGGCCACGCTGGCGGTCTACGCGGCCACGCTGGGGGTGACGGACTGGTTCTTCGATGACGTGCTGGGGGCCGGGCGGATCGACTACAAGGTGAGGCTGTTCCTGTTCGTGGTTCTGGTGGCGGTGGGGCAGGACTACAACATCTTCGTGGTGTCACGCATCCGGCAGGAGCGTCGGCTGCATCCGCCGGGCGAGGCGGTGCGGCGGGCGGTGGGGCGGACGGGTTCGGTGATCAGCAGTTGCGGGCTGATCATGGCGGCCACCATGGGTTCCCTGGCGGCCACCGGGCTGCCGTTGCTGCAACAGTTGGGATTCGGTTTCGCGTTCGGCGTTCTGTTGGACACGTTCGTCGTGCGGCCGTTGCTGGTGCCGGGTCTCTATCTGTTGGTGGGGCGGAAGGGGTCCGCGCAGGCCGGAAAAGCATAGTCCGGTTCGACCTGGGTCCGAATAAATCGTATATTGCAGTCTGACAGGTCAAAGGGTGGGCGCCGGTGGTGTGGGACCGGGTGCGGCGGTGTAGACCGTGCATCATGCGAGTGGGGCCGCGCTGAGGCGCCGGCCCGGCGGGGGCCACATAATGAACAGGTTTGTCCAGTGCATTCGATCCGTTGCGTTTATGCTGGCGGTCGGTGTCGTGCCGGGTGCCGCGTTGGGCGAAGTGCTCGCTCTCGACGCGGTCCTCCGAGCCCGGACTCAGCAGTTCGTCGATGGCGAGCCGGTGTCGTCCGACGAGGTCTTCAAGGATTTCGGGCTGACGGCCGCGAACTTTCCGCTGCAGGTGGTCTCCCGGCTGGAGGAGCCCACGCCGACGGAGGAGCTGATCGCGGCCGGACAGGGCATCGCCGACGTGGACGATCCGAACCTGTCCTCGGGTGAGAACCCGGAGGAACTGGGTCTCGAGGCCGACGCTTTCTCCATCGACGCCGGGATTGCGTACCAGGTGACGGCGTCGGCCGTCGAGGCGCGCACGCTTCGTTTCACCACCGGCGAGTTGGGATCGGACCCGGGTGTGGAGCGGGAAGTGGAAAGCAGCGTTTTCCTCTCCGGGGCGATCATCGTCTGGTCGCTCGACCCGTTGCGGGACCTGACCGGCTTGAGCGCGGAGGTGACCCTGACGGTCGAGCAGTTCCGTGAGGGCGAGTCGGGCGGCGAGACGGTCTTTTCGGCGGTGATGGGCGTGAGCGGTCTGCCGGAGGGTGAGGCGGAGGCCGACGTCGAGCCCGCTGGTACCGACGGGATCGCGTTCGAGTTTGGTGGATCGGAGGCGGTTCTGGATCGGGCCGGGCCCGACCCGTTGCTGAAGGACTACCTGGCGGTCCTGGGGCGTACGCACGTCATGCTGATTCCCGATCAGGAGTTCGTCTATACGTACCGGGCGGAGGTCGGGGAGGAGTTCGAGCTGGTGGCCACGTTCGAGGTGGACCTGACGAATCTGCCGGACGGGACGGGCGTGTCGGCGGTCTTCGGTCGCGGCTTCACGGCCCTGTCCGAGATGATCGAGGAGGCCTTCCCCGAAGTGGACGGCGAGACCGTCGAGGCGGGTGTCAATCTGGCCCAGGCGCGGGCCGCCTCGCCGGTGACGGTTGGGGCCGATGATGGTGGCGGGCGCGGAACGTCGGGCACTCTCTGCGGCTCGCTGGGGTTCGAGGCGGTGGGGATGCTTATCTTTGCTGCAATTGTTCCACTGGCGGCCCGTCGGCGCCGGGTTTGAATAGTTTTCGCTTCGTCTTCATGCCGTGTCCCAGAGGGACGCAGTAGTCCGCATCGTTCGACCCCATAAGGGGATATGAACATATGGTGGACCGGTTGGCCCCCCGGACACCTGTTTGGGCGTACAATCCGGCCAGCCAGGCAGTTCTATCCGTACGACATTTTGGAGGACCTCAGTCATGCTACGCAGACACGGGGTGGCAGCCGCGGAGGCGGTCGCGGCTCAAAGAGATGACGGCCTGTCGTTTGTGCTCCTGATCGTTCGCTTCCTGCTCGTTGCGGCACTGGCGTTCGGCGTGGTGCAGTTGCTGGGCTGCGCCAGCGCCACTGGGGGCGGGGCCGGCGGCGAAGCGGATATCGGGGGCGAGGGCGAAGGCGAGGTTGAGGAGCCCGAGCCGTCCGACGTGGTTCGCGAGATCGAGGAGGCGGACATCGTCAAGTTCCGCGACGGGTACTTCTATCTTGCGAATCGCTACCGGGGGCTGGTGATCGTCGACGCCCGAACCATCGAGCGGCCGGAGATCGTCGGGCGGGTGCCCATGCAGGGCCGGGCGGTGGAGCTTTACGCCGACGCGGATCGGGCCTACATCGTGACCAGCGCCGATTTCTACCGGTGTGCGGGCAGCGCGGTCTCCTTCGCCGAGGAGGAGGAGGTCAGCGCCCTGCTCAATCCGGGGTACGACGGCAGCCGGATCACCGTGGTCGATATCACCGATCCGAACAACCCGGTGGAGTTGAACCACTTCGATCTGGACGGCTTCACCAGCGGGACGCGGCGTGTGGGCGACGTGATCTACGCGGCCGGCAACCTCGACGTGTACGGTTCCGGGCCGCCGTCGGGTGTCGGCACGAGCGGCTCGGGCGACACGCCGGACGGCGTTGTATCGACCAATGGCGAAGGCACGATCGCTCCGCCGTCATCGACGGGGCTGGCGGTGATGGTGGACGGGACGGGTGCCGCCGTCGCTACGGCGACGTCGCCGGGAGGCGTCACCGCGGAAATCTCACTGGCCGGGGCCGTGCCGGGCGAGGTGCTGCAGGTCACGGTGGCCGACGGCAACACGAGGCCCGGGGCGTTGGGCCTGCCCGATGATTCGCTGCCGATCACCGTCAGCGGCGGTGGCGACCTGACCGGAGGCGGTTATACGGCCGTGGTGTCGGTGGAGATTCCGTTCGTCGTCGTCAACGAAGCCGGGCTGACCGTCGATGAGCTGCTGTTGTACCGGTACGACGCGTCGAGCGGCGTGTGGCTACCGGCGGCGACAAACGACCAGGGCAACACCCAGCCCACCGGGGGGATCGGCGACTACGGCCACTATCTGCAGCCGGCGGAGGACTTCCACGTGGTCTGGGCGGTCGTCGATCTGCTGGGCGACTTCGCGGTCGGGCCGGTTGCGACCGACGTGCTGACGATCGAGATTATGGAGCAGGCGGGCGGCAGCATCGTCGTGGCGCCCGATCAGCCGGCGTACGCCGTCGGCACGACGGTCACGATCACGGCCGTGCCCGACGAGGGATACCAGTTTGCCGGATGGGTCACCGGTGAGCAGTCGCCGGCGCTGCCGACGGCGAACCCGGTGCAGATCGTGCTCGCGCAGGACCTCGAAGTGGGCGCGGTGTTCGAGCCCGTGGACTTCAGCCCGCGGGTGTTCGTGGTGTCGATCAATGTGGCCGACCCGAACGACATCCGTATCGTGGACCGGGTGGACGTGACCGGCGAGTCGCTGGACATCCAGGTGACGACGAACGCGATCTACGTTCTGGGCAATGACCCGGACATGTACGACACCAGCCGGGTGACGTACGTCGATATTTCCGACCGGGCCGGCGACGTCGAGCAGCGCGACACGTTCCGGGTGCCGGGGCTGGTCGGAAACCGGTTCTTCGCCGACGAGTACGACGGGGTGTTCCGGATCGTGACCGGGGAGGTCAGCACCGGGAAGGTGGCCATCTATCTCTACGACGTGGCCGACCCGGACGACGTGGAGCGGATCGGGCAGCGCACCATCATCACCGGTGAGTCGCTGCGGAGCGTGCGCTTCGACGGAACGCGGGGCTACGCGGTGACGTTCCAGCAGATCGACCCGCTGTTCGTGCTGGACCTTTCGGACCCGGAGAACCCGGAAGTGACCGGCGAGCTGGAGGTTCCGGGCTGGTCCACGCACCTCGTGCCGCTGGGGGATCGGCTGATCGGCGTCGGGTTCGACGACACGGCCGGCTTCCGGCCGGCGGTGGCGCTGTACAGCGTGGTCACTCCGACCCAGCCTTTTCAGTTGAACCGGATCGTTCTGGGCGAGAAGTGGTCGTTCGATACGACTTCGGAGGCCACGGTGGACGAGAAGGCCCTCAAGGTGCTCGAGGAGGACGGGCTGATCCTGGTGCCGTTCAGCAGTTGGGACCAGGAGCGGGGCGAGTACGTTGACTCGCTGCAACTGATCGACCTGGGCGAGCGGTCGCTGACCGAGCGGGGTTTCGTCGAGCACCGGGGGCTGGTGCGCCGGGCCGGCGTGATCGATCAGCGGCTGTGGGTGCTGTCCGACGAGGCTTTGCAGGTGGCCGACATCGACGATCGCGACGCGCCGGAGTCGATCGCCACCGAGGAGATCATGAGCGAGCAGGACCTGCTCGACGCCGGGCTGAGCGAGTGCATGGACTCGGCCCGGTGGAGCGATTTCCAGGTGCCGTTCGGGTTCGAGGGCGGGTTCTTCGACTTCGTCGTTCTGGAGCCTTACGGTTACTGCGGTGCCGGGGCGGGGATGATCGGGCTGCTGGGTGCGCTGCTCGGGCTGTCGCTCATGCGTCTGTCGCGCGGGCGGTGGCGGTAGGGGGCGTTCCGGCGGTGCGCGTTGGATCGAGTGGGGCGTCCAGGCGCGGTGGGCGGTGGGGGCTGCTTAGTGCTTCGGCGCGAAGGCGCCGCGCAAGGCCTGGGCGTCGAAGTGTTCTGGCGGCGTGTCGGAAGCGGCGTACTGATAGAGCGCTCCGACGACGATCGTGTTGAGGGCCGACGAGACCAACGACACCAGTATGATCAGCAGGACCGAGACGACGATGCCGGCGATGACCATCGTCTGGCCGCCGAGGAGGAAACCGATCACGGCCGGGACCAAACAGGCCAGAATGACCAGGAAGATGATCACCCCGATGCCGAAGTTGGCCACGATGGCTTCGCCCCACGTCTTGCGCAGGACGGCGAAAGAGCGTTTGAGGGCGTCGAACGGCCCCACCTTCTCGACCACCAGTACCGGGACCACGAAGTAAGTGGCGATTCCCCAGACGGCGCCGAGCAGGCCGGCGGCGATGCGCCCGGCCCGCTGGGAGCGGGACTCGATGGCCTTGAGAATCACGCCCACCGTCGCGCTGACCAGGGCCCAGGCGACGATCTGGGGCAGGCGGGCGACGGCGGCTCGCAGGCCGTCGGCCACCGTCGGGTCACCGCCGTTGAAGCGGATGATTGCGCACGCGATCAGGGCGGCGTTGAAGAACACGATCACAAAGTAGTTGCAGAAGTAGAAGGCGAACAGGATCACGTAGGCCAGGGGATCGGTCGGCGCGGTTCCATCATCCTGGACGGCCTGGACGTAGTCGCTGCCGGCGAGCGGCAGGGCGAAACTGGCCAGTACCAGGAGGCAGGCGATACCGCTGAGCAGCGGAAAGACCAACAGTTCCTTGTCGAGCATCAGCACGCCGAAACTCTGCCTGGCCAATTGCCACCCGTTGGTGATTCGGTCGAACATGGCTGCACCTCTGGGAAATGAGAAGTATCTGTCGGATACGCACTTATTGTAGCCCCGTTCGAACGGGCGCGTCAACGACTCGCCGGTGCAGCTTGTGCCGCGCCGTGGCGGGCGATCCTGGAGAGTCGGTCGTCGGCGTTTGATTGACGCGCAACTTTTGTAATCGCCGAGGGCGTGCACGGGCGGTACAGTGGGGCAATCATCGAGGGCGGCTCGAGGTAATGCAACCGGGATTCACCGTGAGCGTGATCGTCTCCGAGAATCTGACTAAGTACTACGGGCGGACGGTGGGTGTGCGCGACTTGACGCTCCGGGTGCCCGAGGGTGAGGTGTTCGGGTTCCTGGGGCCCAACGGGTCGGGCAAGACGACCACGATCCGCGTGCTGGTGGGCCTGCTGCGCCCGACCGGCGGCAACGCGCGAATCTTCGGTCTGGATACGTGGCGCGACAGCCATCGCGTCAAGGTCGACGTGGGCTATCTGCCGGGTGACCTGCGGCTCTATCACTGGCTGACGGCCCGCAGCGCTTTTGAGGTCGTGGGCCGGATTCGGGGCCGAGACCTGACGTCCAACGGGCGCCGCCTGGCCGACATGTTCGATCTGGACCTGGACGTTCGCGTGCGCACCATGTCGCGCGGGACGCGCCAGAAGCTGGGCCTGGTGCTGGCCCTGGTCCATGAGCCGAAGCTGCTGATCCTGGACGAGCCGACGTCGGGGCTCGACCCGATCATGCAGGAACGTCTCAAGGACCACATTCGCGGGCTGGCCTCGCGCGGGCATACCGTCTTCTTCTCCAGCCACAGCCTCAGCGAAGTGCAGCACGTGTGCGACCGCGTGGCCATCGTGCGGAACGGCCGGCTGGTGGCGCATGAGTCGCTGGACACGCTGCGTGGCCGGGCGATGCGCGAGGTCAGCATCCGCTGGCACACCGCCCGGGCGGCGGACGTGCCGATCGCTCCGGACTTCCTCGAGGTCCATCACCGGATGGACAGGCAGTGGCAGTGCGCGTTGCACGGGTCGGTGCCGGAGCTGATTCGCTGGATCGCGGGCAAGCCGGTCGCCGACCTGAGCATCGGTCAGCCCGATCTGGACAGCGTGTTCCGGCGCTACTACGACGAGGAGGCGGTGGAGCCATGATCCGCGGACTGATCGGCAAGACGGTTCGCGAGGTGTGGCTGGCCACGCTGATCTTCGCGGCCGGCATGTTTGCCTTCGAGGCGGTGCTGGCCTGGGTGCTGATGGAATTCCACGAGGACCTGGCCGGGCAGTGGCTCCAGATCGACTTCATTCAGAAGATGTTCAAGGGCCTGGTGGGGGCGGAGATCGGCGACGGGTTCAACTTCAGCCACCTGGGCGTGGTCGCCTGGGTGCATCCGGTGATCCTGGCGCTGCTGTGGAGCCAGGCGATCACGTTCTGCACGCGTGTGCCGGCCGGCGAGATCGACCGCGGCACGATCGACGTGTTGCTGGGGCTGCCGGTGTCCAGGTGGCGGGTTTACCTCTGTGAGAGCTTCGTTGGTTCGATCTGCGGCGGCTTGATGGTCGCGGCGGGACTGGCGGGCTTTCTGGTCGGCAGCATGACGATCCCGGCCGACAGCCGGCTGGATGCCGGACACATGGTCGTCGTGGCCGTCAACTGCGGCTGCCTGTGTGCGGCGGTGGGCGGGCTGTCGTTCCTGATCTCGTCGGTGAGCGAGCGGCGCGGTCGAGCGGTGGCGGTCGTGGTGGGGATCGTGATGGCCTCGTTCCTGCTGAACTTCCTGGCCCAGTTCTCGGAGCCGGCCCGGCAGGCGTCGTTCCTGAGCATGATGACCTACTACAAGCCGCTGCTGATCCTGCGCGACGCGGCCTGGCCGGTGCGGGACATGGTGGTGTTGGCGATGATGGGCCTGGCGACGTGGCTGGCCGGCGGCGTACTGTTCTCCCGACGTGATATCTGCACGACGTAGGCGCACCACTCACCAAGTCGGCGGTGCGCGACTTCTGGTGCTGACTCCCCGCGGCATGGAAGGGCGACTCAGCCTGTCGGTGGCTCTGCGTTGCCGGGGCATCGGGGGCGTGATACGATCCGGCTCTTTATGGTGCGGCGGCTTGGGGGAGCAGAATCTGCGGAGTGGCGATGACCGAGGAACACCGGCTGAAGGCCGAGCGGATCAAGAAGCTGGAGAAGCTTCGGGAGCTGGGGGTTGACCCCTACGGCGGGCGGTATGAGGCCGTCGAGCCGATCGGGGAGGTCCGCGCCCGCGGGGAGTCGCTGGGCATCGAGGCCGGGCAGATTCTGGATGCGGGCGTCCAGGACCACCGGGCGCGGTTAGCGGGGCGGATCGTGCTCCAGCGGGTGATGGGCAACCTGGTCTTCCTGACCGTCCGCGACGGGACGGGCGACATTCAGTTCGGGCTGTCCAAGAAGAGCCTCAAGGAGCGGTGGCCGACGATCAAGCTGCTGGACCTGGGCGACATCATCGGAGCGGAGGGCAGTCTGGGGCGGACCAAGACCGGCGAGCTGACGCTTTGGGCCGACGACGCCACGCTGCTGAGCAAGTCGCTGCGGCCGCCGCCGGAGAAGTGGCACGGGCTGACCGACGTCGAGCTGCGCTACCGGATGCGCTACGTCGATCTGTTCACCAATCCGCAGGTGCGGGAGGTGTTCAAGCAGCGCAGCGCGATCATCCAGGCGATCCGCGAGTACCTGAGCGGGTGCGGGTACTACGAGGTGGAGACGCCGACGCTCCAGCCCATCTACGGCGGAGCGGCGGCCCGGCCGTTCACCACGCACCACAACACACTGGACATGAAGCTGTACCTGCGGATCAGCCCGGAGCTGTACCTCAAGCGGCTGCTGGTCGGCGGGATCGAGCGGGTGTTCGAGGTCAGTCGCAACTTCCGCAACGAGGGCATCAGCCCGCGGCACAACCCCGAGTTCACCATGGTCGAGCTGTACGAGGCCTACGCCGACTACAACGTCATGATGGAGCGGGTCGAAGGCATGGTGCGGGCGGCGATCGAGAAGCTGGACGGGCGGTTCGTGCGCCGGTTCGGCGAGCACGAGTTGGACTACACGCCGCCGTGGAAACGGGCCAAATACGCCGACCTGCTCCGCGAATACGCCGGTGTGGACATGGCCGACGTGGCCGCGGCCCGCGCCCGGGCTGAGCGGCTGGACATCGACCACGCGGACATGGACGACGCGGTGGTCATCAACAAGGTCTTCGAGGAGACGGTCGAGCCCAAGCTGATTCAGCCGGTGTTCGTGTACGACTACCCGGCCGCCATCTGCCCGTTGACCAAGCGGCATCCGGACGACCCGTCGATCGCCCTGCGGTTCGAGGCCTTCGTGGCCGGCATGGAACTGGGCAATGCCTACACCGAGCTGAACGATCCGCAGATGCAGGAGGCCAACCTTCGCCGGCAGGTGGCCGGCGAAGGCGACGAGACGATGGCGGTCATGGATGACGATTTCGTCCGCGCCTTGGAGTACGGCATGCCGCCGGCCGGTGGGCTGGGCGTGGGCGTGGACCGGCTGGTGATGGCGTTGACCAACAGCGCGTCCATCCGCGACGTGATCCTGTTTCCGCTGCAACGGCGCGTGCAGCAGGAGGAGGCGGGATCGGGCGTTGAAACCGAGCAACAGGTCGAGGGGACCTCGGACAAGAAGCAAGGAAGCGACCCGACCTGATGTACAAGCTCTTCCTTTCGCTCCGCTATCTCCGCAGGCGGCTGATCGCCCTGTTTGCCGTGGGCAGCGTGACGTTGTGCGTGTTCATGGTGCTGGTGGTGATCAGCGTGATGGGGGGCTTTCTGGAGATGGTCAAGGAGCGGTCTCGCGGGCTGCTCAGCGACATCGTGGTGGACAACGAGACGCTGCAGGGGTTTCCCTACTATCAGGAATTCATCGATGCCCTGAAGGCCGAGATGCCGGACCTGGTGGTTCAGGCCACGCCGGTGATCTACAACTACGGCATCCTGCGGGTGGAGCAGACCAAGTTCACCAAGCCGGTGCGGGTGGTGGGGATCCGGCTGGAGGAGTACGAGCAGGTCAACGACTTCGCCAACAGCCTGTGGTACGACAAGTTCTATCCGGGCACCACGTCGCTGGGTCTGCAGGGGATGCCGGTGGCGGGGTTTGACGATCGCAGCAACCGCCGTCTGCCCGAGCCGTATGAGTCGGCCCACGCAAAGTGGCGCGAGACGGCCACACCTGAGGAGCTGGCCGAGTACGACGCGCTGCCCTACGTCCCGGCGCCGCTGCCCGGTCCCCGCGTGTTCGCCCAGAGCCTGGGTGAACCCGGCTACCTCGAGTTCGAGACGGGGGAGGACCAGGACCTGTACGGCGCCGTCGTCGGCTGCGACATCATCAACGAGCGGACCAAGACCGGCGACTATCTGCGTCACTACCCGGTGGGCGCGGAGCTTCTGATGACGCTGCTGCCTATGACGGCGCACGGGGCCATCAGCGGCGAGGGCTCGATCACGCTGAGCCTGCGGCTGGCCGACGACTCGCGCACTCGGGTCTACGAGATCGACGACATGTGCATCTACGTGGACTTCGCACACGTCCAGTCGACGCTGCGCATGGACCCGCAGGAGCTGGTCGAGGGGGGCTGGACGGCGGCCCGGACGTCACAGGTTCTGATCCGGCTGGCCGAGGGGGCGGATGTCAAGGCGGCCCGGGGCGAGATCGCAGCCTTCTGGAATCGGTTCCGCGAGTCGCTCGACGTCGACCCGGCGTCGACCGACTACCAACTGCTGGATTTCGTCGATGTCGAGACCTGGGAGGAGCGGCAGGTCCAGTTCATCTCCGCGGTCGAGAAAGAGAAGGTGCTGGTCACGATTCTGTTCGGGATCGTCAGCCTGGTGGCCATCGTGCTGATCGGGTGCATCTTCTACATGGTGGTGGAGAAGAAGACCCGGGACATC
>DATKXO010000256.1:0-3089 GCA_035528995.1 Phycisphaerae bacterium | reverse complement strand
GCCGCGGAACCGGTGCAGGTCTCGGCTACGTCGCAATCGCCCACCGCTGCTCGGCACTCGGTAATGTCGGGTTCAAACCCATTGGTCGGGCAGTCCGTCGTGATGCCGTCGCAGGTCTCGGCCACGTCGCAGACACCGGCCGAAGCCCGGCACTCGTACGTGTCCGGCTGCACGGCGTCCGCCGGGCAGTCGTCAGACACACCGTCGCACTCCTCGGGCGCGTCGCAAAGGCCGGCCGCCGCCCGGCATTCCGTTCCCTGGGCTTCCTTGGCGTCTGCCGGGCAGTCCGCGGAACTACCGGTGCAGTAGTCGGCCGCGTCGCACACGCCGGCCGAGGCACGGCATTCGGTCGTGTCGGGCGCGAAGGCGTACTGGCACTCATGGTCCACGCAAGTGTCGATGGTGCAGACGTTGTCGTCGTCGCAGTCTCCGGCGACATGGCACTCGACCGGCACCGTGGTGGTCACGCTAATGTCGTCAACCCATATCCAGTCCGAGTCATCCTCGTTGACCACGAAGATGGTGAGTTGGCCAGTTCCG
Organism: Phycisphaerae bacterium; assembly: GCA_035528995.1. GTDB lineage: Bacteria > Planctomycetota > Phycisphaerae > UBA1845 > UBA1845 > DATKXO01. The sequence continues at coordinate 2,549 of DATKXO010000256.1, read as the reverse complement.
GTTTCGACGTAGTCACCCGGATTGCTGGTCAGGCCGGCGGATATTGTCTGATCCGCCGTACCGCTTTGCGAGCCCAGCACAAGATAGGAGCTCGTCGCGTAGTTCCAGATATAGACCCAGCCCAAGTCGGTCGAGCTGGCCCGGCCCACTTCCACCGACACATCCACCTGGACGATGTCTGCCGGGCTCTCCGCGATGGTGAACTGGAAGATCATCGCGGCGTTGTCGCCGCTACCAGGGTCGGCTGTCTGGTAGCGGTTGTCATCGGAGCCGACCAAGGCGGCGTACTCGGCGCTGGTGGCCTCGGCCCAGTTGGCCCAGCCGTTGATGCTGTCCCGACGGGCAGGAAACGTTCCGCTTTCAATCATCGAATCGGCAACGTCGATCTCCCCATCCTCTGCTTTATGGCTCGACGAAGGCGACGTGATCCCCGTGAAGTCGTACACCGTCCGGACGACGGCCAGACAGGTGTCGGTGTCCTCGTCGCAAAGCTCATCCGGCTGGCAGGGATCGCCGGTCGCTTGACAGGATCCGCTCACGCACGTCTCGGTACCGGTGCAGTACAGCCCGTCGTCGCAGGAGTTGGCATCGTCGGGAGTGAACACGCACTGTTGAGCAACGCAGGTGTCATCCGTGCACGGGTTGCCGTCCTCACAATCCTCGTCGCCGTCGCACAGCGGCATGTACACGTGCTTCATGACGCAATGAATCGCCCCGGCGGCGGGGATAATGGCGGCGCAATCCACCTGAACGATCTCGTAGCCCGGCATCGCCGCCTGATAGGCGCTAACCGCGGTCGCATCCTGTGTGGTGTAGCTGCCGCCGTATTGCGGAATGAAGACCTGGTCGTTCACGATGGCAGAGTTCGTGTAGGTGTAGTGGGTTCCCCCCGTCCCGCCGGCGCCACTGTTCCAGCCCGGCGTGCGATAGACCGTATAGCCGCGGTTTTCGAGGTCGGTCACCGCCGCCTCGGTCTGCGTGTAGCCGGGCAGGCCCGAGCCAAACTCCGATACCAGTATCTTGGTGTCAGAGAGAGGCACCATCCACATGTCGATGTGGCCGGTCGCGTCGACGTTGGACGCCAGACGCTCGTAGATGGTCAGGTTGACGTTGAAATGGCTTTCAATGATCGTGGTAATCTCTGCCTCGGTCTTGTCGGTGTTCTCCTCAAGAATCAGCGTGCTCATGAACGCATCGCCCGTGGAGACGCAATGGAAGTTGCCTCCACCGTGCGTCAGGTCCATCAGGTAGACCGCCACGCCCCACTGGGCGCCGAGCCACGAGGGGAAAGCATTATCGTTATAGCGGGGACGGTTGTAGGTGTGGTCGATGATGGCCCGATCGGAGTCCTCGTAGATAAAGCGCGGGCCGTAGTCGCGAATCCAGACGGTATCCGTCGTGACCGTGAGCCACTCGACCCGGTCCATATCGGCACCGGCCGTCGTAAGCGTGGAGGTGGCGCTGGATTGCTCGGAGGATCCGCTCACCACGATGTAGGCGATGGCACCCGGATCACCGTTGGTCATGCCAACAACGAACTCGGTAAGCAGAGCGTTGTAGTTGCCCCAGTTGACCAGCGCGCCCTGCACCGGTTCGTACTCGCCCGGCGTGAACACCGTCCCTGTGGGCGCAGCGCGCAGCCCGGACGACAGCGGCAGCGGGAGGAGCTTCTCCTCCGCGGTCATGTACCGCGGAAGTCCGTCCAACTCGCCTGGATTGTGCCCCGAGACGCCTCGTAGATCGCCCGCGCTCTGCTGAGCGCTGCACAAGGACGTCAGCGCAAGAACCAATGTGATGGTCAATGACCGTTTCATCTTTCCCCTCCTCCTGGACATGCCGACTCAGTTCACGGAAGCGGTGTCCCCTCCGTGAGATCCTGCGCCTTGACAGGCGTACGTGAGATGTATCGCATTCTCCGGGCGAGAAAGCCGACACGTGACCGGCAAGGACGGCTTGGTCTGCTAGAGTCCCCCGGGCCTGCTCGCCGCAAAGAATGAGACTTGGCCAACCTCTGATGTCAGGCCCGACCTGACATCGCTGGCTCCTGGTCAGTAACTCTAGCGAAACAGCTTGAATAAATCAAGACTGATCGTTCTCAAAAACCACATCCGCCCGCGCGGCGATTATCGGCTTGTAAGCCGACGCGCGCCGCACTTTATGCAAGTAACATTGGAGAAGGTCGGAAGTCTGATTATCGGACTAACGCCTGCGAACCGATACGGCGGTCGCCGACGTTTGGAGAACATCCTCGCCAGTGAAGATACGGTACGAACTCCCTCACCCGGCTGCTGCGAGCGTGATTACGGGGGGCTCCCAGGCGAGCCCAGGGACATGATTGACGCCCGCAGGTCGCTTTAAGCAAAGGCGCCGGCGGTCGTTAAGGCTGGCTCAATCCACCGGCCGGGGAGGGTCACGGGCACTCGCACGGGGCCGGCGCCAGGTTACCCAGGCGGCCCTTCACCGACGACTGGTCGGCCGTCGTGATGCTGCAATCGCGGTCGATATCGTACGGGACGTTGGCCCCCGCTCCCGACTGTCCGAGACGCGAC
>DATKXO010000255.1:0-34910 GCA_035528995.1 Phycisphaerae bacterium | reverse complement strand
ACAGCATCTACCGCCGTCAGGATCTCGATCCGCTTTACTACCACGACGGAGCGGTGGCGGTGGTAAGACGAGCGGCCCTGATGGCCGCCCCCCGTTGGGAAGGTGATTTCCAGGGCTTCCTGGGTGAGGATCGCCGGGCACTGGTGCAGGGACCCGAGGACGCCGTGGACATCGACGGGCCGGTGGATCTTCACCTGGCGGAGGCGATCCTGCGGGCCCGGGGCAAATCGGAACCGTCGCAACGGTCAACCGACGTAACTCTACCGGACATTACGATCGGCCGGGCCACCATCGGCGCCGGTCACCCGGTCTACGTGATCGCCGAGGCGGGCGTGAATCACAACGGTTCGCGCGACGCGGCGCTGGAGATGGTGGACGCGGCCGCCGCCGCCGGGGCGAACGCCGTCAAGTTCCAGATGTTCCGGGCCGACACGCTGGTCACACCCGACGCCGTCAGCGCAGGCTATCAGCAGAAGGGCACCGGGCATCGGACACAGCGCGACCTGCTGCGTGGGCTGGAACTGGAGGCCGACGACTTCGCGGCCATCCAGCGACGTTGCGCACAGCAGGGCGTGGAGTTTCTGGCCACGCCGTTCGCCCTGCCCGACTTGGAGGCGCTGGTCGAGCTTGGCGTGCGAGCCGTCAAGCTGGCCTCGACCGATCTGGACAACGTGCCGCTGGTGCGGGCCGCGGCCGACACGGGACTGCCATTGATCGTTTCGACCGGCGCTGCGGACGCGGTTGAGATCGACGCGGCCGTGCGACGTCTGGAGGAGTGGAACGCGGCTGAGCGAACGATCCTGTTGCACTGCGTGAGCAGCTACCCGACGCAATGGAACCAGGCCAACCTGCGGGCGATCGGCGCGTTGACCCGGCGCTGCGGGCGGCACGCGGGTTACAGCGACCACACCACGTCGGAGACGATTGGCGGATTGGCGGTCGCGGCCGGCGCCCAAGTGTTGGAGAAACATTTCATGCTGGACCGCCGAGCCGGTGGGCCCGACCAAGCCACGTCGCTCGAACCCGATCAGTTGGCCCGGTACATCCGGGGGGCTCGTCAGGCCGAGGAGGCGCTGGGCAGCGGTCACCTGGACGCGATCGAAGCGGAGAACGAGGTGCGGCGTGTGGCGCGCAAGAGCGTGGTGGCCGCTTGCGATATCCCCGCCGGAGCGGTTCTGACCGCCGAGATGGTGACGGCGAAGCGTCCCGGCGGCGGGCTGCCGCCCAGCGAGATCGATGGCCTGATCGGCAAGTGCGCGGCCGTGGCCATTCCGGCCGACACACAACTGACCTGGGAGGCGGTCCGGTGAAGCCGTCGCAACGTCGGGACCGACGCCGGCGCGTGGCCGTGGTCACCGGGACGCGGGCCGAGTACGGCGTACTGCACTCGACGATGACGGCCATTCGGCGTCACCGGCGGCTGGAGCTGCAACTCGTCGTCACGGGGATGCACCTGCTCAGGAAGTTCGGACACACCATCGACCAGGTCAAAGCCGACGGCTGGCGGATCGACGCCCGGGTTCCGATGCAGACCGGCCGGGGTGACCACCTCGATCAAGCGGTGGGGCTGTCGCGCGGCGTCGCCGGTATGGCTCGCTATTTCGAGCGGGCCGGCACGGACGTCGTGGTGGTTCTGGGCGACCGGATCGAAGCGATGGCCGGCGCGTTAGCGGCCGTGGCCACCGGACGAATCTGCGCCCACATTCACGGCGGCGACGTGGCCCTGGGGGATCTGGACGAGGGCCTGCGTCACGCGATCACCAAGCTAGCCCACGTCCACCTGGCCGCGACGCGGCAGGCGGCTCGCAGGATCATCCGCATGGGCGAACGCCCGGGATTCGTGCACACCGTCGGCGCCCCCGGCCTGGACCGGCTGTTGGAGATCGTCGGGCGCCAGCCGCGTCGCAAGCCCGTCCGAAAGGATGGCGAGGCCCGTGCCCTGGTGCTGCAACATCCTTCCGGTCGATCGGCCGAGCGCGAGCGCCGGACCATGTCGGTTATCCTCCGTGCGGTGGATGACACCGGTCTGACACCGACGATCATCTACCCCAACAGCGATCGGGGGCATACTGGGATCATCGCCGCGATCGAGGCCGCCCGGCGTCGCGACCGCGGCGGGCGCCTGCGGATCGAGCGGAGCCTGGCACGGGACGCGTATCTTCGGCTGCTGGGCGACGTGCGCGTGCTGGTGGGCAACTCCTCGAGCGGCATCATCGAAGCCGCTTCCGCCGGCACTGCGGTGGTCAACGTGGGTGACCGGGAACAAGGGAGGCAGCGCAGCGGACGCTCGGTCATCGACTGCGACGAAACGTACCAGGCGGTTCGGGCGGCCATCAGGACGGCGCTGCGACGACGACCCCGCCCTGGAGCGCCCACCGTTTACGGAGACGGCCGCGCCGGGCGACGGATCGCCGACATTCTGGCAACCACCCCGCTCGACGAGTCCGTGCGGCGCAAACAGATCACCTACTGAGGTCGGGGGTCAGGCCCTCCTCGGCCTGACAGGCGTGCACGGCAGGTCTTGGAGGTCCTAGTCGTAGTGGGAAAGCAGGTCGGACTGGCCCAGCACGTCGTACTTCTTGGATCGCAACACGTTAGCCGCCATGTCTGGGTTGTCGGCCTGCAGGGCGATGGCCGGTCGTCCCTGCGGACGCACCAGCAGGGGGTAGGTGTAGTTGACGTTGACCTCCCCGGCCATCAAGGCCGTCCAGGTTCCCAAGAGGGCCCGTTTGCCGGGAGGGAGGCTCACCACTAGTAGCTCGGTCTCGCTGACGGCGAAGCCGCTGTCACTGAACCGCCTGTGGGCCTCGTCCGGGTCGTCCACGATCATGCGGATTACGGCGCAATCCAAGGAGTTGACCACGGAGATGCCCAGAATGTGGATGTCGGTTTCCTCGAGCAGACGGGTCAACTGCAGCAATTGGCCGACCCGGTTCTCGATGAAGACCGAGAGTTGCCGGACCGTCGGCGAATCGTGGGCTTCGGCGGTTCCGAACGGTTCGAGCGACATGTTCCACTACTCTATCGGTTGGCGATTCGGCGGGCAACAAAAACCTTGCCCCGGTCCCTCCCAAGTGGATCAGGTGCCATTTTCGCAGCGGGGCGGCCTGTCAGGATGGCAGTTGCTGCCGTTCTGACCGAGGGGCTGCCGATCTCAACCTATTCTTTGAAATGATTTTACGCGTTTTCCGCCCGCGGGGCAAGTGTGGCACCGGCCGTGCAATGAGCCGGCAGAGGGGACGGTGCGCCGAGTGGTCCGGGCACGACCCCATGCCAAGGAGAATCGAGGATGTCCAAGATCATCGGAATCGACCTGGGAACCACCAACTCGTGCGTGGCGGTCATGGAGGGGGACACGCCCAAGGTGCTGACTAATGCCCAGGGGTCCCGCCTGACGCCATCGGTGGTGGCCATCACCGACAAGGGCGACCGGCTGGTCGGCCAGATCGCGCGCAACCAGCAGGTGACCAACCCGCAGAACACGATCTTCTCGATCAAGCGGTTCATGGGTCGGCGACATAACGAGGTCAGCTCCGAGGAGAAGCTGGTGCCCTACAAGGTGGTGGGCGGGCCGGAGGAGTTGGTCAAGGTCGATGCCCGGGGCAAGACCTACGCCCCGCCGCAGATCTCGGCCATGGTTCTGCAGGACCTCAAGAAGACCGCGGAGGATTACCTGGGCGAGAAGGTCGAGCGGGCGGTGATCACCGTTCCGGCCTACTTCAACGACTCCCAGCGTAAGGCCACCAAGGAAGCGGGCGAGATCGCCGGGCTGAAGGTCGAGCGGATCATCAACGAGCCGACCGCGGCCGCACTGGCCTACGGGCTGGACAAGAAAAAGGAAGAGCGTATTGCGGTGTTCGACCTCGGCGGCGGGACGTTCGACATCTCCATTCTCGAGATCGACCCGGAGATCGGCACGTTCGAGGTCAAGAGCACCAGCGGCGACGGGCACCTCGGCGGCGACGACTACGACGAGGAGCTGATCAAATTCGTGGCCGAGGAGTTCCGCAAGAAGGAGGGCATCGACCTGAAAAAGGACCCGATGGCCCTGCAGCGCCTCAAGGAGGCATGCGAGAAGGCCAAGTGCGAACTCTCCACCACGATGGAAACCACGATCAACCTGCCGTTCATCACCGCCAGCCACGAGGGGCCCAAGCACCTGCAGGTGAGCATCACTCGCACCAAGTTCGAGCAGCTCAGCGAGCCGCTGACCGAACGCTGCCGCGGGCCGGTCCTGGAGACGCTGCGGGCCGCCAACTTCTCGCCCTCCGACATCGACGAGGTCGTGCTGGTCGGCGGCTCGACGCGGATGCCGGCCGTCCAGAAACTGGCCAAGGAGATCTTCGGCAAGGAACCCAACAGGAGCATCAACCCCGACGAGGTGGTGGCCGTCGGCGCCGCCATTCAGGGCGGGGTGCTGTCCGGCGACCTGAAGGAGATGGCCCTGCTCGATGTCACGCCGCTGACACTCGGCGTCGAGACGCTGGGCGGCAAGATGACCCCGCTGATCCAGGCCAATACCACCATCCCCACCGCCAAGACCGAGACCTTCTCGACGGCCGACGACGGGCAGACCGAGGTGACCATCCACGTGCTGCAGGGCAACCGCCCGTTGGCCGCGAGCAACCGCACGCTGGGCCGGTTCAATCTGGCCGGCATCCCGCCGGCACCGCGCGGCATGCCGCAGATCGAGGTCACCTTCGACATCGACGCCAACGGGATCCTGAACGTCAACGCCAAAGACAAGGCCACCGGCAAGGAGCAGTCCATCCGCATCGAGGGCAGTTCCGGGCTGGACAAGGAAGAGATCGAGCGGATGAAGCGCGAGGCGGCCGAGCACGCCGCCGACGATACCAAGCGGGTCGAGCTGGTCGATGCCCGCAACACGGCCGAGCACCTGGCCCACGAGACCGAGAAGCAGCTCAAGGAGCACGGCGAGAAGATACCGGCCGACGAGCGTGGCCGGGTCGAGCAGGCCGTCTCGCACCTGCGCGAGGTAGCCAAGGGTGACGACGCCGACGCGATCAAGAAGGCCACCGAGGCCCTGACCGAGGCGTCGCAGACGATCGGCAAGATCATTTACGAGGAAGCCGCCAAGCAGGCCGCCGCCCAAGCGGGAGCGCCCGGCCCGGGAGCCGCGGGCCCAGGCGCCGCGCCCGGTGCAGGCGCGCCGTCCGATGAGGGCCAAGAAGGCGGCTCAGCCGACCAGCCCCCCAAGGGCGACGACGTAATCGACGCCGACTTCGAGGTGAAGGAGAGTAAGTAGAGTGTGGCACCGAGTTGTATCCGGTGCGATGTTTGGAACCGACCGGATGGGCGCGCAGCGTCCGTCAGCGATGCCGCTGTGGAAGGCCGCAGGATTATGCGAAACCTTCGCGAGAATCATGCAGGATATCCTAAAAACACTGATGGAAATCAGAAAGAGCTGAATGTGGACTTGACATCAAACAGGATAGGCGTACAATAGAAACGAGATGAGAACTGGCAAATTCGCCTTTGCGAGATTCACGGAACCAGAGAAGAGTTTCTCTGCGCGCGTCACCATCAGACAGAATGGGCAGCTTGGTTTCAATGATGGAGCGAGAAATCAATTTGGACTTCAGAAGCGGCGGTTTGCTGTTTTGTTCTACGACGAGGAGAACCGCGCTGTCGGCATCCTGCTCACGGACGATTCGAACGAAGCTGGCGTAATCCGATTCAGCAACAACCCGCAGAACACCTATGTCGGCGCAAAAGCATTTCTGGATAGGTACGGCATTGATTATTCCAAATCCAGGCGATACGCGCTGGCGAAGGAAGGCGATTTGCTCGTTTTCGAACTGGCAAAGCCCCTCGGAAAGCAATAGGGGACCGCATCCCGTCGATTTGGCCTCGCAGGATGCGGCCCTGAGTGATGCTAGTCAAGGGTTCGCGCCCCTCGACCTTGCCCTTTTCTAGCATGTGTCAATGCTGGAATCAAGGGCGAGGGGAGATCAGGAGTTGACATGCAGAAAGGCGAAGTCCGTCTCCTCAAGGAGCTGTACAAGGAGAACGACCTGCCATCGGATCGGCTCATTGGCAACCCCGAGTTCTCCGAGGCCTTCGCGCGCGAGTTCAATCGACGCGCAGCGACGTCGTACGATACGGCGCACGTAAGGGACGAACTCATGCGGGTGCGCAAGGACAAGAAGCGCACCGGGGGGCTGCCGAGGCTCGGGCGGCGCTTTACCGGCCCGAAGTTCAACAACGGTCTGGCTGGAGAGAATGGAGTACCCACTGCAGCGCTGGGAGGCTCATCGGCTAAGCCCTCCACAAACTGACTGGCGCGGCTTGGCAGTCGCATCGCATGAGTGCCCTGTCCTCCCCGAAGCAAAAGGGGCGGCGGCGCGGGCCGGCCTCAAACCTTGGGCGAGCCCATCTCCCGCTCTTCGCCGCGCGAACGATGAGGGACACTCCCACTGCGCCGAGCGAAGCGAATGATGGGTGGGATGGTCCATTTCGACGTGTTGGAACGTGGGCGTGCGGACAACGATGGGGACGCGTGGGTCAGCTCGTTTGGGACATGGGCCACCGGCGCGCCTCGGGCTGATGGGATGTTCAAACCCCTTACGGCGCTAGTTGATGAGTGAGCCGACGCCGAAACCGCCGCGCTACGGCGTGATGTCAACGGATGTCTACGCGACCTACCGCGACGAGCGGAATCGACTGACTGACTCGGAACAGGAATACGGCAAGACCTACGACAAGTACGTCGTAACGCTCTCCGGCGGCGCAATCGCGTTATCGCTCGCATTCCTGAAGGACATCGTGGGCGACAACCCAATCACGGGGGCCCCCTGCCTGGTATGGGCTTGGGTATTCCTGGGACTGGCCATTGGCACGAGTGTAGCCGGCCTCTTTCTGGCCCCGATCTCATTTGCCCGATTTCGCGACGTGCTTGATGAACAGGCAGCGGAAGGTGGCGACAATTACTGGGCCCGCGTTCGGGCTAAGCAGCGGAAGCGAAGGCTGCCCAAGGTAATTCCCTGGCTCAACGCCCTCAGCCTCCTGACTTTTCTCGCGGGTCTTCTTCTACTAATGTGGTTCACGTATGGAAGCGTAAATGCGAAGGGAATCGGAATGAACGACAAGTTGGAGAATGACGACCCCGTCAAGGTGACGCCCCACGGCGCGACCATCTCGGGCAGTCGCGGGCCATCGATGGGCCCAGTGGAAAGGGCGGTCTCTCCGGCCCAGGATGATCGAGCGGGTACGCCGCCCCCGTTGGGGCCGGTGGATCGGGTACCTACGCCTGCGCCGCCGAGCACGCCCCCACAGCAGCCGACGAACGGGCCGTCACCGAGCAGCCCACCACCTCCGCAACCGTCGTCGAACGGCGAGTGAGGAAGGTGACACGTGGCATGGTTCGTCCCGACGTGTCGGGATGTGGCCATGCTGAAGGGCGACGATCGCGTACCCGCTGCCATCGTCAACGTCCCCGACGATCATCCGGGAGTGATTGCAGGTCGAGGGCCAGCGGGGCATGGGACGCGCCGAAGAACACGCCCGCGCTCGACCAGGGCCAATCGGTCTCCGAATCGCACAACCCCCGGCGAACCGGATTCGAGTGAATGTACTCGATCGTCTCCCAGACGTAGCGCGGTGACCACAGGTTTCGATCATACCCCCCTCCGCGCTGCCAGAAGCGCAACGATGTCTTGCCGCTTGGCTGCGTATCGGTCATCTGAGCAAGAAAGCCCGGCGCATGGCGGCGCACGTACAGGATCGCCCGCTTGGACACCGGCTGCTTCAGGCTGCTGAGGATGCGGCTGATGCTGTAGTCCTCCTCCGTCGGGTAGATCAGCAGGTGCACGTGTTCCGGCATGATGACGTACGCCCAAAGATCAAACCGATGCCGCTCCCGCGCTTGTGCGATCGCATCGACCACCCACCCGCGCGTTCGGTCTCAACTCAGAAAGGGCCGATTGCCGAAGCAGGTGAACGTCAGAGCATGAGCGTGACCTGCGGCATCGACACGCTGACAGGTCTTGCGCTTGTCTGCGGGGTCAGCTGGGTTGCGCTGCTCATCGGGCATTTGACCAAGAGTAGTCGATGAGCATGGCCACGCAAGCGTGGACCATGCCACCCAGCCAAAGAGTAGTCCATGCGCATGGCCACGCAAGCGTGGACCATGCCACCCAGCCACGCAAGCGTGGACCATGCCACCCAGCCGCAGGCGCGGCCGCGTGGCGCATTTCCATTCGACTGATGCGCGGCCAACGGGCGATTGAGACGCTCGGTCAGCGCTGGTAGGTGCCGACCAGTTCGCCTTGGGCGAGGATGTGGCCCTCCATGGCGGCCAGCAGGTGCTTCTTGTCTCGCCCGGGGCTCAGGTCCAGCGGGGCGTCCAAGGCATAGAGCTTGAAATGGTAATGGTGCACGGGGCCGCGGGGCGGAGCAGGGCCACCGTAGCCGAAGCGACCCCAGGAGTTCGTGCCCTGCATGGCACCGGCCGGCTCGGGCGGAGACTCAGTCTTGGCCACGTTCTCCGGCAGGCCCTTTGCAGTCGGAGGAATCTTGTAGATCACCCAGTGCACCCAGGGCTGGGGCGTCGGGGCGTCGGGATCGTCGCAGATCAGGGCCAGCTCTTTCGCATTCTCCGGCACGCGGGACCAGATCAGGGCCGGTGACGCGTCGCCACCGTCGCCGGTAAAACGCTGCGGCATCTTCGTGTTCAGTGCGAAGGCCGGGCTTTCAATGGTCAAGGTCATCGCGGACTCTCCTGTCGCTCCGTGTTCGGTTCCATCCTGTTCGACCTGACGCTGCTTCTGCTCCGACTGACTCTGCGGCTCGGAGGTCGAGCGCTCGCAACCGGCAACCAGGGCCGCGAGGGCAACTACGATGGCCAGACGTACCGGTAGACGAGACGACACCATCGTGAACTCCTTCCGATCTGATGGCCGTTGTCCAGGCCGTTTGAAAGGGCAAGTCGCGTCAGCCGCACCCATTTGACCGCAAGTGCGTCCGAACGACAAGAGCGCGTGTCTTGCCCGGCCGACCGGTCTTGAGCCGCTTCGATGGTGCGCCACCGAGATGGCGGTTGAAATATAAAGTATTGTAAAATAGGTGGTTAGAAATTTTCCGAGAAGTTTACTGACCAATTTAGTTGCACAGTGTCAAATATATGTGGTAAGATATTTTGGTGAGTTCGGAACGAAACAGGAGATGAAGCCATGATGAGGTTTCTGACCAATCGGCGGGCCTGGACGCTGGCTCTTCTGGCTGGGGCGGTGCCGCTGGGCACGGTCGCGACTTGTGACGGCGGGCCGGGCGGCGGATCGCTCTTCTACGATCGTATCGACAACGATCATGGCTACAACGGCGGCTCCTTCTTTGGCGGTGGCCCTTCCTACGGCTACCACGACGACGTGATCATCGTCGAGGACTACGCCTACGACGAGGTCTACTACGACGATTACTACTACGACGACTACTACTACGAAGAGGACTACTGCGACCCGCTCTTCTTCTGGGATTGCTGGTAACCGAGACCTTTGAGGGCCGGGCCCTCGCCGATGGTGGTGCACCGCCCGCCCGGGCGGGCGACCCCCACGGCCAGGGCGGCCACTGAGGGAGGACGGGCTATGTTTCGACTGCTCAAACGCACGGGGTTGATCGCCCTGCTGGCCGGCGCGGCGCCGCTGGCCACCATCGCCAACTGCAACCGCACGCCCGACGGCGGTGGCCAGGCGTACATCACCTCCAGCAACGAGAACCTGCTGGCGGACGTGATCGACCTGCTCTTCGATCACGACGATGACGACGATTAGGCCGTCGCCTCGACAGGGCATCTCTTCGGCAGATCACTCTCTGCGCGCAAAGGCACCGGTCCGGGACCGTCAGCGAGCGGGCGTGGACTGGGCTACCCCTTGGCCACCGAGCAGAGGATCTGGCAGCCCTTGACGAGCTTCTCATCGGGCAGGGCGTAGCTGATGCGGAAGTGCGTGTCGCGGGTGCTGAAGGCATTGCCGGGGATGACCAGCACGTTGTTGGCAATGGCCTTCTCGACGAAGGCCGTGCTGTTCTCGAAAGCGGGCGGGGCCTTGGGGAAGACGTAGAAACCGCCGGCGGGCCGGACGAACTCGAAGACCCCCTCCAGGGCTGACACCGCCAAGTTGCGCTTGCGGCGGTAATTGGCCACTTGCTGCGACACGTCGGTCGACAGGGCCTCGATGGCGCCGTACTGGGCCATGTGCGGGGCGCAGACGAAGGTGTACTGCTGCAGCTTGGCCATCTGGCTGACGACGGCCTCGGGGCCCGCGGCGAACCCCATCCGCCACCCGGTCATGCCGTAGCTCTTGCCGAACCCGCGCAGCAGCAGCGTCCGTTCCGGGGCATAGCTCACCGGGCTGGGCGACGGGCCGTCGTAGCACAGCAGGTTGTAGATCTCGTCGCTGACCATCAGCAGGTCGTGCTTTTCGGCCAGTTCGGCGATGGCCTGGTAGTCCCGGTCGCGAGCCATCACGCCGGTGGGATTGCCCGGGGAGTTGAGCAGAATGATCTTGGTACGTTTGGTGATGGCCGCCTCGAATCGCTCGGGGTGCCAGGTGAAGTCATCGTGGAGGTCCACGAAGACCGGCTTTCCGCCGAAGAGGTTGACCAGGTGCGGGTAGGAGACGAAGTAGGGGTCGCCGATGAGCACCTCGTCACCGGGGTTGAGGCAGGCCATGAGGGCCAGGACCAACCCTCCGGAGACACCGCTGGTGATCAGTATGGTCGGGTGCCAATCGAACTCGGCCCGGAGCTTGGCGGCGATTCCGGTCCGCAGTGCGGGCAGTCCGTGCGTGACGGTGTAGCCGTTGTTTCCCTGCTCGATCGCGGCGATCGCGGCCCGCTTGACGCCGGCGGGCGTGTCGAAATCGGGCTGGCCCATGGACATGTCGATGGGGTCGGTCATGCTGGCCGCCAAGTCGAAGATCCGGCGGATTCCCGAGGAACCGATGGTGGTGATCTTCTGGGCGACGAACTGTTTGCCGATCATGGCTACCTCGCTTTGTGGGGCGTGACCGGTCCGCGCGACCGGCGTCGATCAGCGTGTTGTAGCACAATGACGGAAAAACCGCTGCGCCTCGCGGCCGCAGCGGCTTTGTGGAACGTTCCCGGCGCCGGATGGCACTAGGAAGCGCTGGTGTCCTTCCCTTTTGTGACGGTCGCCTCGGTCTCCTCAGCCTTCTTGGCCGCCGCTTTATCCTTCGCTCCGGCCGAAGTCTTGCGATGGGCGACCTTGGGCAGACCGAAGGGCTCCGTGTCCTCGGTCCAGCGATCCTCTTCCTGGAGCGTCTCGATCCGCTCCGCCCGGGTCAGCACGTTGCGGTGCCGCTCGAGGGCGCTCTTGCTCTTGAGGGACTTGTCCAGCGACATTCCGTTCGACTCCTTACCAATCGTCGGCGGTCAGCTTCTTGAAGTACCCTTCCAGTCGGTAGCGACCACCGGCCTCCAGATACGCTTTGCCGAACTCGCGGATCCGGGCCAGGTAATCGTTGGCCAACCGCTCCTGGACGGGGTCGCCCAGGTTGAAGCCCTGCGTTGCGATCAAACGATACCGCCAATCGCCCTTCAGTTCCACTACGGCGGTCTCGATTCCGCTGTCGGCCAGGTACCGCCGGGCCTTTTCGACGTCCGCCGCCGCGTCGGGCCGGAAATCCTGCACTACGACGTAGTTGTACCCGCGGACCCATACGGCGTCGTTATCGGTCCCTGGCTCGTCGTCCGTCACACCCGGGTCGAAGGACTCGCCACCCCGGCGGACGATCGGCGAGTCGCCCAGCCCCTCAAAGAGGTTCTCGGCGGGCGGCTGGGCTCGGGCGGCCTTGATGTCGTCCATCACGGCTGCCTGGGTGTCCAGCCTGGCGGCCTGATACCCCCTGCGTTCCCCGCGGGCCGTGCCCACACGAAGACCCGCGGCGTAGGCGGCCACCAGCAGCAAGGCCAGCCCGAAGATGGCCACCGCCATCGCCTGGCTGGTGAACGAGAGGCGCACCTGCCCGCCGGTGATCTCGAACCACGGCCGCGGCCTGTCCTCGCCGGTCGCCGGGTCAGCGGTCGGCTGAGCGGCGGAGCCTCGCCCGGTCGCACCCAGGCCCTTGCGGCTGCCGGCAGGCTGCCCGCCGGGCACTGGCGACCCCGATTCCTTGTCAGGAGGGCGAGAATCCTTGGCCTTGTCCTGAAACCCGGGGGACCGCATGATCTCGAACAGAGCCGGCCCATCCTTTGGCTTGGGCATGTCTTGGCCTCCGTGCCGCCGCGGTCGGGGACTCCTGGGGGTCATTCAGGCAGGATAGCCGAAATGGGGCCGATTTCAAGACCGCCCCGGCAGCAACCGCACCCGGCGATCCCGGACGGGGCTGGTCCACGGCCAGGGATGCATCTGGTGGCAATTCGCGACCCAATTATACTGGCGGCCCCGTAGCGGTGTCTAACGGGACGAGAAGCACAAAACCCACGTTTGACGACGGTGCACACGGGAGAATCTCCATGAAGTCATCCAGCGTCGTGTTGTCGCTCCTGGCGATCGGGTTGTTCATCACCGCAGGCGTCGGCTGTGGCGGCGGGGGTGGAGGCGGCGGTGGTGGCGGCGCCCCGACGACCGGCGACGGAAACGTGAACGACAATGCCGACGGGACGACCGACGGAGGGGGCGATGACGGGCTCGACGGCGACGGCGGGGACACGGGAGGATCGGACTCGGACGGCACCTACGGTTGCGCGGGCGAGCCGCCGACGACGCTGGGGGCCAACGGCAACCCTCGTTATGCGGCCATCCCCTCGCCACCGGTGCCACGGGTGATCCGGGAGGCGGAACGTCCGGCGCAGAAGGACCTGTCCGGCTTCGTGCCGACTCCGTGCAACCAGGGCCCGTTGAACTCCTGTGTCGCCTGGTCCGGCGCGTACGGGCTGATGACCTACCTGGCCGCGACCAACATCGACGGATGGGTGGACCTGGACCGCACCGATCGCCACTTCAGCCCCACGTTCGTCTTCAACCAGGTCAACGCCTTCCGACAGGGGCGGTCCGAATCGAGCAGTTGCCTCCAGGCCGGAACCTTCCTGTCGGACCTGTTCGTCCTGCTGCGCGACACGGGGTGCGTCACCTGGGCCGAGCTGCCCTACACGGTTGAGGACTGCCAGACGCAACCGAGTCAGAGCATCCAAGACGGGGCGTCGAATTACCGCATCGCGTACTTCCGGCAGACCGAGCGGGACGTGGCTACGATCCAGAGCTATCTCAACGAGGACATTCCCGTTGTGGTCGTGCTGAAGATCGGCGAGGCGTTCTTCGGCCTGGGCCCGGGCGACGTGTATGCCACGGTGGAGACGGACGGCTTCGCCCATGCCATGCTCGCGGTCGGCTACGACAACAACGTCGGGAACGCCGGGGCGATCAAGATCATGAACTCCTGGGGCACGGAGTGGGGCGACGGGGGCTTCGCGTTCGTTTCGTACAACACCTGGGAACAGTCCAACGTCGAGGCCTACGTAGTCGGCAAGGAACTGATCACACCCCTGACCACGCCCACCAGCCTCGCCCCGGGCAAGGCGGCGGTGGCCGCTCAAGCCGGCGACCCGAGCGCCGTGGTCAACCCGCTGCTCGACGCCGACGGCGACGGGTTCCCCGACTCACTCGAGGCGGAGTTCGGGTTCGATCCCGACGTCCCGGACGACAATCCCGACTTCGTCGAGTTCCCGGACGCGGACGGTGACGGCTGGCCCGACAGCTCGGAGGAGGTCTACGGCACCGATCCCCAGTTGGCCGACGACTTCCCCTTCAATTTCGCGTACGAGTATCCGGAAGGTTTCTTCGAGGAGGAGCCGGACGACGGCGGCACCGGTCGCTTCGCCCTTGACGTCGTCAAGCTCGACGTTGCCGCCACCACGAGTCGCGGGCCGGCCGTGGGCGACGGCGTCCTGGCCTTCAACACCTTGGACGGCACGGCGCTGGCCTGGCTTCGGGCGGGTGAGACAACAGTCGGTCAGGTGCCGACTCCACAGGGCATGGCCCCCGACGATCGGGCGTTCGCCTTCACAGGAACCAAGCTCGTGATACGCGATCGGCTGGGCGGCAGCCTGTACGTGTTCGATACGGCGATCGAGCAGGTGGCGCCGCTGCCGGCCGAGTCGATCGATCTGGGCGCTGCGGGCAGCCCGAATATCTGGGCGACGGACGGCGGTTTCGTGGCCACCATCAATGCGGCCACAACTACGCAGGACGGGGCCGGAAAGCGGCTCAAGCTGGTGGATCTAAACGGCCCCGGCGGGCTGAGGATCGCGCCGTTCGAAGTCGATCCAGTTGAGGAGCCCGATCGGATCGCCCTGGACGCCGCGGCCGGCCGGATTGTGGTTCACGGCGGCCAGACGCTCTACGTCTACGACACCAACGCACCCAGTGGCGCTCCCGCAACGTTCGCGGTTGGCCCCATCGAGGACACAGCGGGTTGGGGCACGTTTCTGCGGGTCTCGGGGGACGTCGTGGCCTTCTACGACCAGGATGCGAACTTCACGGTGCTCATGCTCAACCTTGCCACCGGAGCGCTCGAGCGCCCGGCCCGTAACCCGGCGCGCCCGGGCCGCGGGCTGGCACTGGAGGGAACCCGGTTCGCCTACTTCACCGTACAGAACGCGGACGATGGCTCTACCACTGCCCAGGTGAACCGGGCGTTGGTCGGCAACGTCGGCGACCTGATCGGCCTGGTCGATCCGGCCGGCGATTTCGTCAACGGGCGGGACAAGTTCGACGGTCGCGTCGGCTTCGGCGCGACGGTGAGCATCTCGCCCGACGGACGTTTCGTCTTCGTCGGGGGCGAAACCGCCGTGGGGGTCAATCTCGATGAGCGGCTTTACCTCAGCATCGATGGCGGCGACTTCCTAGCCATCGGCGACCCGGACGATCCGCAGAACGCTTTGCGAGCGGCGGGCGTTGCGGTGGGCAACAACCTGGTGGCCTTTCTGATCCCGGCGGACCTGAGCAGCGGCTTCGGTTCCGGCGTTTCTGTGGGCTACGCGACACTGCCACGCCCGAACGACGGGAAAGGCCTGTGACGGGACGGCGCATCCTCGATTGGGGCGCCTATCAGCGCCCCAGCCACGGTGCTACCTCCCCTGGGCGACGCCAGACCTGGATCTTCCTGAATCTGAGAGAGGTTCGGTTTGACGGCGCCCCCGAGGCGTGGCATACTTCCGCCCCGAACTCGGGCCGCGTTGGCGCCGACAACGACGCGATTCAAAACTGAAAGCAAAACGAGAGGAGGACCTGTTTATGAGAACGATCACTAGTGTCTTTGCATTGGCCGCGATGGCACTGTTCGTTGCGGGCCTGACGGGATGCGCCACCGGTGGCGGTGGCGGAGGAGGAGGAGGGGATGCGGCCCCCGGCGGGGCCGGTGGTGCCTGCCTCGAGGATGGATCGTGCAACGCAGGCCTGGCCTGCAACGTCGACCTCAACATCTGCCTGGCCGAAGGCGGCGGCGAGGGCGAGGGTGAAGGCGAAGGAGAGGGAGAAGGCGAAGGTGAGGGCGAAGGCGAAGGAGAGGGCGAGGGCGAAGGTGAGGGTGAAGGTGAAGGGGAAGGTGAGGGTGAAGGCGAGGGCGAGTTCCTCATCAAGACTCACATCATCATGGACGACAACCTGTCGATCATGCGGCCCAAGGCCGGCGACGATTTGATCGTCTGGGGAGACGAAGACGGCGTGTACTACATCGTCCCCTCCGAGACGGACAGCACGACTGCCGTGGCGAACGAGGTGCCCGAGGGTGCCCGTTATGCGTGGAACCACTTCGCGGTGGCCGGCAAGAAGATCCTCATGGTCTCCGACCTCGGCGAGATACGGATCTACCATACGGTCACGGGAGAATCTCGCGACTTCGGAGCCGGCGATGGAATCGTGCTGGACAACACGCAGCTGACTACAGACACCTTGCCGGGCTTGACGCAAGCATCCGGCGATCTGTTCGTTACCGTCAACGACAGCTTCACGATCACCGACGACGCAACCGTGAAGGTCATCGACGTGGCTGGCGACGACCCGGCCGGCTGGACAATCATACCCTTCCCAAACCCGTCCGATGCGTTTGGACCCATCGAGGAGTTCGACCAGGTGGCCGTGGACGCCGGGACGCGCCGGGTGCTGGGCGTGGCCAACAACGACGTGTACGTGTGGGACATTGACGATCCCGAGGCCGACCCGACCTTCATCGACCTGGGCCTCAACACCGGGCTGGGCGGCGTCAACGATCGGGCCCAGTTGCAGTTTGAAGGGGATTACATCCTGTACCACCAGGACCCGGATGATTTCCCCCTGGGCCTGGGCATGAACAACGCAGTCCTCTTGAACTTGGTCGACGGCAGCTTGACCATATTCGGCAACAACCCCTCGATGCAGCACGTGCCCGTGAAAATGGCGGGCGGCAGCTTCTTCTACACGCAATGGAAAGAGGATCTTGACGAGCAGTCGGGTTCCGGGCAGAGCTTTCGTAGCGCAATCGGCCTTGTCGCGGATGCTCCTGCCTCGACCCTGGCCAGCCAGTTTGATACCTACACCCTGCGGCCTGCGAATTTCACGTTTGATCCCATCACGCAGGAAGAGTGCTTCGACGATCCCAAGCTGATCGGCTACGGCACTTCCGCGTGCATAACTCCCGACGGTTCGCTGTGGTTCATCGCGGGCGAGGGGCCCATCGACTCCTACCTGGACTACCTCCAGGTGAGCGACGGCGGCGAGTTCACCGACTTCGCCGACCCCAACACACTATCCGGCAGCGTGATGGCCACCGACGTCACCTGCTCATCCAATGTGGTGGGCTTCCGCGTTCTGCGCCAGGTCGATGATGGCTTGGGATGCTCGGCTGACAACGAGTGGGTGGTCGGCTTCATTCTGCTGGACCGCCTGCCGGACTAGCCGACGCGAATCGCACGCCGGCAACGACAGGGGCCGGCTGAGACGCCAATAGAAAACTCACGGGCGGGACGCCGCGACTGCGACGCTCCCGCCCCGTTCATTGCACGCCAAACTGCATGGTCTTTGCAGGTCGGAGCCCGCCGGATGGGCCGCGGGGAATACGCGGCGCCACAGCCGGATCGCGGCCCGTGATGAATCCGCCGATTCACGAGCCGCGGGGCTTCAGCCCGGGCGGCCTATGTGGTCAGCGAGGCGCCCGATCGGCCGGCACCCAATCGGCGCAGGCAAACTGCAGGCGGTGCCGTCGGCTACGGGAGACTGATCACCGATCAGCCGTTTATTGCACCGGCGGGGGCGGCGGCGAGGCTTTCTCCTCGGGGTAGTCGATCTTGGCGGTCGTCTTCAGCTCGGCCACATATCGCTGTCTGGTCGCCTGGATCTGCTGGGCCTCGAGCTGCTGCCGGATCGAGTCCGTGGCCTGCTCCAGTGTGGTGGTCACCGCGTCCTTCTTGTCGGTCACCTTGATGATGTGGTAGCCGAACTGCGTCTCGACGACGTCGCTGATCCCGCCCTTCTCGAGGGCAAAGGCGGCCGCCGCAAAAGGCTCGACCATGGCGCCCTGTCGGGCGAAGAAGCCCAGATCGCCACCCTTGGAAGCGGACGGACAGCCCGAATGGGCCTGAGCCAGAGCGGCGAAATCCGCGTCCGGCTTCCTGGCTTCGACCAGGATCTCCTCGATCTTCTTCTTGGCTGCCGCCTTCCCCTCCTCACCCTGGGCAGCGTCCAGTTTGATCAGGATGTGGCTGGCCTTGACCAGGGCCGGCTTTTGATAAACCCGCTCCAGGTTCTTGTTGTACTGCTCCCCGATGGCCTCGTCGGTCACCTTCACGTCCTCGGGGAACTTCTTCTCGATCAGCATGGCGTGCAGAACGCCCTGTTTGAACCTGGGGTCGGCCAGTCGCTCGGCCAGGATCGCGTCCAGCGTCTTTCCCGACTGAGCCTGCAACTCCTTGCCGAAGTCCTCGCGTGTGATCCCGCGGGCCACCAGGACGCCTTGAAGCTGGGCCTCCAGCTTCTGGGACAGGTCCTGGTCCGTGGTCGCGATCCCCGCCTTGGCCACCTCCTCGTCGAGCAAGTAGCCCTCGACCAGAGAATCCAGCATCTGGGGTCGGAAGCGGCTCTTCATCTGGGCTAACTGGTCTGCCGGCATCATCCGGGCTTGTGGCGCGTTCGCCTTCCAGGCCTCAAACATGACGTCGATTTCGCTCTCCATGATCGCGTGGCCGTTCACGGTCACGGCGACCTTGTCGACCGGGGCTGTCGGCGTCTCCCCGGCGGGTTGGGTCGTCTGACCCATGGCCGACGCGGCCCACAAGGCAACCAGAGTCGCAAAACCCGCAATCCTGTGCATCCGCATCATAGAACACCTTTCACCGTTCGCGGTTTACTCCAAGTCGGTCCCCACACGCTACGGCCCGAAACGCGGATACCGTAGCGGGACGCATGGCCTCGGTCAAACGCGCCCGGGTCGATCAGGCCGTCCGCAGCCTCTCCTTCGCATTGGCAACAGCCTGATTCAATCCCTGCTTTGAGAAACCGGAGAAAAGCAGAATGTTGCGCACTCTGGGGCGTCGAACGGAATGCGGCGCTCCGGCAGTCAATCGTCCGGAAACTGCGCCGGTGACACGCCGAGATCGACGATGCTGCACGCCAGGATGGGCTCCAGGCCCAGTCTCGTCGCTGCGGCCACCAACTCCTCGCTCTCGGCCCCGGGATTGACGAAGAACTCCTCCGGTCCCGCCTTGGCAATATCGGGCAGGACCTCCAGCCCCAGGTCCGGCGGCAGATACAGAGAGACGCGATTGACCCTGACCGGCACATCACGCAGTGACGCGTACGCCTTGAGCCCCTCGATCGCATCGGCCGTCGGATGAACGGGATAGACCTCCCACCCCTGCTGCCGGTGGGCCCGCACGGACTTGTTCCCATACTTGGCCCGATCGGTCGAGGCGCCGACGACGGCTACCGTCCTCTTGCGCATACCGATTCTCTCGCAGTCTACACGCCCGCCGCACAGTCAGCGCGGCGACAGCAGTGGCTGGCCGTCCGGCATGGGGCATTGGACGATCACCGCCCGCAGGAACAGGCTCAGGTCGGCCGGGCGAATGACGGCCTGCTCGTGCAGACGCAGGACGAGCTCGTCCACCAGGGTGTTGAACTGGTGTTCGCGATAGGCCTCGGTGAGCCGGCGCTGCACCTCCGTGAAGCTGGGCTCCGAGCCGGCCTCGATCCGGCCGACGCGGACAATGAAGAAGCACGTATCGGCATCGACCACACCGCTGGTCCCGCCGGGCGGCAGTTGGAAGAGCGTCTCGGCCGCGACCGCCCACTGGGCCCTCAGGCTGTCGCGTCCGATCACACCCCAGGCGCCGCCGTCAGCGGCCCGGATACCGTCGGAGTGCTCGCGGGCCAGCTCGGCGAAATCGGCGCCGGTACCGAGCTGAGCCAGAAGCCGCTCCGCGTTCAGGCGGGCCGCGTCGGCGTCGTCGCCCTTGTCGATCTGGATGAGGAACATCTCGCGCCGCTGCGGCGTGATCCATTCCGCCCGGCGCTGCTCGAAGTAGCGGACCAGTTCGCGTCGCGTGGGCGCCTGGATCCGCGGCGTGATCGTGGACTGCAGGTAACGCATGACGACCAGGTCCCGTCGCACCTGCTCGCGAGCCTCCTCGGTAGACAGGCCCTGTTCGGCCACGGCCTGCTCCCACCGCGTGTGCCGCCCGCCGTGCTCCTCCTGAACGATGTTGCGGATACGCTGATCGGTGAACTTGTCGATCATCTCCGCCTCCTGGTCGGTCAGACGACGGGAGGCTTCCTGATGGAGCAGCACGTTGCGGGCCTGCGTGCGGATCTGCTTCTGAAGCGCGTCGACGACGTACTCGCGGTAGCGCTCCGGCGGCGTACTGTTCATCTGGGCCACAAAATCGCTGCGCAGTGGACGGAGAATCTCCTCGACCGTGATCGAGTCCTCGTTGATCTGCAGCACATTGACGGGTTCCGCAGAAGCGTCGTCGGCCGACGGGTCTGCAACTGGCTCGGCAACGGTGTGCCCGCCTCGTCGACCGGGCGGCTCGCCGGCGGTCGACGATCGTGCGGTGCGATTCGAGCCGGACTGCCGGTCGGCACCCCAGCGGTCGAACGGACCACCGTCCTGACAGCCGGCGGCGACGGGCAGCATCCAACAGGCGTGCGATAGGAGCAGGCGGCATCCTCGTGTCATCAGACCGGCACCTCCGTTCTCGGGGCCAGGCGCCGGCGCAGCAGCGCCAGCAGCGTCGGCCCCTCCAGGTATTGCGGCGGCAGCCGCCAGTGTATCGTTTTCGCGTCGGGCATGCGGGCCGTCCCGGGAGCGTCGGTGAAGACCGGCTCGAGCCTGCGGTGGTCATCCACCGTGAAGACG
Organism: Phycisphaerae bacterium; assembly: GCA_035528995.1. GTDB lineage: Bacteria > Planctomycetota > Phycisphaerae > UBA1845 > UBA1845 > DATKXO01. Next base: position 14,544 of record DATKXO010000255.1, on the reverse strand, counting down.
ACGTCGGGACGCTTGAGAACGACCGAGCGGATGCCCCAGTCCCGCGCCCGGATGCGAACCTCGGCCAGCTCCAGCAGGCGGCCCACCGCCGGCGGAAACACCCCGAACGCGTCCGTCAGATCGCGCTCCACCTGCTGCAGGTCGGCGATGGTCGGACTGGAGACGATCCGCTTGTACACGTCGATCCGTGCACGGGGGGAGGCGATGTACTCGGCCGGCACGTGACCGCTGATCTCCAGTTCCAGGTCCACCCGGCCCAGGTCGGTGTCCGGCTGCCCTTGAAGGCGGCGCACGGCCCGCTCCAGAATCTGGCAGTACATCTCGTAGCCCACTGCGCCGATGTGTCCGCTCTGCTCCGGGCCCAGAATGTTGCCCGCCCCGCGAATCTCCAGATCGCGCATGGCGATGCGGAAACCCGCGCCCAGCTCGCTGAACTCCTCGATCGACTTGAGACGCCGGGCGGCCTTGGGGGTCACCGGACGGTTCGGCGGCAGCAGCAGATAGCAGTAGGCCCGGTGCTTGCTGCGTCCCACCCGACCGCGGAGCTGGTGCAGGTCGGCCAAGCCGAACCGGTCCGCCTGATTGATGAAGATGGTGTTCACCCGGGGAATGTCCAGACCGTTCTCGATAATCGTGGTGGCCACCAGCACGTCGGCCTGGTGATGCACGAACTCGGCCATCACCTTCTCGAGCTGGCCTTCCTTCATCTGCCCGTGCCCCACGACCACGCGGGCTTCCGGGACGATGCGACGAACCTCGTCGGCCATGGCCTGGATGGAGTGCACGCGGTTGTGCACGAAGTAGACCTGCCCCTCGCGGTTCATCTCGCGGAGGACGGCCTGGCGGATCAGGCGCGGCTCGAAAGGGCGAATCTGCGTTGCGATGGCCCGGCGGTCCAGCGGCGGCGTGGCCAGCGAGCTGATGTCGCGGATGCCCAGCATGGCCATGTGCAACGTCCGCGGGATGGGCGTGGCCGTCATGGTCAGAACGTCCACCGTGTGCCGCAGTTGTCTGAGACGGTCCTTGTGCTCGACGCCGAAACGCTGTTCCTCGTCGATGACCACCAACCCCAGATCGGCGAAGCCCACGTCCTTGCTCAGCAGGCGGTGCGTGCCGATCAGAATGTCCACCCGCCCCTTCTTGGCATCCTCGACGATGCGCCGCTGCTCGGAAGGGCTGCGGAAGCGCGACAGACAGCGAACTTCGAACGGAAAGTCGGCCAGCCGTTCGGTGAGGGTCTGAAAGTGCTGCTCGGCCAGCACCGTGGTGGGCACCAGCACCGCGACCTGCTTGCCGAACTCGACCACCTTGAAGGCCGCCCGAATCGCGATCTCCGTCTTGCCGTAACCCACGTCACCGCACAGCAGGCGGTCCATGGGCCGCGCCCGGCTGAGATCGTTCTTGACGTCGCGGGCGCCGGTGACCTGGTCCTCGGTCTCCTCGAACGGGAACGAGCCTTCGAACTCCCGCTGCCAGGATGTGTCGGCCGGGTAGGCGATGCCCGGGTTCGCCTCGCGGGCGGCCTGCACCGCCAGCAACGAAGCGGCGAAGTCGGCCGCGGCATCGGCCACGCGCTCGGTGGTCTTGCGCCAGCGCGTGCCGCCCAGGGTGGACAACTTGGGGCGCATGCCGACGGTCCCGATGTATTTCTGCAGCAGGTCCACCTGGGAGACGGGCACGTGCAGCTTGGCATGGCCGGCGAATTCCAGCGTCAGAAACTCTTCCCGCTCATCCACGGTCCCTTTGGTCAGCGTCCGCATGCCCACGAACTTGGCGATGCCGTGCGACGCGTGAACCACGAGGTCGCCGGGCTCGAGCTCCAGCCAGGTGTCCAACGGGCGGGCCGCGTGGACCCGCCGGATCCGACGGCGCTGCTGGTAGCGCTGGAAGAGCTCGTGATGGGCGACGCAGACCACCCCGGCCGGCGTCCATTCGAAGCCACGATGCAGATCACCCTTTGTCGCCACCGGCATGTGCATCGACGGCGGCACCCGCCCGACATGGTCGGTCACGATTTCGGTCAGCCGTTCCCGCTCCGCCTCATTGGCGCAGACCACGTAGACCTGGTGATCGGCCGCGACACGGCACAGCTCGGCCACGACCTCGGCGGGCTTGCCTTCCAGCCGGCTGAGCGAGGCAACGTCGAACGCGAAGGCGTCGTTCCCGCCACCGGCGGAGTCACCCCCCAGACGGGAAACCTGCACGTAATCGAACCTGGCCACGCGGGCCAGGACATCGGCAATCGGCTCGAGCGCCTGGGCGTCCGCACCGGACACCCGGGCGACGAAGGTGCGGCCCATCTCCTCGATCTCGAGGGGATCGTCCAGAACGATGACCGCGTCCTCGGGCAGGTAGTCCAGAAAGCTGGTGGTGCCCTGATCCAGCGCGGCGGGTGTCTGGTGCCGCAGCGGGGCCGGCACCGAGACCGTCGCCAGCATCTCGTCGGATCGCTGCGTGGAGACATCGAAGCGGCGGATGGACTCGATGGCGTCGTCCAGGAAGACCACCCGCACCGGCGCCGCGTCGCCCGGTGCGAACACGTCGAGGATGTCACCCCGGACGGCCAGGTCGCCCGGCGACTCGACGCGGTCCAGCCGCTCGAATCCGCGGTCCGTCAGCCAGGCGATCGCGTCGGACGGCTCACACCGCTGGCCGACACTCAGGCGGAGCGTGTTCTTCCGCAACGCTTCGGGCGACGGTACGGGCTGCATCAGCGCCTGGATCGGGGCGACCACGATCCCCGGCTCGCCGGGTGGGCCCGCCAGATGGTTGCACAGTCGCAGCCGCTCGGCGTGGATTTCGCCGCCACCCGACCCGCCATTGTCGCTCTCCCAGGCCGGAAGCAGATAGATTGCGACACTCGGGCCCTCGGGGTCCGAACTGAACAGTTCGAGATCATCCAGGGCGTCGTCGGCCTCTTGCAGGTGGGCGGTGACGTAAAGGAAGGTGCGTTGCGTGGTGGCGGTGGCCGTGGCGACCACCAGAGGCGCAGACGATCCCCACAGGCCGGAGACGAACATCGCCCCCCCCCGGCGCGTGAGACGCTCGCAGAGCTTGCCGAGCGTGGCGTCCTGGGCGATCGGGGTGATCACCATGTCTGTCATGCGATAATAGGGCAGCGGTCGGCCGATGCAAGCCGGTCGCCCGGCGCGGGCGTGACAAGTTCTCACAAATATCCACATTCCGGCGTTGGCCTGGTGCCGAGGAGCCCTGTATGCTCAATTGGTTACGACGGTTAGGGCAGTTGTCGGTCAGGCGCCGGCCTCGCGGACGGGGATGGAAGCGGGCCGCTCAGCGGCGACGGCCGCAGGCTGACTTGGACAGGAGACGTGCAGCAATGAGCCGCCCAGTCGCGTGGAAAGTCACCTTCTTCCTGTGTGCCTTCCCGGCCGCGGTATCGGCCGGAGAGATCCCCAAGACCTTCACGCTCGGTCGATACGTCCCGGACACCTGCTGGCTGTACGTCCACGAGGTGGACAACCCCGAGCGGGCGTACATCGACGGCCAGTGGGCCAGAGTGTTTGACGCCCTGGCCCACAGCGGCATCGACCAGGACGTGAAGAACCTGATCGGCGATCTGTTCCCACCGGAGGACCGGGCAGCTTTCGACGAGCAGTGGGGCCGGATCGTCGAACTGGTGCAGGCGGTGTCCTGGAGCGATCTGGCCCGGTACGAGTTCGCCCATGCCCAGCAGCTGGCCCCCCTGCCGGCGTATCTATTCCTGTTCCGCGGCACCGCGGGCAGCGGCGAGAAGAACGCCGCGGCCATGCGAGAGATCCTGGTTCACCTGGCGTCCCTGGACGAGAGCCTGGAGGTCTCGGCCATGCCGTGCTGCGCCGGTTTCACCAGGTCGTGCCTCATCATCCCCGGCGTGCCGTTCTGCATCGATTTGTTCCAAAGCGAGGACATGATCGGGATCAGCACCTCACCGCTGTTGACCAAGAGCGTGCTGTCCCTGGCGACGGGCGGGCGCAAGGTCAAGTCGATCCTGGACACCGAGCGCTTCCGCCAGGCCCTCACCGCCGTGCCTGATCCCGAGGACAAGTTCACCTATCTGGACTTCAAGGCCCTGGCCGCCGACTTGCGCATCCTGTTCGAATCCGGCTTCGCCAAGGCGGAGCACAAGCCCGAGGCGGAGCCGGTAAAGGGAACCCTGGTCAACATCGTGCAGCGCGCCGACGTCTTCGACTACCTGCTGGAGGTCCAACAGACCGACGGCCTGCAGGAGCGGACGTACTCCGTCGCAGCCCTCCAGCCGGACCGCAGGGAGATGCCCTTCGCCAAGGTCTTCGCCAACCGCAAGCCGCTGGCCGACCCCTACCGGTTCGTTCCGGCCGAGGCGACCGAATTCAGCGTATCGTGCGGGATCGATCTTGACGCCCTTTACGCGCTCATCCTGGACGTCATCCGTGAGAACGCCGCGGACGGGGAGGCTGCGCTGACCACCTGGGCCGAACTGCAGGACAAGTACGAATTTCACCTGCAGGAGGACCTGTTCGACTGGCTCAGCGGCGAGACGGTGAGTGTGACCCTGCCGGCCTCCATGCCCACGCCCATCAAGAACACCGACAGTGTCGGCATGTTCCGCGTCAAGGACTCGGCGCTGGCCGCCCGGAAGCTCGACGCCGGCATTGCCCGCCTCCAGGGAATCGTCCGAGAGTACGGCAACATGGAATTGATCGTGACGCCGGCCCTGGTCAAGGCGCCCGGTTTCCGCACGCTGACCTACCCCCCCCTGATCATGCTCGCTCAGCCGGTCGTCGGCGTGTATCAGGAGTGGCTGGTACTGGGGACATCGGCCGAGGCGATCAACGTATGTCTGGACACGGCGGCCGGAGACCGCCCCAACATCCTCAAGTCCGAGCGATTTCGCAGGGAGGGCATCCTGCGCACCGAGCCGGCGTCTTCCGCCTCGTTCACCGATCTATCCAACATGCAACAGCAGCTCAGTCAGGCCTTCCATATGGCGGGCGTAGTCGGAGGAATAGTCTCGCAGATCATGCGCGAGCAAGACGAAGAAGGCGCCAAGGCGGTCCGGAACATCATGTCCATGATTCAACGCCTGGCGCCGGTGGTCCTCCAGATCGACTTCTACTCTTCACAGGCCGGTTACTGCACGTTCGACGGGCGGGCCTGGCGGATGGAGAAGCTCACCACGTACAAGCCGCCCGCCACCAAGGGCAAATGATCGGCTGACGTCGAGCCAACCGGACCCGCGCGGACGGTCGGGCGACCGGAGCCCCACCACAATCCTACGGTCTGGAACACTCGGGGATCACGAAGCTCAAGTGATGGGCGGCGTGATGCAGGTGGAACTGCCGCCACTGGGCGGCGGTCATGCCGCCGAAGATCGGATGACGGGCACACGTCGGCTCGCTCGATAACCGACGGATCGATTCGTTGAGATGCCCCCGGGCGGCCTGCAGATCGACCGGTGGACGGGGACCGAGGTTCCCCTGCTGTTCCGGTATGAAGCGGAACCACAGCAGCACGCACAGTGCGATGCGACCGATGGTGGCCTGAAACAGCCGCGACGTCCTGATCTCAGGCTCCCACGGCTCGACCGAGAAGGTCTGCGTTTCGAAGAGGTGCTCGCAGATCTGGGCCAGCGTCCAGTTTCCCAGCGTGCGGTGGGCCGGTGCCAGACGATCGACCTCCGACAGGATCTGCTCATAACTGCCGAAACGCAGCTTGCGCCGTCGCGGTGTCCTGTACCACAGCACGGTTCAGGCTCCCGACCCGGCACGGACCCCACAAGCAGGCAGCGAGGGCACATCGGAATCGTCACACGCCCCACAAGGGCCACATGCCCGGCAGATCGGTCAGGATGAACCGAGCGACTGCAGCGCCAGCATGCACTCGATGAACAGTGACGAGGCCCACCCGTGGGGGGCGGCCCAGTAGGCGGCGTCGACCCTGGGGATCAGTTCCGGCAGTTGGCCGGTGGGATTCGTGTTGGCCAGGGCCGTGGCCACCAGCCCGCGGGCGGTATCGATCTGCCACGCACGTGAGTCGCCCTCCAGGACGGCCGCCAGCCGCAGGCGGCACAAGGCCGCCCAGAGCGTGTTGACGCAGCCCGCCGCCCCACCCATGTACGACTCGTTCTCGAAGCGCAGCAGGGCCCGACCACCTTTGACATCGACGCTCAGATGCTCGGTCAGCGTGTCGAGGGTTTGGGTGGCCAGGTCGCGGTCGTGAGGGTCGGCCGGGTCCAGCACGCCCCAAGGCTCGATCAGGCCCAGGCAGGACGAATCCAGCGTGGTTTCGACGTGTCCCTCGCTGTCGATCCGCTTGGCCCAGCAGCGGCGGTCGGGATTCCAGAATCGATCGAACAGAACACGCCGCACGCGCTCCAGGTCCGGCGTCGGCGTGTCGAAGACGCGATGGCCCTCGCGGAGGGCGGCCACCATTGCGGCCTGCGTATAGGCGAACGAGCCCCAACTGCCCTCCCACAGGTCGGCGGACTGGCGGTGCAGGCCGTCCTCACCAATATGAGCGATGATCGCATCGGCCGCCCGGCGGGCCGTTTCGCGGAACTGCTCGATGAAACCCGAGCGCCCCTCACCCAGCAGGTCGGCGAACAGGCTCGCGGCGTGGAGAACGGCACACGTCTGGTCGAGCTGGATTTCGTTTTCACGCACGCACCACGACGGTGCCTCCGAGGCGTCGGTCCAATAGCGCTGGAACCAATGCCCGTCGTCCAGTTGCGATCGCCGGCACCAGTCGAAGAAGGCCTCCGCCATCTCCGGAAAGCCGATCCGGGCCGCGGTCATGGCGCTGACGGCCGCGTCGCGCGGCCAGCAGTAACCGTAACCTCCCGAGTGTGAGTAATACGGATCGAACTCGGGGGCGGCGATGAACGTCCCCGTCTCGGCGTCGAACAGATCGTGCAGCACCAGCACCGCGCGGTCGTAGGCTTCGGTCCAATCCGGCGGGACGTCCCGCGCCGCCCGTGACAGAATCGAGTGACAGCGCTCGCCGGCTCCGCGTTCGTGTTGTTCGAAGGGGATATCCGCCAGGCGGCGGGCGTCGTCACCGGCCTGGGCACGTTCCCGCGCGCCGGCCAGAACCAGAACCACCTCCCATCGGGGCTCGTCATCGGCCGACAGCGCCACGCCGAAGTCCACGTCACCCATGCACTGGTCGGGCCCGGCCAGATGCCCGTGGGCCATGGCCTCCTTGGTCGCCGAGCCGCCGCCCGGTTGCACGGTCCCGGTGTGCAGGCCGAAGTCCCAGCTGGCGGCCAGGGCCAGCGACACGTCGCGGAACTGCTGCACGATCGTGCGCTGCTGCGGCAGGTAGTGGACCGCGTTGCGCCGGTCCACGTCACCCAGCGAGAGATTGAAATAGTGCATCACCGTCAGCCGCGGGGCGCCCTGACCGCGCAGGATGGCGATGCGCCGCACCAAAGCGTGCTCGTCGGGGGGCAGCAGGTCGGTCAGCTCAACCGTCAGGTCGCAGTCCCGGTGACGCAGGTTGGTCACCAGAATATTGGTCCCGGGCCTGAAATGCTGAGAACGCTCGAACCGGTCGGCGAAACACCACAGGAAGGCGTTCTCTCCCCAGTCGTGGAGGTGCACCGCCAGCATGCCCTCCCGCACGTTCTGGGCGAAATCCAGGTGGGGATAGAAGAAGCCCATGATCTCGCCGGCGGCGCCGAAGGTGGCCAGAGAGAGCGAGTTACCGGTCGCGGCCGTGGGCAGATACATGTCGATCGCGCCTTGTCGGGACTAAAGGGGATCTCTGCGTGCCCGGTAGCGCCTGAAATCGCAAGGACTGGCCCCGGCGGCGGGCAGGTAGCACTCACGGAAATAATCCAGGACCATGCGGTCGGCGTTGAACCGCCAGCCGAGACTGAGGATGGCCCACTTGAGCCGCCGCACCCAGCGGCGCGGGATTCCGTGCTCGTCCCGCTCGAAGAACATGGGCACGACCTCCTTTTCGAGGACGTTATACAGATTGGCGGCGTCGCGACGGGTCTGCTCCTCGACGTCGGGGTGGTTGCCGCCATATCCGATGGCGAAGCCGTTCTGCCCGTCGTAGGCCTCGGACCACCAGCCGTCGAGGATGGAGCAATTGAGCCCCCCGTTGAGCAGCACCTTCTGCCCGCTGGTGCCGCTGGCCTCCAGCGGGCGCACGGGGTTGTTCAGCCACAGATCGACGCCCTGCACCAGGTGCCGCCCCACGTTGATGTCGTAGTCCTCGATGTACACCAGCCGCCCCAGGAACCGCGGGTCACGGACGTAGTTGAACAGCTTCTGAATGCACTTCTTGCCCAGCTCGTTGGCCGGGTGCGCCTTGCCCGCGAAAATCAGCTGCACCGGTCGTTTTGCGTCGGTGATCAGCTTCAGCAGACGCTCCAGGTCGCTGAAGATCAGGTCGGCCCGTTTGTAGGTGGCGAACCGGCGGGCGAACCCGATGGTCAGGGCCTCGGGATCGAGCAGCTTCTCCGCCGCCCTCACCTCTTGGGCCGGTTCGGCGCGGCGCCGCCCCTCGCGCCCCGTACGACGCCGGGCGAAGTCGATCAGCCTGGCCTTCAGTCGCAGGTGGATATCCCACAGCTCCTCGTCGGGCACGTCCGCGATGCCGTCCCAGACCGGCGGCTCGGTCATGTTCTTCTGCCAGGAGTCGCCGAGGTATTTGTCGTACAGGCGGTGCATGGCCGGGGCCAGCCAGGTTGGCGCATGCACCCCGTTGGTGATGTGTCCGATGGGCACTTCCTGCTCGTCGCGCATACTCCACAGTGGCCGCCACATGTTCCGGGCCACACGCCCGTGCAGGGCCGACACGCCGTTGGCCCGGTGACAGACGCGTAGAGCCAGGGTGGTCATGCAGAAGGGTTCGTGCTCGTCGTTCGGTGACACCCGCCCCAGGGACAGGAGCTCGTGCGGCGACAGGCCCAGACCGCCCCGGGTCTGACCCAGGTAGCGCTCCACCTGAGCGGGAGCGAACTGGTCGTGGCCCGCCGGTACCGGCGTGTGCGTGGTGAACACCGACCGACGCCCGACGTGGGCCCGGGCATCGTCGAAGGAGACGCCCTCCCAGACCATTCTCAGACGGATCATTTCCAACAGGGCGAAGGCGCAATGCCCTTCGTTGAGGTGCAGGGCCCCGGGCATCCGCTGGACCGCCGCCAGAGCACGCACACCGCCAACCCCGAGGATGATCTCCTGCTGGATCCGTGTGTCGTGGTCGCTGGCGTACAGGTGCCCGGTGAGCATGCGGTCCTTCTCGGTGTTCTCCTCTACATTGCTGTCCAGCAGATACAGGTCGACCCGTCCCACACGCACCCGCCAGACCTGGACCTTCAGCTGGCGGTTCTCCACCGGTACGTCGATCAGCAAGCGTCCGTTGCTGTCGGCGTTGGTGACCGCCTCCAACGGCAGGTTGTTCATCTCCAGAGGATGGTAGATCTCCTGCTGCATGCCGGTCGCATCGAGCTGCTGGTGGAAGTACCCGTGCGTGTACAGCAGGCCCACGCCCACGATGGGAATGCCGAGGTCCGAGCAGCTCTTGAGATGGTCGCCGGCCAGCAGCCCCAGCCCGCCGGCGTAGGTGGGAATGCTCTCGTGGACGCCGAACTCGGCCGAGAAGTAGGCCACCGGCCAGACGCGCAGCCTGGAGGCGCGCCGCAGGGCCCAGGCGCCCTCGCTGGTGCAATAGTGCTCCAGGTGGGCCAGGGCTTCGTCCACTTTGCGGACCAGCCGCTTCTTGCGAACCGCCTCATCCAGTCGTTCGGCCCCGGTGCGCTGCAGGAAAACCACCGGGTTGTGGTTCACCTCTCGCCATAGCTCCATGTTCAGCTCGCGAAAAACCTCCACCACCTCGGGGTGCCAGCACCACCACAGGTTGCGACTTATGTGCTCAAGCTTCTGAAAGGGAGTTTGCATATCGGGCATCAACGCTGTTCCCCAGGCTGTCCAGGAGTCATCCGCCTACCGGCTGCCCCAGTGCGGCCGATCCGGCGCAGCAAACAGTAACGGTTTTGGCGTGTAGTGCAACGGGTGGACCGGTGACCGCCCGCGGTGGCGGCGCTTGACCCTGCCGCGGAACCGCCCGGCCACCCGGAGGACCTGCATCGGGCGCCGTCATCGGTGCCAGGCGGCTTGATAGACCCGCTCCGTTCGGGCGGCGATCGTGTTCCATGTGAAGCGCGATTGGACCGTGCTGCGGCCGTTGCGACCCATCCAACGGGCGTGCTCGAAATCGGAACAGGTGGTCCCCAGCCCCCAGCCCACCGAGGGGCTGTCGTCTCGAACGACCAGTCCGTCGTAGCCGTGGCTGACGAACTCGGCCGGGCCACCGTTGCGGGTGGCCACCACGGGCTTGCCCGCACTCCAGGACTCGAGAATAACGATGCCGAACGGCTCGTTTCGGCTGGGCACGCAGACCACGTCGGCGCTCTTGAACAGGTTGACCAACGCGCTGCCGTTTCGGTAACCGAGGAAGCGCGTGGCTTGCCCCAGGCCCATCTGCCGGGCGTCCCGTTCCAGGTCGCCGCGCATCTCGCCGTCGCCGACGAACACGAACTTCGCCTGCGGGCGCTCCTGCAGCAGACCGGGAATCGCGGCCAGCAGAATGTCCGGGCCCTTTTGCCAGGCCAGGCGGCCCACAAACAGCACCATGGGATCGCGCTGGCCGACGCCGCACTTGGCTCGCACGCAGGCGGCGTCCACTTCGCCGTTGTACCGAGCCGCGTTCACCCCGTTGTGCACCGCGGTCATCTTCTCGGCCGGGACCTGGTAGATCTCCCGCGCCTCTTCCCGCAGGGCCTCCGAAACGCAGATGACCTGATCGGCCACATACGTCCCCTCCCACTCCAGATGAGCGATCTGCTCGCTCCGGCCGCCGCAGTGCGTGTTACCGCACCGGCCATACTCCGTCGAATGCACCGTCATTACGACAGGCTTGCGGTGCGTGTTCTTGGCTTGGACCAGGGCGTGGGCGCAGAGCCAGTCATGCCCGTGGACGACGTTGAATCCGCCGTCGTTGAGGAAGGCCTCCGTCTCTCCGAAGTGCCACACGAAACTGTCGCACATGCGCTGGATGTCCACGACGAAGTCGGGGTGTGCCTCGTACGGACAGCGGTGGTAGTGGATGCCGCCGACGTTCTCGTAGGTGGCCTGGCCCGGGGCCTGGCGGGTGAAGACATGGACCTCATGCCCACGATCGCACAGGGCCGCCGAGAGGCCGCTGACGTGAGCGGCCACCCCGCCGACCGGGATCGAGTGAAGCGTTTCCCAGGAGAATAGGGCGATGCGCATTGTCGGATCCCCGTTGGTTGCTCGGAGTGCCTCGCCCCGGCGGGCCTGGGGTGGGTGCAGCGATTCACCGCCGCGGCCAACCGGGCGCCCCGGACTTCGGGTTCGTCCCAGTGTCAGACCCCGGCGGTCGCTGACGATGCGGCCGCCAGATTCGAAGCGGTCACCGCGGGATGCATGATCAAGGGTGCCGATGCCTTCTCGTCAGCAGGGGCGATACGGAGCAGCAGGCCCTCATTCCCGCTGTCGGAGCCCAGCAAGGCCTCGGCCGAGATCAACTCCACGTTGACGTGGCGCCGGCGACCCTGCTCGTCCGGGTCCGCGGGATAGAACGCGCTGGCCTGCCAGCGCTGCTTGATGGCGGTGGCCGTCCCCAGCGGTGCAACGACATAGATGCAGTTGTCCGCGACCCAGCGGATGCGGCTGCGCACGATGTAGCGCCCATCGCCCCCGAACAGATAGAATGGCGTGTTGGTTGCGGCTGCCGGACCGCTGTCCGGAAAGCCGAAAAGAGATTCGCCGGCCATCAGGGTTCACCTCCTTGTGATCCAAGCCGCGCGGCGCACGAAGCCGACTGCCTCCAGGACCTCCCTTCCCCTCCGCCGTTTCTCCGGCCCTGAAAACGTCCGCCCCGCTCATCGCGCGGACGGAGGTGGGTCTTCTTGTTCCGCCGACACCCCACGATGTCAGCCGGAGGGACCCAGCTACACCGATATGCCTACAGTACCGCGCCCTCAGGGACATTGAGAGTGCTGTTCTGTACCGATTTCAGACGCGAGTTCGAGGCCGCCCTCCGAGGACTCCTCCCCTGCAAGCCAGCAGGCAGATCTGACGCCGCCCTGCTTCCTGGCCCCCAATACCCTCCATGCTATGGCGGGATTGAGCCTTGCTATGTGTTTCATACAACAACGGCGCCAGGAAGCAAGCAAAACCCGCCCGCCGCCGGAAAAAAAGTCACAAAGCTCCCAGTCCGCCAGGGCAACCCCGGACACCAGTGACAATCTTCGGCGGCGCTCGCACTTGCGTCAGACCTCCTGACGTGCGATTCTGCCCGCGCATGAACGAACCTGACGCACAGCGCCGCATCCGTGACCTCTCCGCTCTGCTGGAGGTCTCCAAGGACATGGCGGCCAGCATCGAGCTGGTTCCGCTGCTGAAGCAAGTCGAGCGGGCGGCCCTGCAAGTGCTGGACTGTGAGCGCGCAACTGTCTTCCTGTACGATGATTGCGCCAACGAGCTGTGCAGTAAGGTTGCCACGGGTACCCGGGACATCCGCTTCTCGGCCAATCGCGGGATCGCCGGCGAGGCCCTGCGGAGCCGGGCGGTGATCAACGTGCCTGACGCCTACGCCGACCCGCGGTTCAACCCGGAGGTGGACAGGCAGACCGGCTTTCGAACCTGCAACCTGCTGGCCTTCTGCCTGGTGGGGTTCGACGGGAAGGTCGTCGGAGTCCTCCAGGCACTCAACAAAAAGCAAGGGTGCTTCACCAAGGCCGACGAGGGGCTCGCCGTAACGCTCAGTTCGCTGGCCGGGGTCGCGGTCCAGCGGCAGATGCTCCTCGAGCAGTACGCCGAGAAGCAACGGCTGGAGCGCGATCTGGCCGTCGCCCGTGAGATCCAGCAGTCGCTCCTGCCGCAGGCCAACCCGCAGGTGGCCGGGTACGACATCGCCGGTTGGAACAAGCCGGCCGACGAGACCGGCGGCGACTGCTACGACTTCGTCGAGCTGGAGGGCGGGCGGCTGGGGCTGATGCTGGCCGACGCGACCGGGCACGGGATCGGGCCGGCCCTGTGTGTCTCCGAGTGCCGGGCACTACTGCGGGCATCCATTATCTCGCCAGATGACCTGGCGGTGGGGATGCAGCGAACCAACGCCCTGCTGGGCCACGACATGCCGGCCGGGCGGTTCGTGACCACCTTCTTCGGGATCCTGGACCCGCAAGCCCACCGGGTCGAGTACGTCAGCGCCGGGCACGGGCCGTTGCTGTTGGCCGAGGCTGCCAGCGGGAACAACATCGAGCTGCCGGCCAGCACGCTGCCCATGGGCGTGCGGCCCGAACTGGGCACCACCGTGCCGGCGCCGATTGACCTGGCGCCCGGCGACACGCTGCTGCTGGTCACGGACGGATTCTTCGAATGGGTCAACCCGGCCAAGGAAGCCTATGGCACGCAGCGCATCTTCGATCTGGCCCGGGCCAATCCGGAAACCTCGTCGGCCGACCTGATCCGCATGCTCCACGAGGAGGTGCTGGCCTTCGCCGAGGGGACGCCGCAGAACGATGACCTGACGGCCATTGTCGTCCGACGCCGGTGACCGAAGGCCGTCGGGCTTAGCTCCGGACTCCGAGCCTGCTCGCCTACCCGGCACGCTCAGCCGCGCGTTCGGATCGTCTCGAAGAACTCCTTGTCGACCGAGACGGCCATGATCTGGCCGAAGTAGACCCGGTGGAAATCGCCCTCGGGGTAGTAGTTCCACACGATCTCTTCGGGGAAGGTGGGCTGCTGGACGTCGTTGTAGTGGACGACCTCGCACTCGAAGACGATGTTGGCCTGGGCGATGCCGGCGCTCTTGACGTGCTTGCCGGGGAGCGGGGCGAGGTCGCATTGGGCCATCTTGTCCATATCGCGCCCGGACTTGCTGCCGCAGAAGGCGGGCACGTCGCTGAGGCCGTCGGGCAGCACGTTGACCGTGTAGTCTCTGGTGCGCTCGATGCACCCGTAGGTATGGCGCGACGGTCGGACCAGGACCTGGAACATCGGCCGCCCCCAGATCAGACCGAAGAGGCCCCAGCCGATGGTCATGGGATTGAGCTTGCCGGCCTCGTCCAACGAGGCGAGCAGAATGCCCTCGTGTGTCATCCGCTCGTAGGTCTCGCGGGCCAGGGCCGGGTGATTGAGCCATTCGTTCGGATCGAGATCGACGCGTGCCATTGGTATGCCCTCCTGTGTGAGCCGCGGTTGCACGTTCGCCGAAACCGAGGGGAATGGCAAGAAACGCCCAGGGCGGCGATTGGCCGTCGGCCGTCAGCAGTCAGCTCTCAGCCGTCAGCTATCAGCCAGAGGGCGAGGCTGGGGTGGGCACGCGGTGTTTCGTGTTCGATACGTGCTCGGGCGGGCGGGAAAGGGCGAGTTGCGCGCCGGTTCTAAAGCGGACCGGGGTTTAGCCAACGGGCTGCGCGGATTGGGGATTGGCGTAAGTCTTGGCGGGTCAGGGGCTTAGGAAAAAAAATCGGGGAAACGGCGCGGATTTGGGGTTTAGCCAAACGGGGGCGGATCGGGGGAA
>DATKXO010000254.1:0-2561 GCA_035528995.1 Phycisphaerae bacterium | reverse complement strand
CGCGACGCGGGCGGCCGGCGGTCCTTCACCGGTGACCGCGATCTGGCCGGCCAGCCGCCCGTGCTTGTTGGCCGGTCCCGCCAGCGGGATCATGGTCGGCCGACCCGTCACCGCATCGACCACCTCGGCCGCGTCACCGGCCGCCAGGATCAACGGGTCGGACGTTTCCAATCGCTCGTTGACTCGGATGCCGCCGCGCGGACCCAACTCGAGCCCGGCGTCCGCCGCCAGCTTCGAGTTGGGTTTGACACCGATCGACATCAGCACCAGGTCGCACTCGATCCGTGTGCCGTCGTTGAGCACGGCCGTCGCGGCCAGATCATCTGCGCCCCGCTCCAACGACTTCAGCGCCGTTCCCAGATGCACGACCACGCCCTGGTCGCGAAGGTGCGCCGCCACGGGACCGGCCATGTCCTCGTCCAGCGGTGGCAGGACCTGCGGTTGCAGTTCGACCAGCTCCACGTGCAGACCGCGACCGGCCAGCACCTCCGCCCCTTCGAGGCCGATGAAGCCGGCCCCGACGATGACCGCCCGCTTCGGATCGTGCCGGTCGATCCAGGAGTGGATCGCGTCGGCGTCCTCCATGTTGCGCAGCACGAAGACGTTGGGTGCATCCAGGCCCTCCATCGGCGGGATGATCGGCGACGCCCCGGGCGCCAGTATCAGCCGATCGTAGGCTTCCCAGTACTCCTGGCCGTCGTCCAGATTGCGTACGCGCACCCGTTTGCCCGAACGGTCGATCTCGACCACCTCGTGGCGCACCCGGGCGTCGACGCGGAACTGCTTTTGGAACCGTTCCGGCGTCATCATCAACAGCGCGTCGCGGTCGGTGATCACACCGCCCACGTAATAGGGCAGGCCGCAGTTGGCGAACGACACGTGTCCGCTCTTCTCGAAGACGATGATCTCGGCGTGTTCGTCCAGGCGACGGGCGCGCGTGGCGGCGCTCGCCCCGGCCGCCACGCCGCCCACGATCAGGATTCGTCGGGCCATTGCACAACTCCATGCCCGGGCTTACGACCATACAGCAGGAAGTACGCGACCGGGATCACGAACAAGGTAAACACCGTGCAGGCAAACAACCCGAAAATCAAGCCCCAGGGCCAACCCCAGGTCACGGAACACGTCCATGGTGATCTTGCACTGGCGCCCTCGCCAGCCCAATCGACCTCGAGACCTTCCAGCATCAACCAAGGCACCCCGCCACCGCTACCCAGGCGACTTCGGCTCGGCTGCACCCCGGCCTTGATGAACGGCCCCGTTGCCGGTAAGATGCTTCCGCAGTTGGCCCTTCTGGTCGCGAACTTGCCGAAACCCAAGATCCGCAATCGGCATGGTCCGGGCCAGGATGCGCCGCGGCAGGTCGGACCGCGAACTGCGCAAGCGGGCGTTTGGACTCGTCGTTAACCGTCCCGCCGACGTAGGGTGGACTGGCAATGACGCGGCGCGGGCGATGAAATCAGAGCCGCGCACGTCAGTAAGCGGTTGGATATGAGGACGACCTTGTCCGGGGCTGTCCGCTCCCTCACGGTCGCGGCTCTGATCGGCGAGCGGCAAAATGGGCGATTTGGACAGGTCGTGCGGCCTTATGAGCCCTCGAAAGACCGTTTCCAAGCTGAGATCGGCGCCCGCGCCTTACTTGGCGCCGGCGTCCGCCCTCAAGCAAGGGATCAACACCGCCCCAAGCAGGTATCGGGACCGCATAGGCTGCCTACTCGGTCCCGATACCGTGCTTACTCGGTGCCAATCTCACCCTGGTCCGAACCCGATGTCACCGAGACGCGGACGCCACCTCACTGAGGGACGGACCGTATCTCAGCGAGATAGGCGTTCTACCTCACGGGGGCGTGGGTCCGACGCGGGCAGGGTGGAGGTGTAGCAATCAAGTTCCGTGAGGGACGCACGCGGCAGCCCTCGCGAAAGAATCGCGCCTCCACGCTAATAACTACAGGAGACTGATATGGGTTCTCAACCGGAAGCCAAAAGAACTTTTGTCGCCGCACTTGCTAGCCACGATAATGATGACGTAAACAACTCCTTATCGCGGCTCTTCGAGCGGCTTTACAAAGAGAGCCCAGACCGACTGCGAAACTTCCATTTCGTCGTTACCGGTGGCACCTTCAACCGCATACTGGCTGACGACGCCAAGACCGGGGGGAACATAACGCCGGTGTCAGACAATGAGGGCGCGAGAAGCTTCATACGGGCCAACACTACCTGTCTCCCCCCGCGGGAAGAGGGAGGGGTCACGCTCCTCTCCTACCTGGTTGTACAGCGTCGGTGCAGTGTGATCTGGCCCTTTTTTACACCTTTGACCGGGCATTGGCTTACTCCCGAGAACCTCGCTCTGATGCGCCTTTGCGATCTCTGGCATGTCAAACGCTTGATGAATCGCGGTTCGGTGGAGGAATGGTTCACGCGGGAGGCTGAAACTGATGCGAAGCGAAACCGCCAACCGTGGCCACCGAATTTGTATCTGGCAGATGACGAAGAAGAAGGAAGAACAGCAGCTTGCAACGCGCTTCCTCTTCGCAACGGCGGTTGGAGAATCAAACCCGAAG
>DATKXO010000253.1:0-9544 GCA_035528995.1 Phycisphaerae bacterium | reverse complement strand
GAGATGATCGCCGGCCTGCGCTCCTACCTGCGCAGTACGCAACGCCAGCCGGAGCTCGTCAAGAGTTACTTCCACGCCGAGCCCGTCCGCTACGCCGCCGGGTAGAAATGTGCAATGTTTAACGCTCTGGGTAATAACTGCAAAGGCATTGTCCGCAGATTTCGCAGATTGGCGCAGATTGGAGCCAAAGAAGAGGCAACAAGGCAAGAAGGCAACAAGGCAACGAGGCAACGAGGCAACGAGGCAACGAGGCAACGAGGCAACGAGGCAACCAAGTGCAGTGTCGGCGGGTGCTCGGGCTTTTGTCTGCGGGCTCTGCGGGCTCTGTGGTGAATTGTTGTGGATTGGGCGTGCCGCGTTCAGGGGGGCCAGGATTTGGCGGCTTGTTGGGCGTCGGCTAGTTCTTCGTCGCGGCGGTGGTAGCCGCAGTGGTGGATGAGTTTGCGGGCGTCGGCGAGGTCGTGGGTGGGGCCGGGGTCTTTTTGGGGGCCGGGCCAGGGGTAGGGGCGGACGGCGTGGAAGAGTCGGGCGCGGTGGAGGAGGATGTCGGTCATGTGCAGGCGCATGGGGCCGCGTTCGGCGATCTGCCAGCCGTCGTCCAGGTCGCGTCCCGATCCATCGGGATCGCCCTCCAGAACTCGCAGCCAGGCGCGGGAGAGGAGGGCGCGAGGAAGGTGGTCCATGGTGCCCGCTCGGCGGAGGCCGTCGACGGCGTCGGTGACGTGTTGGCGGGCCGGGGCGAGATCGGAATGCGGAATGCGGAATGCGGAATGCCCGAGGATGGCACGGTAGAGGGCGGCGCGGGCCAGCGTGAGGTGGTCGAGGGCGATGGTGAGGAGGGAGTCACATGGCATACGCCACTCGAACATCTTCTGACCCCGCCCGTCGACTTCGCGGCAGCGGGCGATCAACCCGTCACGGGCGTCCTGCGCGCAGTCCGGCACGGGCTCCAGGCCTATGCCAGTCTGCCAAGCGGCGCGTTCGGGCTCGGCCAGGAGCAGGTCGCAATACTGGAAGCCCGCGGCCGAGTAGAGCAGCGGATGCTCCGGCTCACGCTCGGCCTGGATGGCCTCGGCCTCGCGGAAGGAGGCTAGGGCGTCGGCGCGCCGGCCAGCTTGGTGGAGGGCGTCGGCCAGCGCCGTGCGAACTGCCACCCGCATAAACTGGTCACTGCTGCGATCGGCGAACGTCACGGACTGGTCGGGGTCAGGGACCGCGTCGGTCACGCGGCCTAGCGTCAGGTTTAGCTCGCTCAGATTGCAGGCGCGGGCGGCGGCATTTCTCCAGTCCTGGTGATTTAACTCAATTGGCAATCCGGCCCGCATCGGCTCGAGGGCCTCGGTCAGGCGGCCCAGGGCGCGAAGGCGGAAGCCCGCCTGATTCAAGAGCCAGGCTTGGGCGCCTTCAGAAAGCGCCGGCGAGATTCCGCCCCAAGCTTCGTCGAAGAAACACGCGACTGCGCCAAGGTCCGCGCCGAAAGCGCCAAGCTTCCGGGTGCTGTAGAACTCGTCGCGACGCCCGATGCGGGCGTTGTAGACATGATCGCACGCTTCCTGTTGCATCCCGGCCTGGCAGCCGTGGGCGACGGCCTGGTAGAGGGGTTGGAGGTCTTCGAGAGTCGCGTCCGGCTTGTCCTCCGTACTCTCCGTGAGATGCTCGTAGAGGCGGCGGTGGGCGGCACGCCAAGCGTCGGGGTTCTTCTCGCGGAGTTGGTTGGCGAAGTATTCGCGGATTAGTGGATGTGCGTCGATTGACGATTGACGATTGACGATTGACGATTGAACGGCCAGCAAGCTACAGTCGGCCAGCGACGAGAGAGTCAGGTTCCAGTCTTCCTCGTTCAGGCCGATTAGGGGTTCGGTCAAGCCAGCTATAGGCGGGGGGTTTCGCAGGGCGGTCAGGCAGGCGGCGTCGGCCGGGCGGTCGAAGAGGCCCAGGAGGCGGAGGACGGCCAGGGCGCGGGCGCCGTCCTCACTGCCGTCGGAAAACCACCTCTCGTACGCGGCCATGGTCTTGAAGGCGTGGCCGCCCTGGGTCCTGGCGTCGGCTTTGGTGAACTTCACTCGGTCGCGCTTGCGGATGTCGCCCTGATGCGCCTTCGCAAGGTAGGTGCCGAGGAGGCGCAGGGTGAGGGCGTGGCCGTTGACTTCGCTGCTGGCGGCGCGGAGTTCGGGGTCGTCGCGGTTGATGTCGACGGCGCCGGCGCGGTTTGCGCCGGCCTGGTGTAGCAAGGCGGCGCCGGCCTGGTCGCTGAGGTTCTCCAGGGTCCACTCCGGGGCGGTGGTGTCGTTGAAGGGGGCCAGGTCGGTGAGGCGCTCGCGGGTGGTGACGACGCAGAGGCCGGGGTTGTGCTGGGCGAGGCCCTTGAGCAGGGCCTCGATGGCGGGGTCTTTGAGCTGGCCACCGAGGGGGCCGGGGGGGTATTGGAGGGGCTCGAGGCCGTCGAGGACCAGCAGGGTGGGACGCTCGGCGACGAGCTGCGCCAGGCGGGCGCCCTTGTCCCACGGGGAGGTGGGGCTGTCGGCCATGGCCTTGTCGCCGAAGAAGGTGAGGGCCTTGGCGATGAAGGCGTCGGCCGAGGCGGCGCCCTGCTCTCGGGTGCCCTGGCTGTAGAAGGACCAGTCGAAAAAGCGGGCGCCGTCGTAATCGCGTTTGGCCAGGTTGGCTTCCCAGGTTGCGATCAGGGCGGTCTTGCCGACGCCGCCGAAGGCGACGATGGTCAGGAGGTGGGTGGCGGGGTCGGTCCAGGCTTTGTCGAGGTCGGCGAGTTTTTCCTCGCGTCCGACGAGGTGGTCGGCGCCGTGGTGGAGGCGGGTAGGGGCGATCTCGGTAGAGCCGGCAACTGGCGGCTGAGTTGGCGGCGGTGTCTTGGGTGGCAAGACTGGCACCGGGCCGAGCGCGTTTTTCTCGACGCTTGCCTGCCCGGTGAGAATGCGGATCAGCGTCTCATAGCCGGGGTCGGCCACGGCGAAGTCGCGCAGGCGACAGAAGGTCCAGCCGCGAAGGAAGCGAGGTATGGCGCTGTCCGGCTCGTCGTCGAACAGGACCGGGATGAGGCGGCTGTTGCCCTTCTCGTCGTAAAGGTCGTCGTCGAGCAGACTGCCCTCCCAGTAAACACCCTTACCCTTCGTCGGCGGTACTTTTCCCTCGATGCGGCGTCGGTATTCCGCGGTGCAGACGCAGAGGACGAAGTCAGAGTGGTCGCGGCTGATCTGGTCATTGCACCAGCGGGGCCAGTCGACGATTTCGTCGGTGTGGAACTGGTCGATTTCGACGTCGATCCCGTTGGCTCGCAATGCCCTGGCGAAGGCGAGGACTCGCGCCTTGTGCTCGTCGGAATCGTGGCTGTAGCTGATGAAGACCTTGGGGGAGGGCGTGTCCATAGGGACGTTTCCCCGGGCCCGATCCAGAATCGGGCCGTCGTGCGCGGGTCTCGGCGAGCACGGGTCCGCGGCCGGTCGTGGGGTTTGGGCCTCGATCGGTGGCGGCCGTGTGGCCGATTATGTCCTGTGCGGCCGTCAGGCACCCCGACGAGGCCTGGCCGCGATAGTGCAGGATATAAAGTATCGGTTGGGGGTTGGGGATGCAAGGGTCGCCGAATCGGCGTCTCTCGTGTGACACAGTCCGCGCGAACTGAAGTTCGCGGCTCGGTTGTTCGTTGGGGGTCAGGCGGATTCTAGGGCTAGGTCGATGGCGGGGGCCGAGTGGGTGATGGCGCCTACGGAGATTCGCTCTACTCCGGTCTCGGCTATGGTGCGGACGTTGTCGAGGGTTATGCCGCCGGAGGCCTCCAGGCGGACCTTGCCCTTGAGGCCGAGGGAGTCGCGGAGCTTGACGACCTTGCGGAGATCGGCCGGCTTGAAGTTGTCCAACAGGACGAAGTCCACGCCGACGACCTTGAAGACTTCGGCGGCCTGCTCGACGGTGTCGGCTTCGACCTCGACGAACTTGGGCGGCGGGTCGAGGGAGGCGGCTTGGTTGAGCATCTCGAAGACGACGCCGGCGAGGCGCTCGCGCTCGATGCCGGCCAGGTGGTTGTCCTTGATCAGAACGGCGTCGTGCAGGCCCATGCGATGGTTGCGCCCGCCGCCGCAGCAGACGGCGTACTTGTCCAGGACGCGCCAGCCGGGGATCGTCTTGCGGGTGTCGAGGATTTTGGCGGGCGTGCCGGCGACGGCATCGACATAGGCCCGGGTGGCCGTGGCCACACCGCACAAGCGCTGGAGGAAGTTGAGCAGGACTCGCTCGGCCGCCAGGATCGGACCGTTGGGCCCGCGGACGCGGGCGAGTTCGGCACCGATCTTGAAGCGCGAGCCGTCCCAGACGCCCTGGGTCCAGGTGAGCTCGATCCAGCGGTCGTAGGTGGTCAGGATGTCGCCGGCGACGGCGCAGCCGGCCAGTACGCCGGCCCGCCGGGAGACGAGTCGGTACTCACCGGGCCCGACGTCCTCGCCCAGCAGCCGGCTGCTGATGTCGCCCGCGTCGCCGAGGTCCTCGGCCCGGGCCATCTCGGCCAGCTCGCGCACGCGCGTTCGGAGCAGATCCATGTCACTGAATTGGGGCTCCATGATGCGGTCATGCTGGGGCAGAATCGGCCGGTTGTCAACGGCACGAACCGCGTATGTGCATTTGGCAACCGGTGCGGGCACGGCCGCACCATGGAGCCCTTGTGGGTACAGGCCCGCTACCGGCTCGATGCGAGGAAGTGGCCCTCGCAGGGGACGGAAGCTTCACCTTCTTCCTCGATGGTGATGGTTTCGATGATCTCGCCCTCGTGGCAGGGCTCGAGGTGGACGCGCCGGGCGGTGCACCTGTTGAGGTCCACGACGTAGATGTCGTCCTGCCAGACGACGGCCGACTTGTTGTAGACTCCGTGCCGCGTGGTGCTGGCCACGAGGCAGCCGGACGCGGCTGTCAGCACAAAGACGGCCGCCAACGCCATGAGTACGGTGCGCATGACAATCTCCTTCCGTGCGGGAAATGAAGAGGCGTTGAGTCGCCCGCCCCGCCGTTAGTCGCGCCGGGCGACGGGACGGGCACACGCGGCTGACGTTGTGTCCAGAAGGGCAGACACGCGTGGGCGGCATGGGTTAGGCGCTTAACGATCCCGGATGATCCGCGGCGGAGAAAAAAACCAGGCGACGGAGCCCGGGTTTGGGGTGGCGTTGTCGTGCGCGGGCGGCTTACCTGGCGAAGGCTCGCAGGACGGTGTGCAGGATTCCGCCGTTGCGGTAGTAGTCCGCCTCGACCGGCGTGTCGATCCGGGCGATCATGGTGAACTCTGTAATGGTCCCGTCGGGCGCGGTGGCCTTGACCGGCACGTCGCAGCCCGGTGTGACGCCTCCGTCGGCGTTGCGAATCCGGATGTCGAAGGCCTCCTGGCCGGTGAAGCCGAGCTTCTCCACGCTCTGGCCCGGGTTGAACTGCAAAGGCAGGACGCCCATGCCCACGAGGTTGCTGCGGTGGATTCGCTCGTAGCTCTCGGCCAGGACGGCCTTGATGCCGAGCAGCATGGTTCCCTTGGCGGCCCAGTCGCGCGAGGAGCCGGTGCCGTACTCCTTGCCGGCGAGGACCAGCAGCGGGGTGCCGGCCTCCTTGTACTTCATGGCCGCGCCGTAGACGGACGTCTGCTCGCCGGTGGGCAGGTAGACGGTGACGCCGCCCTCGGTGCCGGGGGCCATCTGGTTGCGCAGGCGAATGTTGGCGAACGTCCCGCGCGTCATTACGCGGTCGTTGCCGCGCCGCGATCCGTAACTGTTAAAGTCGGTCGGTTCAACGCCGTGCTCCTGCAGATACAGACCAGCAGGCGCGTCCGGCTTGATGACACCGGCCGGCGAGATGTGGTCCGTGGTGATCGAGTCGGCCACCTTGATGAGCACGCGGGCGGCGGCGATGTCGGCCACCTGGCCGGGCTCGGGCGTCAGGCCGGCAAAGAAGGGCGGATTCTGGATGTAGGTGCTGGCGGCGTCCCAGTTGTACGTCTCGCTGTCGGCGGCGGAGATGCGGTTCCACTGCTCGTTGCCGGTGAAGACGTTGCCGTACTGCTTGCGGAAACTGTCGGGCGTGATGGAGGCGGCTACCACGTCGCTCACCTCGCGCATCGACGGCCAGATGTCCTTGAGGTAGACGGGCGAGCCGTCGGAGCCCTGGCCGAGCGGCTCGTTGACCAGGTCCACGTCCATGCTGCCGGCCAGGGCGTAGGCCACGACCAGCGGGGGCGAGGCGAGGTAGTTGGCTTTGACCTGGGCGTGAACTCGGCCCTCGAAGTTTCGGTTGCCGCTGAGGACGGAGCAGGCGACGAGGTCGGTGCCGGCCAGCGCCTTGGCGATCGGTTCGGGCAGCGGGCCGCTGTTGCCGATGCAGGTCGTGCAGCCGTAGCCGACGTTGTGGAAGCCGAGCTTGTCCAGGTACGGCGTGAGGCCGGCGTCGTCGAGGTACTGGGTCACCACGCGCGAACCCGGCGCGAGGCTGGTCTTGACGTAGGGCTTGACCTTCAGGCCCTTCTCGACGGCCCTCTTGGCCAACAGGCCGGCCGCGATCATCACCGACGGGTTCGAGGTGTTGGTGCAACTGGTGATGGCCGCGATGACTACGGAACCGTGCGTCAATGTCGAGGGTGCGCCGTCGCCGGTGACCTCGGCCGATCGTTTCAGCGCGGCGTCGTCCAGGGCGAAACCGCGCTCGGCGATCGGCGCTCGCAACGATTTCTGGAAGGACGACTTCGCGTCGGAAAGGCGGATGCGGTCCTGCGGGCGTTTGGGACCGGCCAGCGACGGCTCGACCGTGGACAGGTCCAGTTCGAGCGTGTCGGTGAATTCCGGATCGGGTGAGTCGGCGGTGCGGAAGAGGCCCTGCTCCTTAGTGTAACGCTCGACGAGATCGACCTCGTCTTCGGTGCGGCCGGTGCGGCGCAGGTATTCGAGCGTCTCGGCGTCGACCGGGAAAAAGCCCATGGTGGCGCCGTATTCCGGGCCCATGTTGGCGATGGTGGCGCGGTCGGGCAGGGACATGCCGGCCAGGCCGTCGCCGTGATACTCGACGAACTTGCCGACGACGCCCTTGGCGCGAAGCATCTGCGTGGCGGTGAGCACCAGGTCGGTGGCGGTGGCGCCTTCGGGGAGTTGGCCGGTGAGCCTGAAGCCGATGACCTCGGGGGTGAGCATGTAGATGGGCTGGCCGAGCATGACCGCCTCGGCCTCGATGCCGCCGACACCCCAGCCGACGACGCCCAGACCGTTGATCATGGTGGTGTGGCTGTCGGTGCCGACCAGGCTGTCGGGCATGGCCACGTTGTTTCCGTCGACGCTGCGCGAGACGACGACCTTGGCGAGGTATTCGAGGTTGACCTGGTGGATGATGCCGGTGGCCGGCGGAACGACGCGGAAGTTGTCGAAGGCGTTCTGGCCCCAGCGGAGGAACTCGTAGCGCTCGCGGTTGCGCTGGAACTCGATTTGGGCGTTGAGGCCCAGGGCGTCGGGCGAGCCGAAGTGGTCGACCTGGACGGAGTGGTCGATGACCAGGTCCACGGGGATGAGCGGGTTGATGCGCTTGGGGTCGCCGCCGAGGCGCTGGAGCGCGTCGCGCATGGCGGCCAGATCGACGACGGCCGGCACGCCGGTGAAGTCCTGCAAGAGGACGCGGGCCGGCTTGAAGGGCAGCTCGTTTCTGCCGGGTGACTTGGCGTTCCAGGCGGCCAGGCGGGTGACGTCCTCCTGGCGCACGGTGAACCCGTCGAGGTTGCGCAGGGCCGATTCGAGCAGCACCTTGATGCTGTAGGGCAGCTTCTCGACGTGGCCGACGTTGCGACGGGGCAGCGCGTCCAGGCGGTAGATGTCAACGTTGCCGCCCTTGGTTTGAAGCACCGAACGTGCCTCGAAAGGGTCCTTGGCGCTCGTGCTGGTCATGGTTGTGGTATCCGTTTCTCGTGGTGACTGGTGAGGTCTACCCGGCCCAACGCCGACTCAATCCCGTACCCGCCCGACTGCCGGCGACCGCCGTTCGGACATGCCAACCCGCCCGAAGACGGCACTATATCGCCGCCGATTACTCTTCGCAATCCGGGGCCCATACGAGTCCCCAACGCCGGCGCCCGACATACGATGCGAACATGCCTGGCACCGGGGGGGGCGTTCGGTTACGGTGATGCGTCCGGCATGGAGGGGCGGGCGACTTGTGCGGCGCGCTTGCCGGCGGTGCGATGGAGCGTCAACCTTGAGTGCAGCTAATACCTCCGGGGGCGAGACCTTCGCCAGGCCGCCGAAAACGGCGCTGGCGGTGGTGTGCCTGGTGGGTGTCGCGCTCGTGCTGGTCGGGCACGCCTGGGTCTACGACTTCATCAGCGATGACGCGTTCATCATCGCGCGTTACGCCCGCAACGTCGTGGACGGACACGGTTGGGTGTACAACGTCGGCGAGCGGGTCGAGGGGTACACCAGCTTCCTGTGGGTGGGTCTGACGGCCGCGTTGGGAGCGGTGGGCGTCGAGTTCGTCCGGGCCGTCCGGGGGCTGTCGCTGGTCGGTGGGCTCGGCTGCATTTTGGTGATGTGGCTGGCGTCGCCGTTGTCGGGGGTGGACCGGCGACGCCCGTTGTCCTGCCTCGGGCCTCTGCTGTTCGCGGGCACCGGGGCAGCCGCGTGCTGGAGCCTCGGCGGGCTGGAGGCCTGCGGGTACGCGACGCTGATCCTGGTGTCGGTCTGGCTGGCGGCCGGGCCGTCGGGGGATGTCAAGCGCATGGCGCTGGCCGGAGTGACCTGCGGCCTGTGCGCGCTGATGCGACCCGAGGGCGTGCTCGTTACCGTCGCGTTAGTCGCCTGGCTGGTGCTTGTCCGCAGGCACAACACTGCGCGCAACCCGGTGGCGCTGCTGATCCCGGCCGGGGTCATCGTGGGAGCTCATCTGATCTGGCGGCACGCCTATTACGGCGACTGGCTGCCCAACACGTTCTACGCGAAGGTCGGCGCGAACATTGAACAGGCTCAGCGCGGTCTGGAATACGTGCTCGGGTTCGCGGCCCACAACGGTGGGCTGTTGCTGTGGCTGGGGCCGTTCGTGGCGGTCTGGTTGTACCGGGCGCGTCCGTTCGCCCGGGCCCTGTCGCTGGTGGGATTGCTGCTGGTGGCGGGGGTGGTGGCGGTCGGCGGCGACGGGCTGCCCATGTACCGGTTCATGGTCCCGGTGATTGCGCTGTGGGCCATGCTGGTGCAGGGGCTGGTAGCGGACGCCCTGGACTACTGGAGGTCCGTCCGAGACACGCGCCCGGGCTGGCGCAGCTACGTCGCCCTTGTGCTGGGCGCGGCTCTGCTGATCGCACCGCTGGCGACGAACCAGCCGGACGCCGCGCAGTATCGCTTGTACGCCACCCAGCAGAACATCGAGGTGCCGCGCTGGACGGCCGCCGGTGAGTGGCTGGCGAAGAACGCGCCGCCCGACGCTTCGATCGCCTGTGTGCCGATCGGCGCGGTCGGCTATTACAGCGGGCTGCGGGTCTACGACATGCTGGGGCTGACGGACCGGCACATCGCCCGCCGGCCGGCTCCGCTGGGTG
>DATKXO010000252.1:0-9089 GCA_035528995.1 Phycisphaerae bacterium | reverse complement strand
GAGATAGAGGAGATTATCGACGTACCGAAAGTAGACGAACGCGTCATCCAGGAGCCAACTGTAGTGAATGACCAGGAACAGGCCGACGATGAGGAAGAGCCATTCCAGCGGCGCCGGCCTGGGCAGGGCACGCCGCAGGGGATTCCGCCTGGCTCGCGGAGCCGATCTCGAGGTTTCAGCCGACATTTTGCCGCGTTGCGTTCCTGGTCGTCGGGCCGTTCGCGATTCAGATTATCATTGCCGTCGCACCGGACAGGTTGACAGAGGCGCGTCACCGGCATTGCTCGTCTGAGAAACTGGTGAACACGATTGTCCTCGCGCGGACACCCCAAAGTCAAGCGTTTTAGCCCGATGTCGGCAGCGACGGCAGGCGGTGCGGGTGCAGGGCGACCTGTATTTCGTCGGTGTACGGACCCGCATCCGGAGGCGGTCCGCGTGGGCATGGTGTGAAACCGGTCCCCATTGCCCCGCCTGCGTCGGGACAGTGGCATCCGTCGCTGGATAGCACCGCGCGTTGCCTGCGGAGTAGCCGACCAGGTGCTCGCCCTGGGCAGATCGTGTACACTGCGGCTGCGGGCACTCGGTCCGTCATTCGGACGAAGTGCGCCGTCAAGTCGATCAGCCTGGACAGGCTGGAGGAAGGTAACTCCTGAGAGCCGGCGAGCCGGAACGGAGGATCAGCGATGGCCCAGCGCTACGACACGTTACTCTACGACGTGCAGGAGGGTGTCTGCACGATCACGTTGAATCGGCCTGAGGTGTTCAACGCGTTCAACGAAGCGTTGACGAGCGACCTGGGCGCTGCGCTGGACGCTTGCGCGATCGACGAGGGCGTTCGGGCGGTGGTGATCACCGGAGCGGGCAAGGCCTTCTGCGCGGGGCAGGACCTCAAGGACCTGCAAACTCAGTACGCAGGCGGCGAGATCGCCTACCTGGGGCCGAGGCTGCGGCGCGACTACAACCCGGTCATTCTGCGGATGCGCAACCTGGAGAAGCCCGTCATCGCGGCGGTCAATGGTGTGGCGGCCGGCGCGGGCTGCAGCCTGGCCCTGGCGGCCGATCTGCGGATCATGGGTGCAGGCGCCACGCTGATCGAGGTGTTCATCAACGTCGGGCTGGTGCCCGACTGCGGCAGCACGCTGACGCTGCCGCGGCTGGTCGGCATGGGCAAGGCGCTGGAGCTGTGCTTCACCGGCGATCGCGTGACGGCCGAGGAAGCCCATCGGCTCGGGCTGGCCAACGAAGTGGCGCCCGACGGGCAGTTGATGGAAGCAGCGAACAAGCTCGCGGGTCGATTGGCGCGCATGCCAACCAGAGCCATCGGTCTGACCAAGCGTCTGATCAACCAGTCGTTCGACCACACGCTCGAACAGCAGCTCGAGGCCGAGGCTCGCATGCAGGAAACGGCCGACAAGACGGCCGACCACGTGGAGGGCATTTGCGCCTTCCTCGAAAAACGCAAGCCGAGCTTCCAGGGGCGGTAGGTTCACATTCCGGCGGACGAGCCCGGCGGCACTGGAACCGACGTCGCATCAGAGCGCTGTATCCGGTCGAGTTCCCGACTCCAAACTGGGCGCAGGTTTGTAATGGCCCATGCCTCAGTGCGTGGTAGATTGTATTTGTGGGCCTGTTGTGCGACGGCCCTTCCGGGAAGGAGGAAGCCCCGATGATCGCATCCCGAAACGACCTGTGCTTTCACGAGGAAATCCTGCTGCTGGCCCTGAAGGACGAGAAGGGCACGACGCACTCCCGGGCGTCGATGTGTGGGTACGCGATGGCCGGCGGGATCATGGCCGAACTGCTGCTGGCCGAGCGGATCACCGTGGACGACGACCGACGGATGATGGTCGCGGCGGTCAGCGCCAAGGCGTTGGGCGAGCCCGTGCTGGACGAGTGTCTGACCCGGATCGCCCAGGCCAGGCGCCCGCAAGGGTTGGCGAGCTGGGTGCAACGGTTCGCGCGGCTCAAGAACCTGCGGCATCGCGTGGCGGCCGGGCTCTGCCGGCGCGGCGTGCTGTACGCGGCACAAGACAGGGTGCTGCTGATCTTCCCGCGGCGGTTGTACCCCGAGCGCGACTCGTCGTTCGAGCAGCGCATCGTGGAGAGAATGGGCCGGGCGATCTTCACCGACGTTCAGGAGGTGAGCCCGCGCACTGCGGTGCTGATCTCGCTGGCCAACGGCGCGGGCCTGCTGGCCATTCCATTCGGCCGCAGCGAACTGAAGCAGCGCAAGGAGCGCATCGAGCAGATCACGAATGGCGAGCTGATGGGGCGTGCCACGCGGGAGGCCGTCCGGGCGGCGCGGGCGGCCGTCGCGGCCGCTTGTGCCGCCAGCGTGGCCTGCACGGCGGCGGTTACGGCCGCGACGAGCTGATCCGGCGACCCGGTGAAGGCGTGAAGCCGGACGGTGGTTGCTTACCGATGAGAGAAGACCCGCGGGCGTCGGCCCCGGGTCGTTCTCATGTGGAGGAGGAGCAGGAGTCCCTAGATTGCGCCGTTCGAGCGGGGGCGTGGCTACTCGGCGTCGGTGAAGGTGAAGCCCTTCTGCTCGGCCTGGGTGCGGATCGAGCGGCGCATGGCTTCGTCCAGAGCGGTCCCCTCAGGCTTGCGCTTGGCTCGTTCGTTCTTGATGTAGCGGTCGCGTTCGGCGCTGACCTCGCTGATCTTCTTCTGGATCTCGGCGCGGGCGGCCTGCTTGCCGTCGACGTAGTCTTTTCGCTCCTGGACGGTCATCGATCTCATTTCTTCGGGCAGTTCCTGCTCGGGCACGCCTTCGAGGTCGAAGTCGGACTCCTTGCCGGCATCGACGAGGTCCCATGCGGCGTTGCTGTAGAGGGGCGAGGCCTTGGCGCGGCCGCGGCTCCCGCCGGATTGAGCGCCCATCGCGTAGGCGTTGCGGTCCTGGGCCTCCTGGTTGGCGGCGCCCGCTGCGCCGTGCAGTCCGTAGGCCAGGTAGGTCGCGTTGAGTTCGGCGTTGAGTTTGCGCAGGACCCCGTCCTGCGGCGACGCGATCTGGATGGTGCCCTCCCGGGTGTCGATCGACGCGTATTGGCCGCCGCCGTATTGGGCGACCTGGTCCCACAACTCCGCCACGCCGTTGCGCTGATCACCGGCGTAGATCGCGTTGATGAACACGTGTTGGCCGCGAGCGTCCTGGGCCACCTTTCGGAAGTCGAAGCGATGGACGGCCTGGTCGGCGGACTCGTTTCCGGCGACGAAGATGAGCTTCAGGGAGTCGGGGTCCTGCGACCAGCTCATGGTGTGCAGGGCGTCGTTGAGCACCCAGCCGACATACTCGTCGCCGCCCTGGGTGGTCATCTCCATCATCCTGGCGTAGACGGTGTCGAAGTCGCTGGTGAGGTCGGTCTGGCGGACGATCCAGCCGCGGTCGGCCGTCGAGATGCGGGGCGATCCGTAGGTCAACAGGCCGACGCGCAGTTGCGGCGTCGGCCTGGCCATGGCCAGCTCGTTGACCACGTCCCACAGCCGCGCTCGGGCCGAGTCGATCAACTCGGTCATGCTGCCCGAGGTGTCCAGGCAGATGACCAGGTCCACCGGCCGGCGCTGCTCGGGTGGGACGGGTGCAACCTGCTCGGCTGGAGGATCATTGGGATCCGGCGCGGGCGGAGCCGCCTGTTCGCGGTCTTCGGTCCATGCTCTGGCGGCGACGCCGACCAGGGCGAACAACAATGCCCAGACAACGGTAGGTGCTTTCATCGGACTATCCCCCGTGCGTTGGTGTTGCGTTCATCCGCTGGTGTTGGACGCCGGGGCGGGTGATGGGTTCCCGAATCGGCGCGAATGTGGCTTCAACCTCGAAGAAGCTGGTGGCGGCTTGATGGAAGGCGTGCGCGAGGAGGCCCGGGTAATGTCGGGTTTTTGATTGGTGGTTCGCTATCGAGTAATCCGGAGGCGGCGTCGGATCAGGACGCCCCCGGCCGCGAGCAGCAGCAGCGACATGGTTATCAGGCCCAGCGGTGAGAGGGCGGGAACGACACCTTCGCACTCGTCGGGCAGGCCGTCAGCGTTGTAGTCGTGACTCGTTGCCAGGGCGATGTCGCACAGGTCCAGCACGCCGTTGCCGTTACAGTCGGCCGCATTGGCGAAGACGTAGGCCGACCCGGAGGCAGCACCGGCGTCAGCGTCCCTGAAGGCGCCGGCCACAATCCGTCGTGCGGCAGCGGCCGAGAGCCCGGAGACGGCCAGGGACTGGCCGAACTGATCACCGCCCGCGCCGTCGGCGGGAAGCAGCTTGGCGGCCTCGGTCCAGCTCGCCCCGTTGAAGTGGAAGACGTACGCCGAACCGGAACTGGCACCCTGGTCGTCATCGAGATGGGCACTGATGACGGCCACGTCGGGCGCCGCCGCAACGGCATAGCCGAAACGGTCACCGAAGGCGCCGTCGGAGGAGAGCAGGTGTTGCTCTTCCAGCCAGTCTGCCGGCGGGCCGGGGGCGTAGCGGAACGCATAGGCCGAGCCCGACGCCGCACCGTTGTCATCGTCCTGGTAGGCCCCGACGACGACCACATCACCCCAAGCGGCCACGGCCCAGCCGAATGAATCGTCGGGCGCGCCGTTTGAGGCGATCAGCTTGTCTTCCTGATCCCAGCTCGATCCGTTGTAACGATACGCGTAGGCGGCGCCGGCGTTGACGCCATTGGCGTTGTCGTCGGAGTAGGCGCCGACGACGATCACCTCATCCGCGATGGCCACAGAGGTGCCGAACTGGTCGCCGTCGGCCCCATCGGAGGCCACCAGCTTCTGTTGCTGGACCCAGGTCAGGCCGTCGAACTCGAAGACGTAGGCCGACCCGATCCAGCCGCCGTCGCCTCGTGCTCCGACGACGACGGTCTCGCCCCAGATGGCCACCGAGTAGCCGAAGTTGTCGCCGGCCGTCGTGTCCGTGCCGAGCAGCCTCTGTTCCTGCACCCAGTCCTGCCCGTCAAAGAGGAAGACGTATGCCGCGCCGGAGGCATCGCCGGCCGGGTCCGCCCGGGTCGCGCCGATGACCGCGCGTCGCCGGCCGGATACGGTTCCGTCCCAGACGGCCACGGTGCGGCCGAAAGCGTCGTCGTAGCCGCCGTCGTCGGCGATCAGCTTGGCTTCCTCGATCCAGGCCGAACCATCCCAGACATACACGTAGGCGGCGCCGGAGTCGGCTTCGTTTCCGTCGCCGTAGCGGGCGCCGATGACGGCGGTGTCACCCGAGATGGCGGAGGCGAACCCGAGTTGGTCGCCGGTCGCGGCGTCGGAGGCGACGAGCTTGGCGATTTCGCCGGACTGGCATTGGGCGCGGGCGAGGTGCGCCGGGCCGGCGAGGATCAGCACGGCCACCGTCAACACTAGAGTCTGGCGAGTCACCCCGAACAACATGATACCGCTCCCTGGCCGAACTCCGCGGCACCGGACCATTCCGGTGTTATCGTCACGATTGCCAGCGGTGTTCGACATCGCGCGTGTCATTCCAATTATAGGCGGCGCGTTGGGGCGCGGGGTACGACGCGCTATGCGTCGAGTCATGCCCCGTTCGTCCGGCGACGGCCGATAACCACGCCGCCGGCGCCGGCCACAAGGACCGTCATGGCGATCAGCCCCCACTGTGAGAGTGCCGGGAGGACCGGATCGCACTCATCGGGCAGGCCGGTGCCTCTGTCATCACGGCTGGTCCCTTCGGCGATGTCACAGAGGTCGAGCGTGCCGTTGGTGTTGCAGTCGGACAGGCCTCGGAAGAGGTAGCCCGATCCGGAGTCCGTACCGCTGTCGTCGTTGCGGTGTGCGCCGATTGCGGCCGTCTCACCCGCCAGGGCCACAGACCAGGCGAAGCGATCCTCAGCCGCACCGTCGGAGGGCAGTATCTTGGCCTCCTCGATCCAGATCGACCCGTTGTGGCGGAAGATGTAGGCCGCACCCGAGTAGTTGCCCTGGTCCTTGTCGCGGTGCGAACCGATCAGAGCGAGCGAGCCGGACGCCGCCAGGGACTTGCCGAAGATGCGGCCCAGGCTGCCGTCGGAGGCGAGCAACTTCTGCTCCTGCACCCAGGTTGCGCCGTCGAGGCGGAAGACGTAGGCCGAGCCGGACAGCGAACCGTTGTCGTCATCGCCGAACGCACCAATCACGAACCGCCACAAGGGCGGACCGGTCGCACCAACGGCCCAGCCGAATTCGTCTCCGGCCGCGCCGTCGTCGGGGAGTAGTTTCTGCTCTTGCACCCAGGTTGCGCCGTTGAAGTGGAACACGTAGGCCGAGCCGGAGAGAGAACCGTTGTCGTCGTCCGCGTAGGCGCCGATGACAGCCCGCCACGACGGGTCACCGGCCAGGGCCAGGGAAACGCCGAACTGATCACCCGCGGCGCCGTCGGAGGCCAGGAGCTTCTGCTCCTGCACCCAGCTCGAGCCGTTGAAGCGGAAGGCATAGACCGAGCCGGAGCCGCTGCCGTTGTCGTTGTCGAAGAACGCCCCGACGAGTGCCACGTCGCCGCGGACGACCACCGACTCGCCGAAGTTCTCCGAAGCGGCCCCGTCGTCGGGCAGCAGCTTCTGCTGCTGGACCCATTGGACGCCGTCGAAGCGGAACACGTAGGCCGCGCCGGAATCCGCCCCGTTGTCGTCTGTCCGGATGGCTCCGATCAGGACGGTGTCACCGAACATGGCAGCCGAGTGGCCGAAGAAATCCCCAGGCGCGCCGTCGTCCGGCAGGAGCTTGGCCTCCTCGACCCAGTTGCGACCGTTGAAACGGAACACGTAGGCCGCTCCCGAATCCTCGCCGTTGTCTTGGTCGAAGCGGGCTCCGAAGACGGCGGTGTCAGCCCAGATGCCGGCCGAGGAGCCGAACTGGTCGTACGCGGCCCCGTCGGAGGCCAGGACCTTGGCCGACTCGTTCGCCCGGCAGTGGGCCTGCGCCAGGCGCGGACCGGCGACGATTGCGGAAGCGCCCGCGGTCAACAGGAGAAGCCAGCGAATCGATTTCGGAACCGACATGCCGCTCCTTACCCTCGGGCCAGGACTCCGTCCGGTGCCGGCTTGCGGCCCGAGCTCGCCGGAGGCCCGCCCCGGCGCTGGCCCCCCCTCACGGGTCCAGGGCCGGCGAGGTTCCAACTTCATTATAGCCGGTTGACGGCTGATTCTTCGGGCCGGCCTGAGGGGCCTGGGCAAGCGGGTGCAGCGTTCCAACCTTCGGTTTTGTTTCAACTTGCCGCCCTTGACACCCGGAACTAGAATAATGATCGGTCGGTCGTTTATCGGGCAGAGGGTGCGCCGCGGGCGGATCGGGGGAAGTCTGCCAGGCTGGCGAGCCAACCTGGTGGCCGACGGCCCCATCTGCGGCCCGGTCGGAGGGCAGAGCCATGCGAGAACTCAGTGATCGACGGACCCACTGGACGACTATCCTCGTGGCGGTTGGAGCCCTGTTGGCACTGGGCCTGCCAGTGTCGTTCGCCCAAGAAGTGGGCGCAGGCGACCCACCGGCCGCGACGGCGACCGACGGTCCGCCCAGGCATGCCGCCATCGTGCCGATCACGGGCGAAATCTCGGACGTGACCACCGAGAGCATCGAGCGGCGGGTGCAGATCGCCCGCGACAACGGGGCCGAGGTCATCATCTTCGAGATCGACACTCCCGGCGGCGCCGCCCTGGCCGCCGACAACATCTGCAACTTCATCAAGAACCTGGTGGACGTGCACACGGTGGCCTGGGTGAACACGCAGGCGATCTCCGCAGGGTCGATGATCGCGGTGGCCTGCGACGAGATCGTCATGACGCCGGCCTCGAGCATCGGCGACTGCGGGGTGCTGATGGCGTCCCCCATGGGGGTCGAGGCGGTGCCGGAGGAACTTCGAGCCAAGGCGGAGAGTCCGGTGCTGGCCCAGTTCCGCGACTCGGCCAATCGCAACGGCTACAGCCGGGTGCTCTGCGAGGCCCTGGTGGTCAAAGAGCGGATCATCTGGTGGCTGGAGAACACGCGTACGGGCGAGCGGGTGTTCGTCGAGGACCAGGTCAAGGTGCTCCGCGTGGGCGAAGGTCTGGACCCCACCACGCAGCCGGCGAGTGACGAGGAGCCGGAGTGGAAACTGGTCGAGTCGTACACGGACCCGGTCAGCGGAAACGATATCTCCGTGCACCAGCCGATCGTGGACGAGTTCGAGCTGCTGACCATGTCGCAGAGCGAGGCGATCGCCTTCGGTTTCTGCAAGGGCATCGTGGGCACGCAATCGGCGTTGAAGGCCCGGTTCAACCTGACGGGCGATCTGCCCCGTCTGGAGTTCACCTGGTCGGAACTGCTGGTCCGCTGGATGACGTCGATGCCGGTGCGGATCTTCCTGCTGATCATCATTCTGCTGGGGGCGTACGTGGAGTTTCACACGCCGGGCGTCGGCGTGCCCGGCATGGTGGCGTTGATCGCGTTGGGCATCTTCGTGGGAGCGCCGTACCTGACCGGGCTGGCCAGCGTTTCGGAGTTGGTGCTGATTCTGCTGGGCGTGCTGCTGTTGGTGGTGGAGCTGTTCGTCCTGCCCGGTTTCGGGATCGCCGGGGTACTGGGTATGATCCTGGTGGTCGTGGGCATCTTCATGTCATTCGTGCCGAGCGAGCCCGGCCCGTGGCGTGTGGTGCCGCAATTGCCCGCGACCTGGGAGGCGATGAAGTCCGGAGCGATGGCCATGATGACCGCTCTGGTTATTTCGGTGGTGGCCATGTGGTACCTGGCCAAGTATCTGCCGGAAACGCGATTGGGCAACCAGCTGATCCTCAGCGGCGAGATCGCCCGCGGCCAGACCATCGATGCGGGGGCGACGACGATCAAGACGGTCGACCTGGCGCCCGGCGATCAGGGCGTGGCCTTGTCGGTTCTGCGGCCGGCGGGTAAAGCGCGAATCCGCGACCAGGTGCGCGACGTGGTCACCGAGGGCGAAATGGTGGATAAGGGCGCACCGATCGAGGTGATCGACGTGTCCGGCAACCACGTGGTCGTCCGCCGGCTCGACAGCGGCGGGGACGGATTGGTCTAAAGCGATGGACCTGGTGACGCTGGTTATCCTGTTGTTTCTGGCCGGGGTGATCTTCGGCGTGGCGGAGATCTTCATCCCGTCGGCCGGC
>DATKXO010000251.1:0-3781 GCA_035528995.1 Phycisphaerae bacterium | reverse complement strand
GGCGCTGATTGCCAGCCGGCCACTGGTCTGGATGTAGGTGTCGCCGTAGGCGTTCTGGGGATTGGACAAGAGCAGGTACCTCTGCCCGCTCGCGCTGGCCGCCACCGCCAGGTCTCCGCCGACGACCTGACCGGACAGGATGGTCGCCTGGTCGGCCTGGATGGTCGAGGTGCCGTTCAGCGTGGTCGTGCCGGTGAACTCGACCTTGTCGCAGAGGAAGTACCCGTCGAGGTTCCAGTAGTCCCGCGGGCCGACCACGAGGGTGGTGCTCGCTTCGGAAAACGTCAGGTCGCCAAACTTGTGCGTGACCTGGACGTAGGTGACGTTCGGGTCGCCGGTGTACAGGTACGCGCAGTCATCGCCGGCGTACGGACGGCCGCTTCTGGCTTCTGCGGTCTTTGCGCCGATGACGTAGGGGCTGTAACCGCCGCCGGCCTTGACCGTCACGTTCGTGCTCGAGTTGTCGCTGTTGGCGTCGTCCGCGCCCAGGCTGCAGAAATAGCCGCCGAAGACGGTCACCGCCCCGGTGCCCAGGGCGCCCTTCCCATCGGCGATCAGGTAACCGCCCTGCGGCTGGACCTCGGTGCCGCCGGAGTAATCGTTGCCGGTGTTCGTCAGCCGGACGCCGCGCCCGGCGTTGGCGTTGCGCGTGACCAGTTGTCCGGAGCCGGTGACCTGGCCGGACAGGATGATCCCCTCACGGTAGCAGGCGAAGTACGTCCTGCCTTCCGGCAGGGTCGTGGTCCCGGTGAACTCGATGAGGGTGCCCGAGGTCGTATTCCAGTACCCGACGAGCATCGTGAAGTTCGGCTCGGTGAAATCGAGGTCGCCGAACTTGTGTATGACCCCGCCCGTTTCCGTGAAGCTGCCCGTCCCGGTCATGGTCGTCACCGCGATGATGCCAGGCCTGGTGCGGATGCCGGACGTGTCGTGAGGTAGGATCGAGCCGGCGTTGTCAGGGTCGCCATAGGTGTAGGCGTAGCTGGACACCACCACGTTGTTGAGGCTGTGGTCAGCGTTGGCGTCGTTCTCGGCCACCGACCAGAGGCTGCCGCTATTCAGGTAGACGGTCGCGGTCCCCAGCCCGTGGGCCGCGCTGACGACCACCCCGCCGGCGCTGCTCGCGGCGCTAGTCTGGATCGTGACATTGCCGTCGAAGTCGTTGGTGTCGTTGGTCAGCCAGAGGAAGGGGCCGCCGGCCCACCAGCTTCCGAGCTGCTGGAAGGTGATGTTGCCGGTGCCGGTCACCTGCCCGTTCAGGCGGAAGCTGTAGGACCTGTAGGGGCCGGTCCACGCGTACCCGGGGTTCTGGTAGCTTCCCTGGAACTGCACGTCCCCGGCCAGGGTAGTCGTTCCTTCGAACCACGTCTCATCGTCCAGACTAGGGTCGAGGGTCACCGTCGCCGGGGTGGTGAAGGTGAGATCGCCCCACTTGTGGATGGTCGCGTTGGCGTCGCTGTCGATTCCCCAGAAGCCGGCCCAAGTGGGGATCTCGCCCGGCGCGATGCCGTCGAGTGACCGGATCGTGACGCTGCCGCTGACAGAGATGTTGGTGCCGGAGTGATCCGCGTCGTTGCTGTCCACCGCGATGGAAACCAGCGTGCCGCTCGTCATGGAGACGAGGCCGGGGAGGTTGCCGCTCGTGACGCCCAGTAACCCGCCCGCGATAGTGGTCCCGCCCGTGTGGTTGTTCGTCGAGTTGAGCAGAACCGTCGAGCCGCCGGTCGTGCGCAGCGTACCGCTGCCGGTGACCGAGCCGGCCAGCATGGTCAACGTGCCACTGGAGAACGTGTCCGTGCCGTTCAACGTGGTCGTGCCCATGAACTGGACCCGGTTGTACACGGAGGTAGACAGGGTCAGCGTCGAATCGGTGCTGAAGGTCAAGTCGTTGAACTTGTGGACAAGGATGATGTTGGCATCGCTCCAGGAGTAGTTGCTATTCAGGTCGTTGCCCGTCCACCCCTGCCGCGGGGAGATCGTGGAGTCGTTGTCCACGATGACGTTGTAGACGGAGTGATCGGCCTGGTTGCTGTCCGTGGCGATGGAGAAGAGGTCGCCGCCCGCCATGTGAATGGGGCCCGTGCCCAGCACGGCCGCATCGGTGATGCCCACGCGGCCCTGAACGTACGTCCCGCCGCTGTAATTGCTATCGGTCCGGGTGAGCACCACGCCGCCCGTGCTGCTCCCGCCGGTGGTGCCGTGCATCCCGTTCAGGATCAGCGCGCCGGACCCGACGATCGGGCCGGTGATCATGATCATGGACTGCCCGCTGGAGGTGTTCTCAATCGTGTCCTGCCCGTTCAGCGTGACCGTCCCGGTGATCTCGAGGGTCTCGGGGCGGAAGCCGTAGACCTGGAGGCCCTGGGCGTTGGAGTCCGCGAAGGTCAGGTCGCCGATCTTGTGCATCACATCGTTGTCGGTCACGCCGTTGGCGTCGGCCAGCCAGATCTGGGCGGTGGCCGCCCCGGCCAGCAGCGTAACGTTCGTCGAGCTGTGGTCGGCGGAGCCCGAGTCGGCCCACTCCTGGAGAACGCCGCCGCCCGCGCCGCCGAAGCTCACCGGGCCGCTGCCGTACGCCCCGTTGATCACCCGAACGGTGCCGTCGTCAATCTGGAGCCCTCCGGTGGTCCCGTTGCTGCCACCCAGGACCATCAGTCCGCCGCCCTGCATCAGGAGCAGGCCGCTGCCGGTGATCCCGCCGTTGAGGTTCAGCGTCCCGACGACGTCCGCCAAGACGGTGGTCGCGTCCAGGCTGACCTGGCCGGTGAAGCCGGCCCAGGAGGTCGCGTCACCGACCTGGATGACCGCCAGGCCATTGGCGTCGTTGAGGTAGAATACCTCGCTGCTCACAGTGGGCGCGATCGTGTAGGCCGCGTTGGCGTCCAGGAACTGGATCTGGCCTACCGTGATCGTCTCCCCGTTGAGCGAGACATTTAACACCGCGGCGTCAACAGCCGTGTTGAAGACCGCCACGTCGCCGGTGATCTGGGGGTAGACGCCGGCGTTGGCATCGCCCCATGCGCCAAGGTCGTTCCAGTTAGCGTCTCCAGTTCCCAATGCCCAAGTGTACGACGTCTGGCCGTTGGCCGTCGTAGCGACGGCCGCGCACACTACCATCGCCACCACGACTCCGACGCGCCCAGCCCAGATGCTGCACTTCATGGCTCTCTCCTTTGCGCTACGTGAACTGCTCTACGCGGTTTCCCTTCGGGGCAGCCTGCCGGCCCGCAACAAAGCGGCACGGCGCCGCCACGGTCCAGAGTCTCTCCGTTGTGACCAGCGCCCTAGGCTCGTCCGTACCGAGCGGCCCTGGGCTGGTGTCCGCCAGGCGCTCGAAGGCGCCTGTCGGCCTATCTCCATACATGCGCACAACCCCAACTCAGGAAACACAAGACAACGATATGTTGCACAGATAGGACCCGAACGCGGCTCGGCGAACCCCATGCGAATCACGCAGCCGTTGGGGCATACCCCGTCATGCCAACGGGAACCACAGCGACACAACCGAGCGCGCACAGGCTACGAATTGACAACCGCCATGAATCTCCGCCTGTGGCTGTGCCCATCAGTATACCGTGCCGCGGCGATTTGTCAAGAGCTATCCCTGGAAGTTACCGTCCCGACGATTCTGTGAGAATCTGCGAGGAATGTCTTGCGGGGGTCCTCAGAGGACTCGCCCCAGGTGGCAGATTTCCGCTCTACTCGGCACGGGAACTCCCCCACACGTACTGCCGCGCAGAACAAGGCCTCCCGGCCGGCAAGCCCTACCGGAAGGCGATTG
>DATKXO010000250.1:0-2427 GCA_035528995.1 Phycisphaerae bacterium | reverse complement strand
CGCCGGAGCCGCTTTCGCGGTTCTGTTCGTTCCGTACTGCATCGGATGGCTCGGAGCGGGCGATGCCAAGGCCGTCATGGCCCTCGGCGCGTTCTGGGGGCCTGAGCTGTTGTTTCCAGTGCTATGGTGGATGATTCTGATGGGGGGGTTGTTTGCCGTTGCCCTTCTCGTCGTTCAGGGCGGCATGGTGGATTTGCTTCGTCGTTGGTGGAGCAGCCTGAAGCTGTCGGTGCTGACTCGCCGTCCGACGTATGTGGCTCCGACCGCCGGAGCGACGGCAGCCAAAGGGCTGCCTTTCGCGGTTGCGATGGCTCTTGGGGCAACGGCCTATCACCTTTGGGGCATGCCATGGATCTGAATATGAACTTTTCGCGTAGGCCCAGGTCGCGGCGCAGCAGCGGTATGGCGATGTTCGAGTTCCTTATCGTCCTCCCCGTACTGCTGATGTTGCTGTTCGCCACGATCGAGTTCGGTGTGGTCATGGCCCGCTGGCAGACGATCAGCAACGCGGCCCGGGAGGGCTCGCGTTACGGCGCGGTCTTCCGTGACCAATGCACGCCGGCGCTTCTCGATCAGGCGATCGCGTTCGTCGTGAAGGGCTACGCGCAAAGCGCGGGCGTCAACCCGAACAGCGTGGCCGTGACCGTGACCGGTTCGTGCGACACGGGCCTCAACGCGATCACTAGGGTGGAAGTGGACCACACCTACAACTTCAAGGTGCTCGGTGGTTTCACGGACTTCGTGAGCCCAGCGATCGACCTGCACGGCGAATCCGCAATGCGCAACGAGCGCCAAAACGATTTCTTCAGCGGCTCTTAGGATCGAGGGAGATCATGCAAAATCGACGAGCGTTCCTCTTCTTCGGGCTGGCGGTGCTGCTCGGTATCGCCGCCGCGTTCGCCGCCCAGCGACTGATCGAATCTCAGACCCCGGTTCGGGTCGATGAGACGCTGGCGGTGCGCGATGTGGTCGTGGCGCGCGTAGATGTCCCCGTGGGCACCGCTCTCGCCACGAACCAGCTCACCACCGTCGAGTGGCCCGAGAAGTATGCGCCCCAGGACGGCTTCGCGAGCCCCTCGGACCTGAACGGTCGCGTTCTGCGGCGGGCCGTGAGTGCTGGCGAGCCGGTGCTCGATCCGATGCTGCTGCCGGCGGGTGCCCTGGCCGGCCTGGCCCCAGTGATCGCTGCGGAGAAGCGGGCGATCTCGGTCAAGGTCGATCAGGTGATCGGGGTGGCCGGCTTCGTGCGGCCGGGCGCACGGGTGGACGTCCTCGCGACCCTGGAGCGCAC
The DNA here is from genome assembly GCA_035528995.1 of Phycisphaerae bacterium. GTDB lineage: Bacteria > Planctomycetota > Phycisphaerae > UBA1845 > UBA1845 > DATKXO01. The sequence goes on along the minus strand of DATKXO010000250.1, from coordinate 1,136 downwards.
CGACTTCGACGACAATCCCTACTCCAAGGTGTTCCTGCAGGACATCCCGGTGCTGGCCATCGACCAGCAGATGGAGAAGGCGGACAACGGCAAGCCCGAGCTGGTGAACGTCGTCACCCTCGAGGTGAACCCCGAACAGGCCGAGAAGCTGATCTTCAGCGCCCACGAGGGGCGGCTGCAGCTCGCGCTGCGCAATCCGGGAGACAGTGTGGTCGTCGAGACCCAGAGCGCCGGGGTGGCTGACGTATTCGGTCGCCGCAAGAAGGCCCGTCGCCCGGGCGCGAGCCGCGCGGTTACCACTGTCGAGGTCCTCCGGGGCGCCGACCGGTCCGTCAACAGCTTCTGAGCCCGCCTCGGAACCGAACTCGTACCAGGGGAACTCGCGATGAACAACCAAGACGCGCCGACTCTCGACGAAACGCCCGCCCGGGCCTGGGCGGGCCAGGTGACCGCCGCGCTGCTGGGGGCCCTGATGATCCTGGCTGGCGCCCCCAACGACGCCCGGGCCATCGAGGACTCCATCGTGCGCCTCAGTGCGGCCACTTCCGCCGAGGACGCCGTGCACCAGATCCGCATGGAGCGGAACAAGTCGAAGTTCATCAACACCGACTACCGGGTGAAGCGGGTGTCGGTGGGCGATCCTTCGATCGTCGACGTCGTGGTGTTGAGCCCACGCGAGATCCAGCTGGTCCCGAAGGCGATTGGCGCCACCAACATCGTGCTCTGGGACCCGAAAGGGCAGCCCCAGGCGGCCCTCGAAATTTCCGTGGGAAGCACCTTCTCGCATGTGGAGGCCGATCTGCGCCGGGTACTGGGCAGCCCGGACATCCGCGTCGATTCCGCTGGTAACGCGGTGGTGCTGACCGGAAGCGTCTCGAGCATGCTGGCGGCCGAGCAGGCCCTCATCATCGCTCGAGCCGCGGTGAACACCGGTTCGGGCAAGGGCAAGAAGAAGAACACCACCGAGGTGATCAACCTGCTCGAGGTCGGCGGCGGCCAGCAGGTGATGATCGAGGTGACCCTGGCGGAGATGTCCCGCTCGCTACGGCGCGAGATCGGTACCAACTTCGCCGGAGTCATCAGTGATGACGTCGTCTTCTTCAGCTTCATCGACTCGCTGCTGAGCCCCGGCTCGG
>DATKXO010000249.1:0-22209 GCA_035528995.1 Phycisphaerae bacterium | reverse complement strand
TGCAGTAGCGCCCACTGCCTAAGCGCCTTACGGCGGAACTTCCGCGCTATCAGGACACAGTGCTGGGCCACGCTGTAGAACTTGTCGCAGTAGCCGGTGAACCGGCACTTGTTCCCCAGCGCCCACGCCAGGTCGTCCGGGTGTGTGTCTGCCCGATTGGGGTCCAGCGGCCAGAACTTCCGGCCGTCGCGCGTGCCGATCCAAGCCGCTTCGCGGCTCATCGTTTTTTCCCTCCTGGCCTGTACAGACTGTACTTTTCGATGGTGGCAGCGGATGGTTCTGCATACGGGATGCGACCCACCTTCATTAGCATGGAGAAGATGGATTGCCGTAACGCATTGATCTGCGCCAACTCCGCGAGCCCGGCTGCCAGCGGAGGCAGACCAAACCGGCGCGCCGCCTCGGCGGCCGGGAGGTATTCACGCTGGGCTATCCACTGTGCCTCAACCGCAAAAGGGCCGCACGAGGACCCTCACGTTCTTCGTGTCGTAGTCACGCGGGATGGCCCGATAGGCGGCCACTTCAGCGTCGCGCGGCGACGTTGCCACCACGCGCGGAAATGGCTTGCCGTCCAGTGGAACGACAAGCTCATACTCGGCGTCCCGGTGCGGCCGGGCGAGGATGGCGTACTCGTAGACTTGCTCTAGCATCGGTTTCTCCGAAGGAAGGAATGGGTTAGGTTTGTCTTGTTTTGTCGTGGTGCCGCCCGACCAGCCATGCACCGGCGTGCCGGTTTCGACCCACGCCCATGCGTCCGGTCGGCTCGGTTCTGAAAACGTGTATGTCGCGCAACATGCGTCGTAGGCCACGTTGACGCAGTCCGGGTTGAGCCCTTTCGACCGCAGGCGGTCCGCGAGGTCGCCCGGCGATATGGTAATGCCGACCCCCACCCCGCAGAATTTGCCATTCAGTAGCGAGAGGACTTCGCACTTGCTTAAGGTGATACTATGACTCATGCGCGCACCACCTTCGCTAAAACCTCCGACTCGGCCATGAGCCGGTAGGTCACGCCCTTGTGCTCGATCTCCGTGCCGGCGTAGCGGCCGTAGTAGACCTCGGCGCCGGCCTCCAGGCGGACTTTGATCCGCTCGCGGTTGCCGATCACCTTGCCGGGGCCGACGGCCACGATCGTCCCGCGGCTAGGCCGCTCCCGCTCCTGGAGGCTCTCGGGTAGGGCGATCCCGCCGGGGGATTCCTTCTCCGCCTCCACGGGGCGGATCAGGACGTTGTCGTTACAGGGGGCTAATTTCGTTATCATCCAGATTCTCCTCTCGCTTGGGCTTGATGGGCTTGAAGTTCACGGCGTCGAACGCACTGACGTAGGGCAGTTCCGTGTCGGGCCGGAAGCCGATCACCTCGTCGCGGTGGACCGACAGCACCCGCTGCCGCCCGCCCGGATCGCTGTAGACACGCTCCATGCAGTCGGGCCCCCGCCGCACGTAACCCCAAACCGCCCGGTACGGCTTGGCGTCCGGCAGGATGATGGGGCGCTTCAGGGTGATCGTGCCGAGGGTGAGTCTCACAGTGGCCCCTCCGCTCTACATCTGTCGTCGGGAGCGGCCGTCATTCCCCCGGGTGCGGCAGGTCCCACCGGGGCCGGGGCCACATGGGGCACGGGGATGCGAATAGAAGCGGTTGGGAGCCGGTTCTCCAGAAATTTCTTCTCGGTCTCCCGCGGGTCTTTGAGGTACTTGGCGAGGGCATCGCACAAGTCGGACGCGGAGGTAAACACAAGCTCCTGACAACCGACCTTGCACACAAAACCGTTCAGAACGCCGTCGATGGTGATTTGATACATCATTCGTCCTTTCCGTTGGAGTTTGGAAACTGTTTCGGGTCGCGGGCCGTCCGCCACCAGATCGTCGAGCCCGCGCAGACGATGTACGGGCCGGTCTGCTCGACGGCGGCCACGACGCCCGGGAAGTTCGGGTGGAAGTCGTGGCCCGAGATGATCCCGCCAGGCCGGACCAGCGGCGACCAGGCCGCGATGTCCTGGCGGACGTGTTCGTAGGTGTGGTCGGCGTCGAGGAAAAGAAGGTCGATGGGCAGGTCACGGGGCCAGACCGCCGCGTGCTGGAGGGACGTGCCGATCAGCGGGAAGACCGAGCGGTAGAGCCGCGGGCCCATGTTGCGGCACCACGTCTCGTAGGCCCGCTTCTGGCCGTACTGGAGGGCCAGAGGGGCTAGGGAGTCGCAGGGGTTGCCGAGCCAGTGGTCGACGCAGAAGACGCGGTAGTGAAATGGCGCTGTAAATGGCCATGCCGGCTCTGCTGGCGGATGCGGGACGCACAGGTCGGCCAGCATCCGCGCCGTGCCGCCCGCCCATGTCCCAACCTCAACGGCAATGAGCGGCTGCATTTTTGCGGCGGCAAGTTGCGCCTCCGCCAGTGACCGCAGCGCCTCGGCGTCGCGGGGCGGGACGATCAGGCCCATAGGATCGTGGTCGTCAGTCATTGCCAAAGCACCCCCCGATTATGTCGTCGACGATGATCTCCTTGCGGTGGAACCGCGCCAGGCGCCGGACCATCGCCTCGATAGTGGACCGCTCCCCCTCCTTGATCTGGACGTTCAGCCCGTAGGGCATGAAGATCATCGCCTCGGGTAGGCGCGGGTGGACGGTCATCGCCACCACGTTGGCCAGCGGGATATAGATTGTGCTCCCGCTTGGCGGGACCGTCGCCTTCAGTAGGGGGCTGCCGTCGTCGTTGACTTGCTTCACTTCTCTTCCCTCCTCATTGCCAGAATTGCCGCCGCGGTCCCCGCGGCGATGTCCTCGATCTTCCCCAGCAGCCGCACCGCCAGCATGACCGGGTCGCCGTCGGCCGGCGGGTGGCTCCCGCCGCGCATCCGTCGCGCCCCCTCCAGCCAGGCCCGCAGGAGCGATTCCTGGTAGTCGGGCGGTCGCGAGAGCCACCATCTCCACCTGCGGGGGCTGAAGGTGCCGAATAGCGCATCCAGCTCCGGCTGGGTAGGCTCGACGCCGTGCAGACTGGCGTAGGCGGTGGCCTTCTCGATGACCCACTCCGTCAAGTCGGTCAGTGTGGCGGTCTTGACTTCCATCATTTTTTCCTGGCGATTGAGGCATTGATCTCCGCGGCCTGGGCCTTCGCCCTAACCTCCGTGCGGTGGCCGCCCCCGTCCACGGCGGTCCCGGCCCGGTTGGTGGCGATCTGGCCGGTGGCCGCCTCGACGATCCGCCACCGGCCCCGCTTCAGCTCTGCCTTGACTGGCATGATTTTCCCGTGTCGGTTGAGTGACACTCGAATGTCGGCTGAGTGTAGCACACCGGGCCCCGCCCCACAAGGCCCCCCGCGGCAATCTGGGCAAGTTCCGGGCGATTTCGGAACAGATTTCAAATGTTTCCCGCCGCAAGCGCCGCGGTGGCCGCCTGTACAGTCTCATAGAGACCATTCTCCCCCGAGCAATCAGGAGCGACACCATGCCGAGTCTTAACGAAGACGACATGGACAGGATCATCAAGAAGGTGGAGCGAGAGCACGAGCGTCGCGCGCAGCGCCAGGATGAGCCCGAGCCCGAGGACGAGCCCGAGCCCGAGCCCGAGGACGAATCCCGGGACGAGCCGTCCAGCCTCCGCGACCGGCTGCTGGATGACACAGGGGCGGCGGAGGGGACGGAAGAGGCGGCGGGGGCGGAAGAAGGGGCGGAGGGGACGGAAGAGGCCCCCAGCCTCCGGCGGCGCCTGGCCGACGACTTCGGCCTGCGGGGCTACGACCAGTTCAGCACCGACGATGACGCCCTGATTGCCCTGGCCGAGGAGCGTCGCTACCTGCTCGACCGGGTGGCCGACCTGCAAGCGGCCACCGGGCGCCGCGAGGAAGCGCCGCCGAAAAGGGAGGAGCCGAAAGAGCCCTCCTTCTGGGAAGCGCCGGAGTTCAATGAGTCCTGGATGACGCTGGTGGAGTTCGACCCGGAAGTCGGGGCCTTCCGCCACAAGATCGGCCGCGGCACGCCCGAGATCGCCAACAAGGTCAACGCCTACCACGGGCACCTCAAGGCCCAGGAGCAGAAGTTCTGGCAGCAGCCCTTCGAGTACATGCGGCCGTTCATCGAGCATGTCGTCGACGGTAGGGCGCAGCAGCAGATCGCCGCCTCGGAGGCCGCCAGCCAGCAGCGCGAGGAGGCGGCTGGATTCGTCCGCGAAAACGAGGATTGGCTGTTCGCCAAGGATGCCGAGGGCAATATCTCCATCGACCCCCGCACCCGCCGCCGCAAGCTGAGCCAGGAGGGCCAGGGCTTCTACGAGCTGGTCGACGTGATGGCGGAGAGGGGCGTTCCCGTCGAGCTTCAGCCGCAGCTCGCCAAGGCCATCATCGAGCGGGATCGGCTCCTGGCCCTGGGCAAGACCGCCGCGCCCGGCACGGGCGACCGGGAGGGCGGTCAGAACGGAGATCGCCTCAAGGCCCGCGCCGAGCGCGACACCGACATCCTCAAGAGGGCCGCCCGGCGGAACACCGGCCGGGGCGGGACGGCCTCCCGCGCCCGCGCCGCAAGCGAGGCCGGGCGCAAGGGGCCCAGCCAGAACGCCAGCGAGCCGCTCCGCCAGCGGCTCCGGCGAGAGTTCAAAGAAAAACACGGACTGAGCGGGGAAGACCGCTTCCCCATGTAGCCTAATCGGGGGAATCCACGATGCCTGACGACCTTCCAAGGACCCTGCACTCCACGATCGAGACCTACATTCGGGAGGTCGAGGTCGACATTCTCAACTCGCGCAAGCTCACCGCGCTGCTGGAGGCCAACGGCCGCATTGAAATGGACATGGGCGGCGACGAGGTGAAGTGGCCCGTCCAGTACCGCCGGCACAAGCCCAAGGGATGGGCCGACGGGGACACGGAGACCTTCGAGCCGAAGGACCGCTTCAAGACTGCCAAGCTCGATTGGCGCGGATACACCATCGGCGACATGGTGACCAAGAAGCAGCGCCTGATGAACAAGGGCGTCAACGCCATCATCGACATCTGGTCGCGGGTGACCGACGACCTGATGGACGACATGCGCGAGGACTTCGGGGACGAGCTGCTCATCGACGGCGGCCTGACCGCCAACTACAAGCGGCTCTGCGGGATCGAGACGTTCATGGCCGACGACGGGAGCGTCGCCGCGACCGACCTGGTGGCCTTCCCCGACGACACCTACGCGGGCATCAAGACGAAGCGGGCCGCGTACGGCGGAACGTGGACCACGGGCACCTACCCGGACGGCCACGGGGACGCCCACTACGACTTCTACAGCCCGATCCTGGTGAATTACACCAGCTCGAACTGGATCGACTCCTCTAACGACACCTGGGCCAAGACCGCCCTCCTGGCCATGCGGGCAGGCATCCTCTGGTCGCGCAAGCGGAAGTCGCGCCAGGGGATGCTCAACATGATTATGTTGGAGCAGAAGATGTACCGCGAGTTCCTCGCGCTGCTCGACCCCAAGGAGAAGCTGGAGGTACGCCGCGGCGAGCCCCGCGGCCTGGTCGCCCTGGGCTTCGACGACGTGGTCAACTTTGACGGCGTGGACGTGACCTGGGAATACGGGATGCCCTCCGACACGGGCTACGGCTTCAACATCAACCACATGGGCCTGTGGAGCCTCCAGGAGGGCCTCTTCGTGCCCGAAGGGCCCGACTACGACCTCGCGACGAAAAAGTGGCAGTTCAGCGTCGACATGATGGGCCAGGCGTGGTTCCGTCCCCGGTACTTCGTCAAGTTCTTCAAGTACGCCACCTAAGCCTTCCTCCAGTAACCGGCAACCAGTAAGCAGCATAGGATAGAAAAAGATGTCACGAGACGAAGCACCCCAGCTCGCGCGTGGAACGACCTGGTACAAGGGGGACGCGGTCCCCGCCACCCTCGCCGAGCGCGGCTACCAGAACCTCCTGGGGAAGACCTGGGTGTTCGAGGACGTGAGCCCCACGACGGGGGTTGCCCGCACCAACCGCTACGTGACGCTGCGGCTGGTCTATAACTCCACGACCTGGACGATCTACCCCAAGCAGCTCTGCCAGATCGACCAGAACGACCCGGGTAAAGTGATCGGCACGGTGATCGCCACCAACGACGGCGGCCTGCCGGCCGACGAGTACCTCCCCGCCGCGGGCGTGCCGGCCGGGGACGCCTTCTACGTGGTCGAGCGCGGCCCGGCCATGATCCGCAACAGCGTGGCGGAGATCGCCGAGAACATCATCGCCGTGAACGACTGGATCGTCGGGGCGACGATCGACGCCACCAGCGGGGCGGGGGACACGACCGGCCGGATCGGCAAGGCGGCCTTCGCCATCACGAGCCAGGCGACCGACCTGGCCACGGTGCTCAAGGGGATTCAGAACTGCGTCGGTAAGGCGATGTCGGCCGCGGTCACCAGCGGCGTGACCGACACCGACGTGTTGGTCGACGTGGGGGCGGGCGTCGGCCTGTAGCAGCGAACAACGTATTTCAGGCGGAAGCCTGAAAAGCTCGGGGGACCGCGAGCGCCTGCACCCGCGCAGTGCAGGCGGCGCGGTTTTTTTACAGCGCGCAAGCAAAAGACCCTGGAGCGAGACCGTGCAGCAGAAATTCAACGTCCTGATCGCCCGAATGAGCTACGGGTGGCAGGAGAACCCCGACGTGACCGATTGGATCGTCCGCTCGATCCTCAAGGCCAAGGACGACCCGCGGATCGGCCGCTGCGTGACCAAGGCGTTCGACAACACTCCGACCACGTTGGCCCGGCACGAGGCGGTGATGCACGCTCGGCGCCCGGACCTCGACGCCGACCTCCTCTGGATGATCGACGCCGACATGCACCCCGACCACTGCCCGGCGGAGCCGGGGGCCGTCGACACCTGGTCGGCCTTCATGGAGTTCGCCTACGAGCACTACCAGCGGGGCCCCTTCGTGATCGCCGCCCCCTACTGCGGCCGGAGCCGTTCAGCCTACGGGATCAGTGAAAACGTCTACGTCTTCCGTTGGCGGGGCACTGAGACGGGGAGCCCGCACCAGCGGTTCGAGCTGGCGCAGTTCAACCGCGAGGAGGCGGCCGAGCGCGGCGGAATCGAGCGGGTCGCCGCCCTGCCGACCGGGCTGGTGCTCTACGACATGCGGTGCTTCGGCGACCTGCCGGGCCCGCAGTACCGGAAGCGGTGGGCCCCGGGCGGGCCGAACCTGCCCATCCCCGGCCGCTCGTGGCAGCCCCAGGAGCCGCCGTGGTTCTACTACCAGTACGACGACCCCTACGAGGCGTGGAAGATCGGCACCGAGGATGCCTGCAACACCCGCGACCTGTCGGCCCTGGGAGTCCCGCAGTACATCCATTGGGGAGCGTGGGCAGGTCACTACAAGCAGAAGTGCGTCTCGAAGCCGGTGATCGTCACCAGCGATTACGCCAACGACCGGCTGCTGCGGGCGGCCTTGATGGGCCGCGCCAGCAACGAGCGCCTCGTGATGATTGGAGATGACGATGGTTCACCACCCCGCGCGAGAGCGGAAGAAGGCGGAGAAGCGCCGGGCCCTGGCGGACGACCTGGTCAAGCAGATGACCGGCCGGAAGTTCCGTATCCCCCACATCGCGGAGCTGACCGAGGCGATCTTCGACCAATGGGCGGAGGAGGCGAAGGGGGGCTCGCCCCTGAAGGAGTTTGCCAAGTTCCTGCACAAGGAGCTGACCGGGCCGAGCACCAAGGCGGGCAGCCTCCAGCGGGCGAAGCTCATCCAGTGCCAGATCGACCTGCTGAAGCTGGCCAGCCAGCAGCAGCAGGCGGGGACGGGGGACCTGAGCCTGCTGAATGACACCGACCTCCTCCAGGCGGCCGGGGAGGTGCTGGAAAGATTGATGCCGCGAGAAGACGACAACGATGACGAGGGAGATGGACAACCTGAGCGAGGAGAGGCGGCGGAGGAAGCTCCTGCGTGAGCTGGGCGTCGAGAGCCAGACCCTCGGGGACGAGCTGTCGCCCGAGGAATGGGACGCCCTGCTCGACGAGGAGGCCGAGCCGAACGCCGAGCTGGAGCTGGCCGGCGGGGAGGTCGTTACCGGCTTCGCCGCCCGGCTCTTCCAGAAGATCCTCGCCGAGCTGGCCCGGCGCAAGATCGAGACGCCCCAGCTCTACGAGCCGCTCCCCATGCAGTTGGCCTTCCACCAGTCGCAGGCCCCGGAGCGGATCGACTGGGGCTCCAACCGCTCCGGCAAGACCCAGGCGTCGCTCATGGAGCTGGTCTGGGCCGCGCTGGGCGTCCACCCCTACTACGACGGCTACCCGAAGGGGAACGGCCGCTACGTCGTCGTGGGCAAGGACGGCCGTCACATCGCCGAGGTCCTCTGGCGGAAGCTCACCTATCCGGGCTCCTACAAGATCATCCGCGACCTGGAGACGGACGAGTACCGCACGGCCACGCCGGAGGAGCTGGAGACCCGCAAGGGGGACCTGGTGCCAGGGCCGCCGCTGTTGCCGCCCCGCATGGTCAACTGGGACGGGATCTCATGGGAAAATAAAAAGGCCGGCATCCCCCAAAAGGTCCCGCTCTACAACGGCACGGAGATCCTCTTCTACTCCGGCAACGCCGCCCCGCCCAACGGCCTGGACGCCGACGCCGTGCTGTTCGACGAGGAAATCGCCAATCAGCAGTGGTATCCCGAGTGCTCGATGCGATTGCTGGACCGCGAGGGGCGGTTCTGGTGGAGCGCCACGCCGCAGTTGGGCGGGGACCAGTTGGCCGACCTGCACACCCGGGCCGAGGAGCTGCACGGGACGGAGAATCCGGCGGTCGAGGAGTTCCACATGCTCCTGGCCGACAACCCCTACCTGAGCGACGAGCAGAAAGCGATCGCCGGGGCCAAGCTCTCCGACGAGGATTACCGCGTCAGGATCCTCGGCGAGTTCGCCCACTCGGCCCACCTCGTCTACCCCGAGTACAGCCGGCGGCACCACACCTGCGAGCCCTTCGTGCTGCCGAAAAATGCCTCGCTCCACCTCTTCCTCGACCCCGGCCCGTGGCAGGTGGTGGCCGCGCTGTGCGTGGCGCTGCTGCCCGGGGACGACCATATTTACCTGTTCGACGAGATTTACCTCAAGCAGTGTGATGCGGCGACGGCGGCGGAGGCGATTCGCGCGAAGACGAGCGGTCGGAGCTGGCAAGCCTTCTGGATCGACATCCACGCCGGGCGGCAGACACAGGTTCACGGGCGGACGATCGAGGACCAGTACATGCTGGAGCTGCACGCCCGCGGCGTGCGGAGCGTGGAGACGGGCAGCGGCTTCCTCCCCGGCGTGGACGACGTGGGCGGCGGGATTACGCGGGTCCATGAGTTCCTTCGCGTCCGCACCGGCGACGGCACCAGCCGGTTCCGCGTCTTTAGGGACCGGCTCCCCAACCTGGAATGGGAGTTCGGCCGCTACCGCTACAAGCGGATCCAGGGGGTCCTTACCGACAAGCCGGCCGACCGCTTCAACCACCTAATGGACGACCTGCGGTACTGCGCCATGGCCGAGCTGGAATGGACGCCGCCCCCGGTTCAGCACCACGGCCGGCGTAACCCCGTGGTGCTGGCGCTCCAGAAGAAGCAGCAGAGAAAGCGAGAGCTGGCCCTCCTGTCCGGCGCCGGCCGGTGGACCTTCGGCCGGAACGGATAGTCAATAAGTCATGTCACCGTTTCACCCGAGTGAGAGAACCCGATGAGTAAGAGAACCGACGAACGAGAGCCCTACACGATGCCGCGCCCCCGCAAGCCGATGGTCAACTGGTATCGGATGGGGGACCGGCGCGACGAGGCGTGCATAGCCCTCGTCACGAACGTCGACGAGTCCTGCGTTGACGTGGCCGTGCTGTATCCGGGCGACAAGATGTTCCAGGTCAAGTTCGCCTGCCGTCACGTCGACGACCCCGACGTGACGATCGAGGACCGCCAGGACTCCGGCGGCTGGGACGAGATGCCCGAGGCCACCGAAGATAGCGTGGTCGGTAAGACCCTGCGGATGCTCACCACGGAGGTGACGGAGCTGCGTAAGCGAGTCGCCGAGTTGGAGGGCGCTCGCAGGAGAAAAGGGCCGCCCGAGGGCGAAACGATCGGATAGGGGGTAAGGGATGGCAACCAGGGACCTTGACTGGCGACACCCGATGGCGCCCGTAGTGCGGAAGTGGCGGGACACGATCCGCGAAGGGCAGCGCCACGCTAAGGACTTCCAGAAGCAGGCGTCCACCTGCATGTCGTACATCAAGGGGCCCTTCGACCACATCTGGAAGGGGCGGCAGGTCAAGGGGAAGATCGTCGAGGGAGACCTGGAGGACATCCCCGCGCCGACCCACCAGGTCGACGTCAACAAGGCGTTCGAGTACAAGGCCATCTACGGCCCCATGCTCTACTTCCGCAACCCCACCTACCGCTTCACCACGCGGAAGTTCCCCGAGCTGCCGCCCGAGGTCTTCGGGTTTCCCGGCGACCCGGCCGTCACGCGGCTCTTTCAAGGGGCTAAGGTCGACGCCTTCCTCCGCGACCGGCGCAACGCGGGGATCGGGGCCCTGATCTCCCACTACCTGAACTGGGCGATGTTTGAGGTCGACCAGAAGGCCGAGAGCCGCAAGGTCGTCGACGAGGCGCTGCTGAAGGGCCTGGGCATCTGGTGGCACGAGCTGTACACGCCGCCCGGAAGCGACATGGTTATCCCCATCGCCTCCTGGCAGACCTGCGACAACTTCATCATCGACCCGGACAGCGAGGATGGCCTAAGGGGGGCCATGTGGATCGCCCGCCGTCTCTACCGGCCGACCTGGCTGCTGGAATCCGAGAACGGTCTCCCGCAGGGGCTCCTGCCCGGGACGATCGAATCGGCCGAGGCCCAGGGGGAGAACCGCCGTCGCAAAAACGCCAAGGGGCAGAGGAACCGCGGGAAGACCTACGACGTGCAGGAGTATTGGGAGATTTACTCCAAGATCGGGTTCGGACATCATCTCCGCGACATCAAGCTCCCGGCCGCCACGCGCCAACTGATGGACGGGTTCGGCCCCTTCTGCCGCATCCTGATCGCCAACAACGTCCCCTTCCCGCTCAATCTGCACTCGGCCATGTTGGACACGGCCGACCAGGACGCGCTGTTCTTACGCGCCCAGTGGCCAATCCCCCTGCACCTGGACGGGCGGTGGCCATGCGACACGCTAGCCTTCCACTGGCTGCCCGGTGATCTCTACCCGACCAGCCCGCTGGAGCCCGCCCTGGGCGAGCTGAAGTTTCTCTCATGGGGCATGTCGCACCTGGCCGCCAAGATCCGCACGACCTGCCGCGACTTCCTCGCCGTCATAAAGGCGGTCGGCGAGGAGATGAAAAACAAGATCCTCCACGGCGGGGACATGACGCTCCTGGAGATCGAGCGCCACCACGGCAAGACGATCCAGGACGTGGTGTCGTTCCTCCAGCACCCGGAGATGAACGGGGACATTTTCCGGGTGATGCAGGCGATGAGCTACAACGTCGAGCAGCGGCTCGGCCTCGCACCGCGCCTGTACGGCGAGTCGCCGAGCCAGGACCGCTCCGCCGAGGAGTCGCGCGGCAAGCAGGCCAACATGAGCATCCGGCCCGACGACATGCTCTCCTGCGTGGAAGACTCCCTGAGCCTGGTCGGGCGCTCGCAGGCCATGACCTGCCGCTGGCACGTCGGCCAGCGGGACGTGGCGCCGCTGTTGGGCCCCTACGGTGCGGCGGCCTGGCGGAACGTCATGGACGCCGACGTCGAGACGATCACCCGCGAGCTGGAGTACCGGGTGGAGGCGGGATCGACGACCAAGCCGAACACGGCGGCCGAGCGGGAGTTTATGCAAGGTGCGCTAAACGTGATGCTCCCCATCCTGATCGAGCAGGCCCGGCTCTTCGGCGACTACTCGGCCGTGAACAACCTGCTCTCCGACTGGGCCAAGGCCCACGGCGGGGATACGGAACGCTACCTGGTGCAGCCCCAGAAGCCCCTGCCGCAGCCGCAGCCGGGACAGGGCGGCGGTAAGAAGAGCACGACGAAGAAGAAGGCGGCGTAGCCATGACCAACACGGTAGACCTCCAGATCATCAGCGACAACCCGGCCGTCCAGGCACGGTACGAGCAGATGCGCGCGGCCGGCGAGTCGCACAATATCGCCGAGATGCTCGCCACGCGGCAAGCGCCTAGGAGCGTTACCGACCGCGAGTTCCTCAGCGGCGAGTGCAGCGGCAACCAGTTCGTCGGCGACGAAAAGACGGGAAACCGCTACCGGGCCATAGCGGAGGCGGCTGGCGTGAGCGTCACCGGCAAGGTCTACAAGGGCAGCCTGGCCCGCTTCCCCGGCGACCCGAAGGCGTGGGTGAACGGGCGCGGGGACGTGAAGCGGCGGTGCATCGAGGAGAACTGGTCCTGCGACGGGATGGTGACCCACCGGGCCACGCCCCGCCAGGCCCCGAGCGTGCCGCTGGCCCAGGACATCGTGGACCAGCACGTCACGCAGAAGATCCTGGACGACCCGAGCCAGGCGAGCAGAAGGACTGAACTGGAGGCGGAGGTGCGCGAGAAGCACACCCCGCACTGGCACAAAAAGAAGCGGAGGGGGGCATGAGTGACGACCGGCCTGCGACCCTCGGCGACATCACCGGCGTCCACGAACGCCTGGATTGCGTGATCGAGAGTCTCGCGGAGGGCGCCGCGAGCACGGCGGCCCTCGGGGTGGAGGTCCGCGCCTGTAAGGCGGAGATCGAGCGCACGCGGGTCACGCTGTTCGGGCGCGACGGCAACGGGCAATCGGTCGGCATCCTACGGGACCACGACGCGACAAAGTCCCGCGTGGACGCCCTGGAAAGGACCCGCCGGCGCCAGGTCAAGGGCTTTTGCCTGGTAGGGGCCGCGGCGATCCCGTTGATAATCAAGGGGTTTTGGGAGTGGTTTTGGGGGTAGCCCGGCACGGCCGGGAGGAGGGGAAGCGATGGATTATGCAGTGCTAAAGACAGAACTGACCGACGACCCGTTGACACGCGGGTACACCGGCATGACGGACGCGGAGGTTGTGGTCGACCTCAACACCAAGTACTGCAAGCGCAACCGCCCGAGCATCAGCGGCGACGAGGCGTTCACGGCCACGGTGGCTAATGAGTTCGCCACCCTGACCGACCACAAGCGGATACTGTGGGTGTCGTGGTGTGGCAAGGACACCATAGACCCGTTCGGGGCGGCCAACGTCGCTTTCGTGAATTGGCTGTTCGGGGAGGGTTCAGGCACGATCGTCGCTCTGAATGCAATCCGGCTGGAGGCGATCAGCCGCGCAGCCGAACTGGGGCTCGGCGTGGTCAACGAGGGGCACGTTCAGACCGCGAGGAAGTAAACATGCTGCCACAATTCTACCGTTTTGTGCTGGCCAACAATTCCGGTCAGACGATCACGTTCAACAACGATGGGCGGATCAACGTCAAGCAGACCTGTTGGATCATCGACCCGGCCACGGGCAAGATCACCTATACGCAGCTTGCCGACGACGACCTGGGGTTTATCGCCGGGTCTTCGATCGTCAACGGCGCAGAACTCATTGGTGACGTGGAGATTAACAACACCGCTAACCTCTACCTTGGCGCCCAGATACAGCTTGAGGTCACGCACGACGAAGGCGCGGCGATTGTTGCCGGGAACGGCGGATTCACGTTGTTCCTCTCCGGCGGTGACGCGACCGGGGAACTGCCGACCGATGCCACCGGCTACGGGTCTGCCGCGGCTGCCGGGCTTGATCCTGTCGGGACAATGCCGTGCGATCCGAACGTCGTGGATGATGAGGTCATGCGGTCCAACGTCTGGGAGTGGTGATGGGAGTGCTGTATCTGCCGTCGAAGCGAAGACCATCATGGTCGGACACCATGAAGGTCAAGCGTGCGCGCGGTCGCAACTGCCGTGCTCGCAACCTCCGGGATGGGCTCGTCGGGTATTGGCCGATGAACGAGGACGGGGGCAACGTAGCAGTCGATCAGTCGGGCAACAACTGCGACGGCACGCTGACCAACGGCCCGACGTGGACGGTGGGGGAGTTTGGGAGGGCGCTGGATTTTGCGGGTGGCGGCGCAGATCAGCATGTATGGGGGCCTACTGCTGTGGTTTCAACGGCCCCGCTTACGATCGCCGGCTTCTTTGTGCCGGATTCCGTCACTGGTTATCATACCATCGCAGCGATTGGCGACACGAACGCGCAATCATTTTTTTGGCTGTGTTGGCATGATGCCAATGTCCGTGCTCAGATACGAAATGGGGCAGTAAACAAACTGATCGAAGTGGGCAGTTTGACAATCGGCAAGGCCGCCTTTGCGGCTGCCGTGTTTGATGGCACTGGAGTTAGCGTCTACTGCAATGGTGCGAGCAACAGGTTAGCGGAGTGGACGACACCCACGGGGCTTGACAACACCACAATCGGTGCAGCCGCGTTTGCCACCGGCATAGAGTATGACGCAAACGGCAGAATTGGGAATGTGCCGATTTGGTCCCGCTCCCTCCTCTCCTCCGAAATCCAGCAGCTATACGCCGAGCCTTGGTGCATGGGCACGCTGCGGTCGCGGCCGTTCCCGGCGGCGGTGGCGGGATTCGCGGGGCGTAAGGCGGCGATCATCGGCGGGGGTGTCGTGGGCTGCGCAGTATGAGGGATTAGATAGACAATGGCACAACCAACATTTTCGGGCCTTGAACTGAACGCGGGCAGCGGCGGGGGGGCTATCCTCCATGACGTGGTGGATAGCAAGGTCGCCCAGGTCGTCCTCCAGGCATTTTCCACCGGGGATGGCACGCTCAATGTCGTCATGTCCGACGCCCCGCTGCCGGTCACTGATGCGGCCGTGCTGGCTAAGCTCGGCACCTCCATCGCCGTCACGGGAACCTTCTGGCAGGCCACTCAACCGATCTCCGCCGCGGCGCTGCCCCTTCCCGCCGGAGCCTCTACCTCGGCTAAGCAGGACACGGGCAATGCCAGCCTGGCCAGTATCGACGGAAAGGTCACCGCCTGTAACACCGGGGCCGTGGTTATTTCCAGCGGAGTCCTCACGACGGTCTCGGCGGTTACGGCGATCACTAACGCCCTGCCGGCCGGCGACAACAACATCGGCAACGTGGACATCGTCACGCTGCCAGCCGCCAACCTCGGCCAGCAGGCCATGGCCGCATCGCTCTCGGTGGTGCCGGCCAGCAACGTCACCGACGAGACCTATATCGGCGACATCAAGTTCGGCGAGGCCCTGCCGGCCGGTACGGCCGAAATGGGCTTTGTCGGAGCCGCGGCCCAGTCCGGCTATGTCTACGACGGGGCCACGAAGTGTACGGTCAAACGCTTCCACGCCGTCACGAACACGTCCGGGACGGCCGTCATCCCCGCACCGACGGGGACGAAGAAAATCCGCGTCCTGTCGATGGTCATTATCGGCCTATCGGCGACGCCAACGAATGTCTACTTCGAGAGCGGCACGACCGGGACGGACTGCTTTGGGACCGCCGACGGGCCCATCCCGGTGAGCGTGGATGCAGACGGCAATCAGATTCCAGGCGTCCAGCTTGGGTGGAACCCCGGGGGCTGGTTCGAGGTGGCCGATGCGGACGAGGCCATGGACATTGTCCTGTCGGCCGCCCAGTACGTGCTGGTCTGCGGCAACTACATCGAGGTGGCGTGATGCTCCTCTGGCTGATGAATCTTGGCTTTGCCGGGGGTACGGCCATCGCGTACTCCTACCCCGACTACCCGCGGTTCGCTGAGGACTCGGCGGGCTACCACCGGCCCGGGGCCGAGTCGCAGGTGGCCTTCACCCGCCCCGCGCAGGAGTCCACTGGAGGCTTCGACCGACCATGAGCGTAGCACCCGAACTCCGCACCTACCGCGACGCCCTGGACGACCTGCGGGACTGGTGCGACACACTCCAGCTTGAGGCGGGCGAGCGCCGGCTGCGCCGGGCCGTGCGGGACGGGCTCCGCGAGATGGGCCTGGCCCGGCCCTGGAAATACTACCGCAAGATCCGCCAGATCGACCTGGTCGCCCCCTGGACCGGCGAGAGCGGGGCCACGGTCGCCTATGACCACGCGGGCGGGGGCACCTGCGAGCGCCAGCTCACGCTCACGCCGGGGGCGAGCGAGACCTGGCCCGACAACGTGCGGGAATATGAGGTCGTGCTCGACGCAGGGACCGCCACCGTCCTCTACCCCATCGCCGAGTGGAAGAGCGCGACCGTCGTCCAGCTCGCCGCGGACCGCAACCCGGGCGCCGACGTGGCGGCCGGGACCTTCTCGCTCTACAAGATGGGCTACCCGGTGGACGGGGACGTCCAAAAGATATTCGAGCTGCACGACGAGCGCGGCATCTGGGGCGGCGGGTACGTCCACCCGGACAGGTGGCTGCACCAGGTCCGCTCCCTCCTCACGACGCAGAGCTACGGCTTCCAGTGGACGCTGCTGGGGGATGACGACTCCTACGGACAGCTTGAGTTCCGCTTCTACGGCCTGCCCGGCGCGGCCCAGACCCTCCAATTCCTGGCCGACTGCGCCCCGCGCCGGCTCCGCTACACCGGCTACGCCGACGCCGAGCGGAGCGGCTCCGTAGCCACGGTGGCGGGAACCAGCGGCTTGACGGCCATCGTCGGCACGGGCACCAGCTTTAACGCCAAGATGATCGGCACGGTCTTACGGATCGGCGAGGACGGCAGCGAGCCCGACCTGCTGCTCAGCGAGCCGGACGAGGAGAAGATCATCACGGCCGTGACGGACACCACGCACCTGACCGTTCACTCGGCCGTCAGTAGCACCTTCACGGGCCGCGGCTTCTACATCTCCGACCCGCTGGACGTGCCGAAGTACCTGCAATCGTTCTTCACCGCCTGCTGCCGGCTGGAACTTGCGCAATTGCTCGACCCCCACGAGCTGAAGCGGATAGAGGGCCTTTACGACAGGGCCCGGTGGCAGGCGGAGGAGCGGGACGAGGGTATGGTCGAGGGCCCCGCCACGCCCGCCGGATGGGTGGCCTTTAAGATCCCGACCTGGGCGAGATTGGTGGCGCTGTAATGGACTGGAAGGGCCTCTTCTCCAACGCCGATCCCACCGACCTGCCTCCCGAGGCGGCCGTCGAGCAGGACAACGCTGAACTTGTCATTCCCGGGCAGCTCGACGTACGCAAGGGGATGCGCGAGGTCTGGTTCGAGAACGTCACCGCCCGCGGCGGTGGGGAGGTGGCCGACATTACGACATTAAAAGACCTGCTGACGATCGCCGCCTTCAACCGGCCCGAGGGGCTGCTGCTGTTGGCCCTGGACGAGGACGGCAACGTGACGGCTGGGAGGTGCCCGGTATGATCGGCTACCAGCGCCCCAACATTGAGACCGGCCTGTCCGTCTACTGGCGGCCCTGCTGGTGCCAGACCCGCCAGGGACAGATCATCCGCTGTAACGGCCTGGACCGGGGCTCAATCACCAACGGCTACGGCACGGCCAAGCAGCTCGGCATGGATGCCCCGGCTGCCGGCCCGACCGTGGTGCGCGACCCCGCGGCCGGGGCCGCCTTGTCGGCCACGTACTACTGCGGGTTCCGCTACGTCGACGACTCGGGCGAGATCACCGCCTATAGCGACCTGAGCCCGCTCACCACCGTGGCCGCCCAGACCAACGACGGATTCGACTGGACGGTCCCCTACTCGCCCCAGGCCCGCTGCACCAAGATCCAGCTCTTTCGCTCCACGGGCGACCAGGCGAAGGTCCTCTACCTGGTGGCCACGGTTGCCAACCCCGGCTCGGGCAACGCCACCTACGACAGCGATAACTCCTCGGACGCCACGCTGCGGACCACCTGCGAGGCCCTACCGATCCTCAGCCAGAACCTACTCTACGCCCGGCGGTTCGGGATGCCGCCCGACTACAAGCGGGTGGCCGTCCAGTTTCAGGACCGGACCTGGTATCTGGTCGACGCGGTGTACGACGAGGGGACGGTCGCTGTCACCAACGGCAGCCCGACCGTAACGGGAACCGGGACGCACTTCACCTCGGTCATGGCGGGCCGGTACTTCTACCTCCGCGGCGGCGACAAGCACTACCTAATCGACAGCGTGAACGTCGAGGCGCAAACCCTCACGCTCTCGGCCAATTATGGCGGAGTCACCGCTTCCGGCAAGGCGTACATGGTCCACCCCGGGCTGGACCAGAACAACCGGGCCTACTTCAGCGAGCCGGACGAGCCGGAGAGCGTGCCGACCAGCCAGAACACGCTGACCATCCAGGAGAACCTCAAGGATGACCACGACTTTCTCACTGGAGCGATTCCAGGGGGATCGGTCCTCTGGGCCTTGAAGGACCGCCACGTCTACAAGATCACCTACGTGTCCCAGCCGCAGATCGACGCGGTCCCCCGCCTGCGGTTCTACCGGGGCTGCCTGTCACAGGCGTGCCACACCAGCCTCCATGGGACGCATTACCTGTTGGACGCCAAGGGCCCCTGGCGGATCACGCCGGACGAGCAATCCGACGACGGGTTCGCGCTGCCGACTCTCGACTTCTTCCGCGACAGCCGCGTGGACTGGGGGAAGGCCCGCTGGTGGCACGTCGACGCCGACGCCACACGGGGGATCGTCCGGTTCTGGGTGACGCTGGCGGGCCAGGGCGGAACCAGACCCAAGACCGCCCTGTGCTTCCACCAAGGGAGCGGGAAGTGGTGGACGGTGACCTACCCTGAGGCGTTCGGCCAGTGCTGCCCGGCCACGCTGCTGGGCCAGACGCGGGCCTTCGCCGCCGGGCAGTACGACCGGATCCTGCTGTTGGACGAGGGGCACAGCGACGGCGTATCGTACCAGGGAGCGGTGACTGCCGCCACATCCACCACCCTCTCCGACACGACGGCCGGGTTCTCGCTGGACATGATCGGCGGGACGGTGACGATCGTCGACGGCACCGGCGCCGGGCAGACCAGCACGGTCACCAGCCGCCCGTCGGCCACGCAGCTCGGCGTGGCCGCCTGGGACGTGACGCCGGACACGACCAGCCGCTACGCGGTGCAGTACCACATCCGCGGCACGGCGACCGGCGGTTCCGTCTCCTCGCTGGTGGACACCACGCGGACCTTTGAGGCGGAGCTGTCCGGGGCGCCCGTGGCCATCCTGGAGGGCACCGGCGCCGGGCAGGTGCGGGTCGTTAAGACGGCCACCGGCAACACGCTGACGCCGGCCGTGAACTTCACCACCGCCCCGGACGCGACGAGCGTCTACCAGGTGGGCGACATCGCCTGGAGCTACCGCACGGGGAAGCGGCCGGCAACCGCCGCCGGGCCCCGGAACCTGGGCGTCAGTTTTCTGCCGACGGCCAACGAGGCGAAGCTGCGGGCTTCCGTCACGTTTGACCATGACGCGCTGGCCGCCCTGCTGGCGACGCACGCCACGCCCTACACGGGCCTCTCGGTGGGGGACGACAAGCGGCACGTCCTGCTGGACATCAAGAAGGCCCGCAGCACGCTGGGGGATGAGCCGGGTCGTCGCGTGATCCACTTCGGGATCGCCGGCCGGGTCGTCGCTGATCGGGGAATGGCCCAGCGGCAGCTCGCCGCCTATAAGTTCTGGGGGCACCAGGCGTCGGAGCAACTCACCCTCTACGCCCTGGAGCCGTGACGTGTTCACCGAAGCGGTTGCACGACTGGAAGAGGCGCGGGCCTTTAATGTTGACCCGCGGCTGGTGGAGCTGCTCCAGGAGCTATTCGGCCACTGTGCCCAGGCGCTTGAGCACCGCGGCGACGTGGATCTGCCCGGCCTGACGATCACCCAGGAGCCGCGCCCGGGCACGGCGGCGGCGGCCGAGCAGCTCGCCGACCGCGGCATCCTGTTCCCGATCGTCGAGTTCGGCCCGGACGCCGAGCTGCGCGGGGCCCTGAAGTGGGCCCAGGTTGCCGAAGCGCCGCGGCAGGTCACGCGGCTTGGCGTTAATGAGTGGTGGGCCGTCTGCACGCCGTACTCGGACCGCTACGACACCGATCCCGGGGGTCGGATCGACGTGTACCTCGGGCCGGTGATTAGCGGCGAGGTCCCGGTGCTGGATGCCGGCGACTGGTTCCACTATACGCACATCAGGGACCGCTCGGAAATCGGCACCTGGATGCCGGCGTGGGTCAACGAGCGTTGGGACACGGAGGCGGGAACTGCCGGGTTCATCGATGTGGTGGTCTGCCGGCCGTGGAACCGTTGCGGCAACTACTTGGTGTTTCCGCAGAAGCGCATCTACTACGACGCCTGCGGCCACATCACGTCCATCGTGGACCTCCCGCCCACCGTCGTGCCGATCTACGTCTGCGAGTCGAGCGACCCGCCGCCGCCAAGTGACCCGCCCCCGCCCAGCGATTCCTCGGGCAGCAGCCAGCCGGGCCAGGGTTGGACGGACGACGACATCGTATGGCCCGGCCTGCTCGTCGAGGGCGACCTGACGCCGGCCGGTGCTGCGGGCGGGTACTCGCGCGGATATGGCTACTACAACGGTCGGCCGTTTTGGTACATGTACAGCGAGGCTGGGACCTTCATGGTCTGGTGGGATCCATCGGGTGCCTGGATTATCTCGCGGACGGGCAGCCCGGAGTATATCTGGTACAAGAAGTACGACATCGACACGCCGCTCGGTGACTACACGCGGTATCCCTCGGGGGACGGAATCGCAACGGTGAGCGAAGGGGGGCTGCCCTGATGCTGTGCTTTGCCAGTTACGCTGAAGTGACGGAGCGGGTTAAGACGAAGCCCGTCGAATACCTACTGGACCTGGAAAAGACCATCGCCAAGCGCGATGCCAGCGGTATTTGGTACGACACGTCGCTACCGGCGTACCGGGAGATGCTCAAAAAGTACCGGCCGCAGCCGAAGCGGAGGCCGGTAGTACCGCAGGCCGATGGAGATCACTGGCAGGCGTGGCGCGAAGGGGGCGGGCACTGGGTGCGCGACGGCTGGCTCAAGCCGGGCTATTCCGCCGATCCGCCGTGGTTCAATCCGCTGCCCGGCGAGACGCTGCGGTCCCCAGGATTCCCGGCCGCCGAGTTTGCGGGGCCAGTCAAGGCGGAGCCGGTCGACGTCGTGGTTGCGCTGGGCACCGGCAGCCGGCTCGATGACATCGAGCTGCGGTACGCGCTGCGTTCCGTCGAAAAGCACCTGGAAAACCTCGGCCAGGTCTGGGTCGTCGGCCACCGCCCGGCGTGGCTACGCGGGGTGCGCCACCTACCGGCCCCGGATGACCTGCCAACAAAAGACGGCAATATCATCGAGAAGCTGCGGCTGGCATGTCGGCAGCCGGATCTCTCCGAGCGATTCGTATTTCTCTCCGATGACCAAGTGCTCTTGCGTCCGCTGGCCTTCTCGCAGCTCGGGTCCTACCACTTCGGCGACCTCCGTGCCAGGACCGATTGGGAGACTACCTGGCTAAAGCACCTGCGGCACACCCGCGATACGCTCGCCGCCGCTGGCAAGACGATGCTCCACGGGGATACGCACGCGCCGATCCCGATAGAGAAGGCGAAGTTCCTGGCGATGTGCGAAGGGGTGTCCTACCGGGGGCGGCCGGGCCTGTGCGTCGGCACGGCGTACCTTAACTGGGCCGGCGCCACGATGCGGCCGATGGGCCAGCGTAAGGCGACCACGCATGGACGTAGCACAGACGCCGAGCTACGGGCCTGCGTTGCCGGGCGGTGGTTCCTGGGGTACGCGGCCGACGGCTTCACACCGGGCCTCCGTAAGCTGCTGGACGAGATGTTCCCCGAGCCATCCCGATTTGAACATCAGCCGGTGATGCGCGTCAAGTCCACAGGCCCGACGCTCTCGATCATCGTCCCCACGATCGGCCGCCCGAGCCTCAAGCGCACGCTCGACTCGATCCGCTCCCAACAACTCGTGGACGGCGACGAAGTGCTCGTGGTCCAGGACGGGCCGCCGGAGGAGGCCACGCGCCGAATGTTCGAGGAGTCGGGACTGCCTGGCCGGTACCTCGCGCTGGATCGCCACTACGGCGACTTCGGGGCCACGCCCCGGAATTACGGGATGAGTCAGGCGCGCGGCGAAAATCTGGGCTTCATGGATGACGATGACACGTATAAGCCCGACGCCTTAGCGGCGATTCGCCGGGCCATTGCCAGACACCCGGGCCGGCCGCTGATGTTCCGCATGGAGCGGCCGGGGTGGGACTCCACGCTTTGGGCATCCCAGATAGTCCGCTATGCGAACGTCTCCACCCCGATGTTCGTTGTGCCAAACCGATCCAATCAGCTCGG
>DATKXO010000248.1:0-7271 GCA_035528995.1 Phycisphaerae bacterium | reverse complement strand
ACGCTTCGAGCTCGTCCTCCCCCGCCGCCATCGCGATGTTATAGTCATCCAGCGACGCGCCCGCCGCCGCCAGCATCCCCTTGAGCGACGACGCGCCGCCGTACTGCGCCACCCATTCGGCCCGCATCGCCGGCGTGACGTCGTCCGCCGGATTGTTCTTGAAATAGCCGTACAGGAACCCCGCGATCCCGCCGGCGACCGCCCCATACCCGCCGCCGACCGATGCGCCGAACGACGCGCCCGCCGCGGCGCCGGACAACGCGTTTTCCCACTTGTTTGTACTTTGTGTCGCTTGCTCCATCGCCGCCGCGATCTGCGCCGCCGCAGCCGCGACCCCGATCATCCCGGACGCCGCCGCCTTCCCGCCCTTGCCAATGTCGTCGAAACTCGACTCCAGGCTATCCGACGCATCCAACGCCAGGCGCAGGCTCCCCGTCACGTTCGCCAGGGACCCCGCCACACGCCCGAGCCCAGATGCTCCGGCGGTCTGCGAGAGCAACCGGAAACTGTCACTCAACCCCCGCAACCGATCGCGCCATTCCTCCGTCGGCCGCTTCGCCGCCTCGACCGCTTCACGGATCTCGTCCGTCATGTTGATGGCGACCGGCAACGTCTCCTGGTATTGGTCGGTGAAGACATGACTTACTTCGAGGAGTCCGTCGCGCCACCCTGCGTAGATCGGTCCGCTCTCTTTGACGAGCGTGTTGAACTCTTCGAGCCGGAGCGGGCCCAACCGCATCCCCCCACTGTTGACGAGCTTATCCATCGCCTTTGCGGTCTCAGCCATCTCTATGGCCATCGCGTCCAGATACCAGGGTCGCACCGCCTTGGCCGGAGGCTTGGGTGGAGGTGGAGGGAGAGTCGGAGCAGCAGGAACCGACTGGCCGTGCGACGCAACGACGCTGATCCCTTTAGCCCACTCTCCAGCCGCGATCCGGCCCGCCACATCTGCTGGGTCGAGGCCGAGCGCGTTCATTTGCGTGTTCAACATCGGACGACCGGTGATGAACGCGCCGATGTCCTCAAACGCTCCGCGCCACGAACCCGCCATCGTCTTGAGGACCGCAAAGCCACCGACGACCGCCGCGAGTGGCCCCAAGAGCACGCTCAACGACGCCGCCCATTCCGCGAAGACCAGGCGCATCCCGCCCCAGCCGCCCCAGATCACCATCTCGCGCATCAACGACAACTGCTTGACCATTGGCGCGAACACCAACAGCAGTCCGGAGGTCCGCAGCGCGCCCAGCGCGATGTTCATCAGATACAAGGCCGCCGTGACCTCACCGATGGCAACCGCGACCGCCCGAATGGGCGAGGGGATGCTCTGCCAGAGGTCTCGGGCAGTGTCGAGCGTTGACTGCGTGACGCTCACCATCGTGGAGAGCGCGGGGATGATGTCGTCCATGATGACCGACGACACCGTCAGGACGGCGCCCTTCACCCGGATCGCGAGACGCTCGATGCCAGCTTTCGCCTCGTCGCTTTCGAGATAAGCGTTCACCTTCTTGATGCTGTCGCGCAACATCTCGAACATCGGGCGGAACCCTTCAGCGATCAGCATGGAGGCGCTGTCTTTGAACGTGCTCACCACGCCCGCCCACGTGCTGGCCTGCGCTTCCATCGCCCCACCGAACCGCCCCATCGACTCGGTGAACGCGTCCCAGGCCGCCCGCCCTTTCTCGACGCTTCCCGTGGCCGCCATGATCTTCGAGGTGACCTCAGGCGTGATGATGCCAAAGCGACGCATCGCCTCCATCGCCTCGCCGACCGGCTCGCCCCGCTGAAGCGAGGAGTACAGTCGCCCCAGCGACCGGCCCAACTCTTCGATTGGCGCCCCCGTCGCGGCGGAGGCGTTGCCCATCATGATGATGTTGTCGCGGGTGTTCAGCGCGGCGCCACCGTAGACCTCGAGGAACTTCGAGGCCTCGATGATCGGTCCCGTTTCGAACGGCGTCTTCTTCGCAATCTCAAAGAGGTCTTTGATGTGCTCGCGGGCCCGGTCCGCGTCTCCCATCAGCGCAGCAAACCGCAGCGTCGAGCTTTCAAGCGTCGCGTTCATGTCGATTGCGCCCGCCACAAAGGCGGAACCAAGCGACCGCACGCCGGTCATCAGCAGGCGCAATCCGGCCTGCGCGGCCGCAAACGCGACGCCGGCGACGACGCCGAACCGCGAGGCAGACATGGAGGCCTTTTCGGTTTCACGGACGGCTCCGGCCGTCGCTTTCTCGAGCGCCAACATCGACGCTGGCGCCTCGCGCCCGAGTACTTTGTATTTCGCGAGGGACTCCTGGAGGGTCGCGTTGACGCGCCGCTGCTCGGCCTCGGTCAGCTTGGACGCGCCACCGAGTCCCTCGACAACCGCCACCAGCGCGTTGCCGTCCGCGATGAGCTTCGAGCCGTCGAAGGCCTTGGTCATCCGCTCCATCGACGCTTTGGTCGTCTCTAGTTGGAGTTTCATCTCGGCGAGGTTCGACCGCAGTTCCGTGAGGTTCGCGGCGACTCGGAAGATGAGTGGGACGGACGCAGCCATTTAGCCCCCCAGTCCGACGGACCCGGCGGCGGCGACCATCGCGGTGAGCAGGCGGCGCTCATGCGCAGGCGCTTCAAGTTCGAGTGAGGCGTAGAAGAAGGGCCGCCGCGCGGTGCGCGCCCGATTGCGGCGCTTTCCCGGCGCGGTGCCCTTCTCCAGATAGAGGCCAACGTGCGCCTCCTTCCAATACTGCGTTTGCGAGCGCCGTAGCCACTTCGAGGGCCGCATCCCAGGGTCTGGGGCTTGACGCCGCGCTACCTCGGCCTCTCCCAGTACGTCCGTCGTTCGCACGATCCAGCCCTCGCCGGTATACGAGGGTTCGGTCAGGATGCCAGCCACAGTCACGCCGGTCGCCGTCGGGGAGAGCTGACGCGACAGTCGGTTCTTCATCTCACGCACGATGTGGCTGGCCGAGACGCGACAGGCCTCTTGCACGCGAATGCGCAGCGCCTCGGGCATCGCCGTGATCGCCTGATTCAACAGGCTGGTATCGAGCGTGGTTCTGAATAGATCAGCCACGAGGACCCTTTCGTGCGCGTGACGCCGCCAACCGTTCACCTTCACGCTGGTATCTGATTTCCTCAACAAGCGTGATCATCGGGTCATCCTTCGGGAGATCCTCCGGCCGCGCCGTCCGCTCGTACAGGGCCTTGGCCTCCGCGTAGTGGCGCGCCTCGATGATCTCCTCAAGCCATCCCACCGGCGCCCGCCGCCAGGCGCGTTCCGCTTCCTCGGGCCCGTAGCACGGGAACTCTTGGCAGATCCGGCTGATCCAGAGGGCGTCCGGGAGCGGCCCCTCCTTGTCCAACGCGCGATCCAGCCGGATCAGTCGTTTTTTCGGTCCGCCTCCGCCTCGTCCTCCGTCTGGAACAGCGATGGCTTGGTGATCCGCATGACCTCGGTCGCGAAAAACGTCAAGCCTTCATCCTCGAGGTCGTCGATCGCCACCACCCGGAGGACCTCGTGCCCGTCCTCGTCCAGCACCTTCTGCGGGACCAGCGATTCCGGATAGGTCCAGCTTTTGATCCCGGCAGCGGCCAATTCGTACTTGTCGTAGCCGTTCAGTGGATCGGCCTTGACGGCCTGCACCGTGGCCGCCGTGTCCTGGCTGGACTCGTCCGACCGAAAGAGCTGCTCCATGTCCTTCTGCACCGCGGCGCCCCCGCGTTGCTGGACATCGCGGACAAGCCGCTGCAGAAAGGCGGATTTCGCTCGCTCGAGATGTCGCCCGGCGAGTTTGCGAAGCGTGACCTCGTTCGGCGGGTCGAACGGGATCGGGATCGTGACGGTCGTTCGTGAGGCGAACGGTGCTGACATGCTGTCCTCCAATGGCGCCCGGCCGTCCTAGGGATCCAGCCGGGCGTCTTGTGTCTGATGTCTGCGACTACGCGCTCAGGCGGTGATGCACCACCGGACCACGCGAGGTCAGGACCACGCGCATCCGCGTGACGTCCTTCACTTTGCCGACCACCGGGTTGGCCTTGATCGCGCACGGCCACTCGGAGTAGGTCACCGGACTGCCCACCGTCCAGGTCACCTTCAGGGTGTAGTCCGCTGTGTTCCGGTCCGACAGCGTGCCGAAGAGATCCAGCGGCCCATCGTCGGCGTCGTCGAAGAACATCTCGAGGGTCACGTCCGGCTGGTTGTCCACGCCGACGGACTCGTTGACGGTCGACGTGACGCCGTAGGGCGTCCCGTCGATGTAGATCCCCTCGCCGCCCAGCGGCACGTCGGAGACCACCCACTGCGAGATGTCGACCATCGGGCTGCCCTGGCCGAACTCGATCTTGATGTCCGGACTCGCGCTTTTCATCGGTGCTCCTCTCCTGGAACGCTCACGCGTCCAGCCATCTGGTCTAGTAACCGGCGCAAGCCGACTGCCTGCGCCAGGATGCGCCGCGCCAGGTCCGCGGTCGCGGTCGTGTCACTCTCGTAGATCCATCCCATCGCCACCGGCTCGAGGTGCCGGAGCCGACCCGCCCACAGATGCGCCTCCCGCTGGCGTTGGCTCATTCCACGTCCAGGTCTGGCATCACCGGCGTGTCTGGAACCGTCCGTTCCACGAAGTCGTGCCAGCACGATCCGCAGACATCGTGAACCGGCCCGAAACTCTGCGACTGAATCCGCGCCTCCCTCGGCGCGCCGCACTTCGGGCAGCGGTCGTCCGTCGGGATTGGCGTCGGGTCGGTCACAGTGATCAGCATCACCGTTCCTCGATCAGCAGCCGGAACGACGCGACAATCTCGAACACCTTCACCCCGCGCAGTTCCTGGTCGGCCAGCGGGATCGTCGACTCGTGAAAGATCCCGATTCGGCCGTAGCCGGAGACCGCTGGCGGATCGGCCATCACGGCGACCGCCCGCGCGATGACAATCTGCGCATTCCGCAGCGTGCCGTGTTCCCCCTGGAAGACGTGCAGCCGCAACTCCATGTCAGGCACGGCGCCAAGACCCGGCTTCGTTCCGAACCCGCCGAGGTCTCCGGCATGAAGCACTTCGACCAGCACGAATGGAAACGTCGGACTCTCGTCCACATCCGTTGCCACGCCACCGGGGGCCAGTGCCGCGAGCGTCGCATCCTGCGCCAACGCCTGGACCACGGCATCACCAACCGACGCGAGAGGGCAATAGCTCGGGCTCATCGGCTGCACTCCAGGAGCTGGTAGGCCGGGCACGCCGGGTCGGGCAGCACACCCGTGATCTCCAGCGTCTGAGTCGTCGAGCCCGGGGGCCAGACCGGCGTCCACTGCGCCCGGAAACGTTCGCTCATGTCCGCCCGCGCATAGATACGGAAGCGATAGGTCCGCTCGATCTGAATCGCCGCCGCCTGCAGCCGCTCCCACGCGCGAATCGGAATCATCTCGGCCGCCACCGTCGCCACCGTCCACCAGGTCGCCCGCCGCCCGCCCTGCGCATCCGAGACGAAGGTCGCGGTGATGGTCCCGCCGATCGTCCCGGGCGACCCGATGTCCACGCCCAGCGGATAGGTGAACCAGGTCGGGCCGGTGACGGTCACCGTCACCACACCATTCGCGCCATCGTCGTCGCCCCAGAGTGGCGGAGAGCCGGCCGGCGGCTCCGCCCCCACGACCCGCACGCGATCACCCGTCTCGAACCCATGCGGGGTCACCGTCACCGCGATGGCGTCGCCGAGTAGCTCCTCCAGGCTGGCCACCGAGACCGGCTGCGGCACCTGCGACTGGAGGACCAGCCGCTCCCGCATGGCGCCGCTCGAGCCGTGGATCGTCGGCATGTCAGGCCAGGGCCGGGTCGCGATACCGGCGTAACAGGTTTGTGATCACCGGCGACAAATCGCCAGCCGTCTGGGCCGCGCCCGCTGCCTCGTCCCCGCGGAAGCGATACAGTTCCGCGAGCTGCAGGAGGACCGCCGCCCGGACCACCTCGGGCACCGTCGTCTCGTCCCACGCGGGCGGGGACCCGGGCGCCGTCGTCACCTTGAGATAGTCGAGGATGATGGCCTCCGCAGCCGCCATCTTCTGCACCAGGTCGGCGGCCTCCGCGTCCAGCGGCGACCCCTCGACGAGGTCCCCGCGCCGGACCTGCGCCGTCGCCTGGGCGAACGTGATGAGGCTCATGCGGGGACCTCCCTCGCGGCCCGATAGGCAGCCGTGACCCACGGACAGGCCCGCTGGATCTGCGGCATCCAGGGGTCATACTGCCCGTGGAAGAACACGATCCGGGCGTTCGCCGGCACCTCGCGCCCGCGGATCTCATTCCGATAGCTGTAGACCCCGTCCCGCTTGGTCCACTTCGCTTCGCGGGGGCCGAGACAGTAGCTGATCCAGCCTTGGTCGCTCCCGAAATGCCCCGCGCGGCGCGCCCGGTCGGGCGAGACCGCCGGATCGAACTGCGCCCAGACCTGCGGCCGCCGGCCGGCCCCCATCAGGAACATGGACCCGTTGTAGGCCGTGCGCGGGTTCGTGTCGCCCCAGATGACGAAGTCCTCGGGCCGGTCCCAGAGGGGCGTCACGTCCCCAAGGATGACGGTGTCGAGGTCGAGGCTGACGAACCGGTCACCGAAGACCGCCGCGATGTCCGGATGGAACGCGCGCAGGCGTCGGTAGCAGCTCGGGTTCCGCCCGCCGAAGGGGGACGGCACGCGCGCGAAGTCGTTCCAGGCCGGGATAACCTCCACCTGGGCGTCGAGGCCGGCCGCCTCGTCGGTGACACAGAGGAACCGGTGCGGGTGCGGATAGTGGCGAGCCACCATCCGCCGCAGGACGTTCACCGTCTCGGGCCCGAAGGTCGAGCGGTAGCCTGGCGCCGGCTGCCATTTCCAACACACGACCGTGATCATCGCGCGCCTCCTCGGCGGATGCGCCGAATCCGGACCGCGGGATTCCCGCCGACGATGGTCCAAGGCGGGACGTTGCGCATCACGACGGCGCCTGGCCCGACGACGGCGTGCGCGCCGACTGTCACGCCGGGGCAGAGGATCGCGCCCGAACAGATCCAGGCCCCCTCGCCAATCATCACGGGCCGCGCCCGGATGGCGCGCTGCCGCGCCGCGCCCGACTGCTCGTACGCGTGCTGGCCCGTCAGGATCAGCACCCGATGGGCCACGAACGCGTCGTCGCCGATCGTCACGGGCGCGTGCCCGTCGATGAGCACGTCCGCGCCGAACTTCACCCCGCGCCCGATCACGGGCGCACAGCGGCCGTGGTAGAGCGTCGGCTGGAGGCTCATACGGCGGCCGCCTGGCGCTTCCGCGCGCCCTTCAA